>DATHTJ010000335.1:0-4620 GCA_035463315.1 Pseudonocardiaceae bacterium
CACCGCGTTGACCCGGATCGAGGGGCCGAGTTCCCAGGCCAGCTCCTCGGTGAGCCGGATCAGTGCCGCCTTCGACATCCCATAGGCTCCGATCGTCCCGGTGGAGCGCAACCCCGCGACCGAGGCCACGTTCACCACCGCGCCGCCGTGCTCGCCCATCCACGCGCGGTGTGCCTGCTGCATGAAGCCCAGCGCAGCCACCACGTTGACGTCGAATATCTTGCGCACCACGTCGAGGTCGGCGTCGATCAACGGGCCGTACACCGGGTTGATCCCGACGTTGTTCACCAGCACGTCCAACGACCCAAAGCGCTCGACTGTCCGGTCCACCGCCTCGGCCCGCGCGACGGCGTCACCCGCATTGCCAGGCAGTGCGAGCACCCGGTCTGCTCCGTCCTCCACGGTGCCGGCGAGTTCGTCGGCAGCGGCGCTCAGTTCATCGGGCTTGCGTGCGGTGATCGTCACGGCGGCGCCGCGAGCCAGCAGCGCGGCGGCGATGGCGTGCCCGATGCCGCGGCTGGCGCCGGACACCAGAGCAACGCGTCCGGTGAGGTCAAGGGTGGGATCGGTCATCGCGGGACAGCGTACGTCGGCGGTCGTCCTTAAATGGGATGCCGTCACCGGTAGTATGGGTGCGTGGTCGCGACAAGCTGATGTGCTGCCGGCCCCGCCCGCCACGGCGCGTGGGGAAATGATCCCTGCCGGCGACCACCTTGGGAGCTACCTCATCGTGATCACAGCCACCGACCTCGAGCTGCGCGCCGGGTCCCGCATCCTGCTGTCCGGAGCCACCCTGCGGGTGCAACCCGGCGACCGGATCGGCCTCGTCGGCCGCAACGGCGCGGGCAAGACCAGCACGCTGCGAGTGCTGGCCGGCCAGGGCCAGCCCTACGCGGGCCAGATCCGCCGCGCCGGGGAGCTGGGCTACCTGCCGCAGGATCCCCGCGAGGGTGACCTGTCAGTCCCGGCCAGAGACCGGGTGCTCTCCGCCCGCGGGCTCGACCAGCTGCTGCACGAGATGGAGAAGTCGCAGTCGGAGATGGCGGAGCTGGTCGACGGCGACGAGCAAGGCCGAGCGGTGCGCCGGTACAGCCACCTCGAGGACCGCTTCTCCGCGCTGGGTGGCTACGCCGCCGAGAGTGAGGCAGCGCGGATCTGCGCCAGCCTCGGGCTGCCCGACCGGGTGCTGGCCCAGCCGCTACGCACGCTGTCTGGCGGGCAACGACGCCGGGTCGAGCTGGCCCGGATCCTGTTCGGTGCCTCGGACGGCTCGGGCGGCCGCTCGAATACCACGCTGCTGCTCGACGAGCCGACCAACCATCTCGACGCCGACTCGGTCACCTGGTTGCGCGACTTCCTCACCGCGCACGACGGCGGTCTCGTCGTGATCAGCCACGACACCGACCTGCTCGCCGCCGTGGTCAACAAGGTCTGGTTCCTCGACGCGATACGCGGCGAGGCCGACGTCTACAACCTGGGCTGGCAGCGCTACCTGGACGCACGGGCCGCCGACGAGAAGCGGCGCCGCCGGGAACGCGCCAACGCGGAGAAGAAGGCCACCGCCCTGATGGCGCAGGCCGACCGGATGCGGGCCAAGGCCACCAAGGCCGTTGCCGCGCAGAACATGCAGAAGCGGGCTGCCAGGCTGCTGGACGGCGCGGAGACCGAGCAACGCGCCGAGCGGGTGGCCAAGATCCGCTTCCCGCAGCCCGCCGCTTGCGGGCGGACCCCGCTGACCGCGAGCGGGCTGGGCAAGTCCTACGGCTCGCTGGAGGTCTTCAGCGGGGTGGACCTCGCGGTCGACCGGGGCAGCCGGGTGGTGATCCTCGGTCTTAATGGCGCAGGGAAGACCACCCTGTTGCGGCTGCTCGGCGGGAGGGAGATCCCCGATGCCGGGCAGGTCGAGGCCGGACACGGTCTGCGGGTGGGGTACTTCGCCCAGGAGCACGACACGCTGGATCTCGATGCCACCGTGTGGTGCAACCTCCGGCACGCCGCGCCGGACGCCCCCGAGCAGCAGCTACGCACCCTGCTGGGCGCCTTCCTGTTCCGTGGCGAGCAGCTGGACCAGCTGGCCGGCACTCTGTCCGGTGGGGAGAAGACCCGGCTGGCGCTGGCGGCGCTGGTGTCGTCGGCGGCCAACGTGTTGCTGCTTGACGAGCCGACCAACAACCTCGACCCGGTGTCCCGGGAGCGGGTGCTCGACGCGCTGCACCACTACGGCGGTGCGGTGGTGCTGGTGACGCACGACCCCGGAGCGGTGCAGGCGCTGGATCCTCAGCGGGTGATCCTGCTGCCGGATGGCACCGAGGATCACTGGAGTGCCGACTATCTGGACCTGGTGCAGCTCGCCTGACCGGACAGCAACCGCAGGACCGCACCGTCGCTACTCCAAACGGCCCACCGCGGGTACCGCTCACAGATCCGCCTGGAGATCGTCTGGCGGAGATCGCTAACCTGGTCGATCATTGCCGCGAGGGCCATGACTGGCCCTTCCAGTATCGGAAGGAAGGCGTTTCGAGGTGGCCGACCTGAAGAAGGGCAGCCGGATCACCGGCATCGCCCGGGACAAGCTCGCATCGGATCTGAAGAAGAAGTACGAGAAGGGCGCCAGCATCCGGGCGCTCGCTGAGGCGACCGGGCGGTCGTACGGCTTTGTGCACCGGGTGCTGTCGGAGTCCGGGGTGACGCTGCGCGGACGCGGCGGCGCTACCCGGACGAAGAAGAAGTAGCGGCGCGCTCCAGGGCCGCCCCGGCAGGGTCTTCCCTCGTGCAGCTTTGAGCATCACTCTCGCTCGATGGAGGACCCTTGCCGTAGGCCCGCGTGGTCGTGTGACTTCCCTACCAGCCTGGTGCCGACGTAGGAGTCCACGCCGGGAAGGCTCGTCAGCTTCAGGACGAGCCTGCGTAGCCACAGCTGCAGCGACGACGAGGGCAGGAACCATCCCACCCCGCGCCGGGCGACCTGCTGCTTCTCCGTGATCACTGGCTGCCACAGCTCCTGGTAGCGGGTCAGCGCGGACTCGATCGACTCCGCGCTCGCCAACTGCTCGCCGAGTACGTGGGCACCAGCGACCGCGAGTGCGGCGCCCTGCCCTGCGAGCAGCGAGACTGCCTGGCAGGCGTCGCCGAGCAGGGTTACCCGCCCGCGGCTCCACTGCGGAATCTCGATCTGCGCGACCTGGTCGTAGTACAGCTCGGAGGACGTCGGGCACTTCGCCAGTGCCCGGGAAACGACCCAGCCGAGCGACGAGTACGCCTCGCGCACGGCCCGCTGCGTGTCGTCGGGAAGGGTGGGATCGGGGGTGCGGTGCACCGCGAACGCGGCCACCCGGCCATCGCGTAGACCGTAGAATCCCATTTGTCGTTCTATGGTGTCGGTGAGGCAGAACCGGTCGTGCGCGTAGTCGTAGATCTGCGGATCGTCGAAGATGTAAGCGGCGGTGTGATAGCCGAGGTAACGGAGGAACTGCTCCTCGTCGCCGAACACCATGTGCCGCACGCTCGAGTGGATGCCATCGGCGCCGACCAGCAAGTCGGCGGCGAGAACCGTCCCGTCGGTGAGAGTGATGTGCACGCCGTCGGTTGAGTTCTCGATGTGCGTGATGCCGCAGCCGTAGCGCAGGTCGACCTCGCCGATCACCTGCTCGCGAAGTGCCAGCTCCAGGTCGGGGCGCATGATGCTCAGCAGCCGACCGTTCAGCACCCGTTCGAAGCGTGCGTAGTTCAATCCCGCGCGCCGCCGGCCGGACTCGTCGACATAGCAGATTTCCTCAACCCGGTAGCTGAGTTCCTGCAGACGCGGCAGAACTCCCATAGCTTGAGCAGCGTCGTAGCCGAGCCCGAAGAAGTCCATCATATAGCCTTGGGTGCGCGGACCCGGCGATCTCTCGATCACCACCACATCCCAGCCGATGGTGGTGAGTCGCTGCGCGAGGGACAACCCCGCGATTCCGGCGCCACAAATCACTGCTTTCATCTCAGTCTGCTCTCCTTTACGCATTCTTGCGCGTGGCCGTGCCCGGTGTGACGAGCCTGCGCAGTACCGGTGCGACCGCCGACGAAGTCAGCTCCGGATTCAGCGCCCTGTGCAATATCACGCCGTCGATGGTCGCGGCCAGCACGGAAGCGGTGTCATGGGGTGCGTGCGCACCGTGCTCATCGAGCCATTGGGCCAACTTCCGCCGGAACTCGTCAACCAGGGCGATGAGCTCAATGCGCAAAATCTCATCGCGGGTCGCGGCCAGATAGGTCTCGGTGAATAGCAGCGACATAGGGTCGCGTCCGGTGTAGGCGTCGAGCGAGCCGAGCATCATGTCCACGCCGGCATCGAGAGTGTGGGCGTTCTCAAAGATGGGCTCGGTAGCGGACAGAAGATCACTTATCATGCCCAGGGCGGCGTCGCGCAGCAATGCCTGCAGTGACGGGAAATGGTAATGAACCAGCCCGGGTGTCACGCCCGCGCGTTCGGCCAGGATTCGGGTACTCACCGCATTCCAGCCTCGCTCAGCGATGAGCTCGGCTGCAGCACTCAGGAGCTGCAGCCGTACTTCCCGTCCCCGATCCGCCGCTGTCCGTGCCAGCATGGCCACTTCTCCTCTTCTGGACGTCCGCCTTGTC
>DATHTJ010000336.1:0-2477 GCA_035463315.1 Pseudonocardiaceae bacterium
ACCGGGCCGAACGCCGAGCCGGTGCGTCCCTCATCCGGGACAACTCCCCCCGCTTCCACCGGTCCGGCGATCCCCGGTCCTGGGTGCCTACCAGCGACGACTCGTAGATGGGCGGAGAGCACGTGGAGCACGAGAACGACCAGCCAGGCCAAGACGCCTACGACCTGCCTCACGGCACCGGTCAGTCAGCGCAGCGGTGAGCTGGGAAGACCAGGAGCTGCTCGCGGAGCTGGCCCGGATCAACACTGCTATGGCGTCCCTGGCCCTGCGCATTATGGAGGGTAGCGCCAGCGATGCCGAACAGGCGTGCTATGCCCAGCGCCTCATTGCGGCGGGCGAACGATTGCGGCGGCGGGCCAATGGGACGAGTGGAGTGGTCATTGAGGGCGAGGTTCTTGCCGACACATGGCCCGGGGTGGAGTGGTTGGGTGGGTGTTCCTCGATCGCCACCGTCACGATGGTTACACCATTCGGTGGCGGCGCGGTGACTTGATAGCGCACGTGCTGCGTGGGCGGCAGGTGGGCTATCACGGGATGTCCGAGGTAGTGGGCACCATCTCGGTATCGCCGTCTGGTTGGACTGACCTCGCCGAGGTTCGCCTGGCCGGCCAGCGGTGGCTGCGCCAACAGTGAGAAGCAGGGGGGAGAAGCCACCGCAGCTGCTGTCTTCGCACACTCGTTGCTCAACCCGGTAGCAGCGCGAAGCCCTCTTTCGCGGCCGCTGCTCGTAGCGTGCTATTGAAAGCCACCACCGTGCGGCAGGTCGGCACTGCTTCGGCGGCGGCTTTCGCGCTGGCCAGTTGAACCGCGTCGTAAGCGCGCAAGCTGTGCACGCCGACCAGCCGAGCGGCGGCTTCCAGAACGCCTGCGGTCGCGGCCACCACGCCGAAGCGCGGTTGGTCGTCGCTAGACCCGTGGTAGTCGGCTTCGAATGCGGCGACGAGGACCGCGGCGTCTGCGGGGTCGAGTGCGCCCATCCGATGCTTGCGCCAGATCGCTGCGGGTACCTCCACCCTGGCCAATGTCGACACGACGAGACTGCCTTGCTCGCGGACCAGTTTGTGGTCCGGCTCGTCGGCATAGAGCTTCACCAGCGCTGAGGAATCAGCGAAGACGATCACTCGCGGCCTTCGCGGACCAAGTCCGCGAGCTGGTGACCTTGGCCGGCTCGACGCCGCGCGCCGGCCAGGTCGTCCTCGGCCGGCCTGGGTCGGGGTGGGCCGACTGGTGCCAGCATGCCTGCGGCGGCCAGCCGCTCACGGACCTGGAGCGACTCGTCGTCAGTCAGCTCCGGGTCGGTGGCGGCATCGAGCACGCGCGTGACGAATTCATTGATACTGCTACCGCGTTGGTGAGCGGCGCGACGCACCCGCGCGACGAGTTCGTCCGGAGCACGCCAGGTCACCTGAGTCATGCCTGCATGGTAGCAGGCATGACATCACCATGCTGGCCACTGAGCTGCACCGCTAACGTGAGCCGGTGGCAGATGGGACCTACCGCTGTGTGGCCCGTATCGCGCTGGGCCTGTTTCGTGCCCTGGATTTGCGGTTCGACGTGGCCGGGCAGGAGCACATCCCGGCTACCGGCGGCGGTGTGGTGGTGGTGAACCACACCGGCTATCTCGATTTCGCGCTTGCCGGCACACCGTTCTGGCGCGAGCGTAGGCGGCTGGTGCGCTTCATGGCCAAGCAGGAAGTGTTCACGAGCCGGGTGACCGGTCCGCTGATGCGCGCCATGCACCACATCCCGGTCGACCGCGCGGCCGGGGCGGCCTCGTTCCGCGCAGCGGTTGAGGCGCTGCGGGCGGGGGAGTTGGTGGGGGTCTTCCCGGAGGCGACGATCAGCCGCAGCTTCTGCCTCAAGGAGTTCAAGTCCGGCGCCACCCGGATGGCGCGCTCGGCGGGCGTCCCGCTGATCCCGGTGGCACTGTGGGGCAGCCAGCGGGTGTGGACCAAGGGCCGCAAGCCCACCATCCGCGCCGCGCGGCATATCCCGATCAGCATCACTATCGGGGCACCGCTGACGCCGGGGCGTGGGCCAGCGGCCGAGACCGCGCTGGTCGGCGTGATGAACGACCTGCTCGACGCGACCCGCGCGCGCTACCCGGAGGCGCCCGGCGACGATCCCTGGTGGGTGCCCGCGCACCTCGGGGGCACGGCACCGACGCCGGCACGGGCGGCCGAGCTGGACGTCGAGGACCAGTTGGAGCGCACCCGCAGGCGCGAGCGCTCATGAGTGCTCGTGAGTGCGTAACAGGGTCATAGCAGTGGCTCATTTTGTTACCTACTTGTCACCTGCGATGCTGGTATGGATGCCGCTTTGCTGAGCGGTATGGGATGCCAGATCTTGGCCAGCAGTGTTGACCTGGTCTTTTAGGCGGCTGGTTCGTATTCGTTGATCAAGCCACCGAGGATGGAACGTCGCCTGATCCGTTCTGTTGTGATGTTGGGGATTGGGTGGTCGGGCTGGGGTGGTTG
>DATHTJ010000337.1:0-11163 GCA_035463315.1 Pseudonocardiaceae bacterium
CAGCCCGAACCCGGCTTGGCACCTGCGGCTCGTCAGCCGCCGCGATGATCCTCCCTACCGGCTGGTCCAGGCCGGCACCGAAGGCGATCGCGGCGGCCGAGGCGACAAGTTCGCGGCGATTCGTGTTCTCCACCTCCGCCGACTCCGCCGGGGTGCCCGACCCGCGTCCGGCTGACACCGTTGCGTCGCTGCCGCCCGGCCGGCACGCTTTCTGCTGAGCGTAAGCCTGCTGCCGCAGGGCCACCAACGATCCCCCGGCCCCGAGAGCGTCGTCGATTGCCTTGACCAGCTGCGCAGAGGGAAGACCCCGATTGGGACGTTCAGCGAGTGACACGTACTGCCTTGTGTAGCCGACCCGCATAGCGAGCGCGGGCTCACTCAACCCAGCGGCCTTGCGCCGCTTCCTGATCTCCTCCGCGAGTCGCTGGCGGAGAGACAACGGCGGGTCCTCGCCTGTCGACGGTGTTCCTACCACGGGGATCTCCACACACGGGGGCGCGATCGAAGGGGGGTCAAACACGGGTCAAACAGGCTCGCAGCCCGTTTGACCCGTTTTGTGATCTTACCGGGGCTGCTGTGGTAGTGCGCACAGGTCCCACGGGACCTCAGCGACCAGGACGAGAGGACAAGCCACGGCATGACCGACACCCGGCGGATCACCAGCGTGAACCTGAGCGTGCAGCAGACCACCCATCGCCTCATGCGCGAGGCGCTGTGCCGCGACCTGCGCGACGCAGTGGAAGCAGGATCCCTTGATGGCGGCGGGACCGGCTCGATCCGGTGCCGGGCCTGCGTCGCGCTGTACCTGCTGCTCTGTGATCACCCGGTGGATCGGCGGGGCCGGTGCCGGTCGTGTCGCCGCCCGGGTATAAAGCTTGGGCAACGGCGCCGCACGTGCCGCATCCATGTCAAGGCGAGTTTCTGGCTGCGTCAGCCCGACGACGTGGTATTGCGCCACCTCGCCAGCAAGCTGAGCCACCACCCCGCTCCGGCACCAGGCACCGGAGGACGACCCGACTGGTGTCACCCGACCCGGGCGAATGCAACCCGTGCTGCGGACACGACCGAGGTGTTACCCAAGATCGCCGCTGACCAAAGGCGAACCGTTCAACGAACTGCTGATAGCGCGCCACAGCAGGGACTAGGGTGACGCCCGATGCAGACGAACAGCCCGGATGTGGTGATCGCGATGCGACTGCTCGACCATGCCAAGCAGCGTGGCTTTGAGTTCCTGCGGGTCGCCCCGAACGAGGATGCGTCGGAGGTGCGCGATGAGCTATGAGGACCAGTCCCACCGGTTCGTCATCACCGGTGAAGATCCCGAGGGTCACCCTCGCACCATCATCCTGTGGCGTGAGACCGATCTCGTGAACGGCAAGGTGGTACGCCGGGTGCACGTCACGCTCGACGCCACCACCGTGACCGAGACGATTCTCACCCAGGGGGAGGCCGTCGAGATGGCGGAGGCGATCCTGGCGGCGGCGCGGTGAGCACTACTGAGGCCGGGCATCCGGCGTGGTGTCCGACTGGCTCGACCGAGGCTGAACCCTGCCCCGGGGGTGGCGGCGCCACCCGCGATGTGCAGTCCAAGCCGATGAGGTTGGCTCAAGCTCGTATCGCCACTCACGGGTTTCAGCGCCGCAGGAACTCCACGTCGGTGTGGTGGTGTGCAAAGCCCAGCTGCTGGTAGGTCCGCAGCGCGGCTGCATTGTCGGACTCGACGTAGAGCATCACCTCCGCCAGCCCTCGCTCACGTAGGTGTTCCAGCCCCGCCGCGGTCAGCACGCCGCCGAGGCCGCTGCCCTGGGCGTCGGGGTCCACTCCCAGCACGTAGACCTCGCCGCGCCCGTCGACATGCACCTTGGTCCAGTGGAAGCCGAGCAGCCGGTCCTGTGGATCGACCGCCAGCAGGAATCCCTTCGGGTCGAACCACGGCTGCGCCTCGCGCATTGCGAGCTGGCTGATGTCCCAGTGGCTCTGCTCGGGATGCCAGGAGAACGCGCGATTGTTCACCCGCACCACCGCGGCCTCGTCCTCGCCGGGCACGAAGCTGCGCAGCGCCACCCCGTCGGGTAGGGCTCGCGGCGGGATCGGGTCGGCCAGCCCGCGACGCAACTGCAACAGCTCGCGCTCGCGGGTCAGCCCGGTCCGCTGCGCCAGCCGTAGCGCCGCTGGGTGCTCGCCGTGGGCCCACACCCACAACGGCCCCTCAACCCGGTCGAGCAGCGCCGCGAGCAGCGCACCGCCTACCCCGCCGCGCCGGTGGGCTGGATGCACCGCGAGCTCGGCGGTGCGGCGCTGCGCCCGGCCGTCCACACTCGCGTAGCCGACCAAGGTGGCCGCGGGGTCGTGGGCCAGCAGGTGCATCCCGGTACCGGGATGGTGCAACCGCAGCACAGCCGCTTCGGAGAGGGGGTCGACGCCATCCGCGGCAGCAGCGGCGGCCAGCAGTCCCGCTGCGGCGGCAATCTGTCCGTCGGACGGCTGGGCAATCCAGGTCAGCGCCAGGGCCACGCCCTGGTCAACTCCGCTGCACGGGCAGTGATTCCGGGGCGACCAGATCTGGGTCAGCCCTCGCTCGGTCAGCTCGATCTGAGTCAGCGCTGTCCGCGGTCTCGGCGTCCTGCTCCGCTGCGTGTGCGTGCTGCTGCTCGGCCCGCTCCCGGGGACTCATGCTGCGAAGCGGACGGACGAACTTGTAGCCCACGTTGCGCACCGTGCCGATGAGCTGCTCGTGCTCCGGGCCGAGCTTGGCCCGCAGCCGCCGCACATGGACGTCGACCGTGCGAGTGCCGCCGAAGAAGTCGTAGCCCCACACCTCCTGCAGCAGCTGCGCGCGGGTGAACACCCGGCCGGCATGCTGCGCGAGGTACTTGAGCAGCTCGAACTCCTTGTAGGTGAGGTCCAGCGGGCGGCCCTTGAGTCGGGCGGTATAGGTCGCCTCGTCGATCACGAGCTCGCCGAGCACCAGAGCGCCGCTGCGGCCAGCACCCGGCTCAGCGGCGCGCCGAGACACCAAGAGCCGAAGCCGGGCGTCGACCTCGGCCGGGCCCGCGGTGGGTAGCAGGACCTCGTCGCAACCCCAGTCGGCGGACAACGCGACCAGCCCGCCTTCATTGATCACGACCACCACCGGCACGTCTAGCCCGGTGGACCCCAGCAACCGGCACAGGCTGCGCGAACCGGCCAGGTCCGAGCGGGCATCGACCAGCACCGCGTCGTACGGGCCAGCGTCCAACAGGGCGGCGACCTCCGGAGCGGCCGGGCGCACACCGTGCGCCAGCAAGGAAAGAGCAGGCAGCACCGAACCCGGTCCAGGGTCCGCGGTGAGCAGTAGCAGTTCCATGCCCGCTCCCTCCTGCCGCTGGAGGCTGGCGACCGCGACTCACAGCATGTCCTGGGAGGATACCGGTTGTGGCCCCGCTTACCTGGTCTTGGTGCTCCCCCTCGCACCGAGCACCACGAACGGACGGAAGGGAGAAGCTGCGTGCGGAAGCTGGTCATCGCTGTGCTGGTAGTCGTGGGCCTGGCCGTGGCGGCGGACTTCGGTGCTGCCGCAGTAGCCGAGTACCAGGTGGCTCAGCAGCTCAGGGCGCGGCTCGGGCTGCCCACTGACCCTTCCGTGCGGATCAACGGTGTCCCGTTCCTGACCCAGGCCCTGGCGGGCCGGTACTCGGCCATTGACATCCGGGCGACCGGGCTGCCGGCGGACCCGCTGCGCGACGTCGCCGTGGAGATGACGCTGTACGACGTCGATGCCCCGCTGTCCGAGGTGATCTCGGGAACACTCCAGTCGGTGCACGCGGCCCGGGTGGACGGCCGGGTCCGGGTCAAGGACTCCGACCTCGGGCGGGCGATCGGGATCGAAGATCTCCGGATCCAGCGGCCCACTGACCAGGAGATCAAGGAACTGCTGCCGTCGGGTACGCAGTCGACCGGTAATGCCACACCGGGCAACCGCGCGCCGATCCGGATGATGGCGACCACCGATCTCGCCGGCCAGCGCACCGAGATCGTCGGGATCGGGATCATCGAGCTCACCGGTGGCCTGGTGCAGATCACCGTCCTCGACGTGCGGCTAGCCCGCGACGACGTCGGTGCGGTCGGCCTGCGACGGGAGATCCGCCAGCTGCTGCTCAGGACGCTGAGCACTGACGTGAAACTGGGCACGCTCCCGTTCGCGGTCACGCCCACCGGGGTCTCGGTGGAGACCGGGTCGCTGGTCGTGGCAGGCACCGCACGCAACGTCACGATAGGCCAAGCCGGGATCAATGTCGGATGACCGGGAGCAATGTCGGATGACGGAGTGGTGGCTCGCGCTGGTGTGCTCAGCGCGCGGCAACCGCACCTCTGACACCGCTGAGTGTCGATCACGCCACTTGTGGCCATCGTCTGCGGCCAGTCTGGTACTACGCTGACTCCGGGCGCTTTTCCGGGGCGGCGGGCGACGCGCCGGGAGGGGCAGGTCGTGATGGTCAGCCGGGGACGCCGTACGGGCCTACGCCGCCCCACCGCGATCCGTCAACCGACGCTGGCAAATACCCCGGACGCGGTGGCGAGCCCGCCGGCTGCCCCCCCGGTCGATGCCACCCAGAACGTCAAGCAGGTGCTGGATGTCGTCGCCCTGGTCGTCGCCCCCACCACTCTCGTGACCGCGCTCGTCTACTGGTTTGGCTTTGAGCTCGTCGAAGCGCGTTCCGGCTACTTCGGTGTTGACCTGGGAACGCTCGGCTTCTCGACTACCGACTATCTCATCAGGGGTGTGGAGGCGGGCATCGTCCCGCTCATTGTGCTGTTCCTCGTCGTTCTGCTGGCCACCGGTGTTCACACCGTCGCCACGCACCTGGTTGATCGCTGGAGGGAAACGCCGGGGCTGCGACCGGCCGTCTGGATGGTCGGGGCGGCGGGAGCGGCCGTTGCTCTCGTCGGGTCGTTCGCAACCTTTCGCCCGCTGCCCGCGCCGTTGCGGTGGTACCTCTTGCCGCCACTGCTTCTGGGAGCTGGACCTCTCGTCGCCGCCTATGCGATGTGGCTGCTGCGCCGCCTGCGCACCCCGGAAAGGGCACCGGTCGCCGTGCACATCCGCATCGCCGTGGTCGCCGTCGTCGCACTGGTCCTTTCGAGCCTCTTCTGGGGCATGTCCCGGTATGCGGACGCGCTCGGTCGTGGTCGGGCCCAATTGCTCGGTGCCAACCTCCGGGCGCAGCCGCAGGTTACCCTGTATAGCGAGCGATCCCTCGGAATCGACCCGTCGATAGCGGTCGGCGACCGGGTTCCTGACGAGGATGCGCGCTACTCCCACCGTTACTCCGGACTAAGGCTACTCGTCCGATCGAATGACAGGTACTTCCTCCTGCCGGAGAACTGGACCCCGTCCACCGGAACGGTCCTCGTCATTGCGGATGGTCCCGAAATCAGGCTCGAACTCTCCCCTGGAGGATGAGTGGTTACCGCCGCTGCAGCTTCTCACCATCGCCTGTCGATGGTCCTCCTCCTGCCGTTCGTTCTCGTCGCGTGTGGCGGCGGCGACGGCGCGATGCCAACTCCTTCCGGAGCGTCAGTGTTGGCTGATCCGCCGGAGGCGTCCAATGAGGTGGACATCGGAGCGCCCTTCTTTAGTCCCCCGAGGTACTCGTTCGGGCAGGTGGCAGTCGGGCACACCGTCACCAAAGCCCTCCACGTCCACTCGGGCGCTCCGGAGATCGTTCGCGAGGTCGTGGTCACGGGTGCCGTGTTCTCGATCGTGGACGACGGGTGCACGGGCGCCACATTCCCGGGGCCACCCTGCGTGGTCCGCATCGCTGCGACACCTCCTACCCTGGGCGAGCACAACGGTTCCCTCTCCGTGACCACATCGACCGGCCGGGTCTGGAGCAGCGACCTGGTGGTCGGGGAACAGCCGGGGCCGGATTCGCCGACGCCCAGCCCAGAGACGCCCAGCCCAGAACTGCCCCGCCGGTGACTTCGGTGTGAGTGATCTTTTGTCCGGCTCGTGGAACGACGGTCCCGCAGACCGGGAGTCTCCGGTAGTCTCACTTTCGTGTACTCGCTGCTCACCAAGCGCCGGGCGGTCGACTTCTGCCGTCTGCACAGCAGCCTGTGTCGGATGCGCTGACCGGGCGGTGCCTCGCGCACGATCGCGGGTACAGCAGGTGATCAGCCGGGCCGCCGCCCTGACCTTTCGGATCCCCACCCCCCACGGTCAGGAGCATCCATGAGCCAAACTCGAACCTGCTCGCAGGGTCGAGACATCGGCAGAGCGGGAAGACCCTGTACCGGTCCGATTCGCCCAAGGCGTGGGCCTCGCCTTCGCCGTGATCGGCACTACCGGATACGCCACCGGGCTCACCGCGCTGGGCGTCACGGTCACGGCCCTGGCGCTGGGCACGGCCTTACTCAACACCGCGTTCGGCTTGTGCCTGGGTTGCGAGATCTACCTCCAGCGGCCGGTGCTGTTGCGCGTCCGGGAGACACCCCCACACCAATCCACTGTGAACGATACAAACACTGAGCGAGGAGCTGGCGCATGAGCCGCGAGAACGTCCTGGTCACGCCCGACTGGGCAGAGCAGAACCTGGACACCGATGGCGTCGTCTTCGTCGAGGTCGACGAGGACACCACCACCTATGACGCGGGGCACATCCCCGGGGCGGTGAAGATCAACTGGAAGACCGAGCTGCAGGACCCGGTGATCCGCGACTTCGTGGACCGGGGCAGCTTCGAGAAGCTGCTGTCCAACAAGGGCATCAGCAACGACGACACCGTGGTGCTCTACGGCGGCAACAACAACTGGTTCGCCGCCTACGCCTACTGGTACTTCAAGCTCTACGGGCACCGCGACGTCCGGCTGCTCGACGGCGGGCGCAAGAAGTGGGAACTCGACAATCGCACCCTGACCACCGACGAGGTGAGCCGGCAGGCCACCAGCTACACCGCGCAGGACCAGGACACCACGATCCGGGCGTTCCGCCAGGAGACGATCGACGCGATCGGCACCAAGAACCTGATCGACGTCCGCTCCCCCGACGAGTTCTCCGGCAAGATCCTGGCGCCGGCGCACTTGCCACAGGAGGCGGCGCAGCGTCCGGGGCACATCCCCACCGCGCTGAACGTGCCCTGGTCCAAGGCCGCCAACGAGGACGGCACCTTCAAGTCCGATGACGAGCTGCAGGCGCTCTACGGCGCGGCCGGGCTGGACGAAAGCCGCTCCACCATCGCCTACTGCCGGATCGGCGAGCGCTCCAGTCACACCTGGTTCGTGCTGCACGAGTTGCTGGGGTACTCCGACGTCAAGAATTACGACGGCTCCTGGACCGAGTACGGCTCGCTGGTCGGCGCGCCGATCGAGCTGGGTGGCTGAGCCGTCATGTGCGGAGCACCAGATCAGGATCAGGACCTGCCGCCGGGGACGGATCTGAGCAAGCACACCGTGCTGGCTGGCACGGTGTGCGTGGCCGGTGAACCCGCTGGGGGTGCGTTCGTGCGGCTGCTCGACGGCACCGGGGAGTTCACCGCCGAGGTGGTGTCCTCGGCCTCCGGGGCTTTCCGGTTCTTCGCCGCCCCGGGTAGCTGGACCATCCGGGCGCTGCACCGATCCGGCAACGGCGAAGCGGCCGTGACCGCCACCGGACCCGGCCTGTTCACCGTCGCAGTCGCGGTGTCCTGACAGGTTGGTAGCCCTTCAAGGACCACCAACCCCCGTCCAGGACATCTCAAACGACAGCCAACCCCCGCCGGCGCGCCGGCGGGGGTTGGCTGTCGTTACGAGCAGCGCTCTGGGGGGTTGGTGGTCCTTGAAGGGCTACCAACCTGCTCTGCGGCCAAGGCGGCGGGGAGGGCTAGCTCGAGAGCGGCCATCAGGTCGTCGGCGGTCGGCGCCCGTTGCGGGTCGAGCAGCCACTGCACCTGCAAGCCGTCGTATACCGCGATGAGGAACGATGCGACGTGCCGCGCGGTGGGATCGGGCAGGCCGCCAACCGAGGCGCGCACCATCTCGGCCACCGTGGCCCGCAGCCGCTCGTAACAGTCGGCCAGCTGGGCCCGCAGTCCCGGCACCCGCTCAGCCTGCGCCAGCGCCTCGACGAAGGCCACCTGCAGCGGACGGTACTGCTCGAACGTGCTCACCAACACCTCCCAGGAGGCCCGCACCCGCTGCAACGGGGTGGCACCGGGATCGGCGAACACGATCCGGGCGACCTGCTCGATGTACTCGTCGAAGCACTGCTGCATCGCGCCGTTGAGCAGGGCCTCCTTGGATCCGAAGTGGTAGCCGATCGAGGCGAGGTTGGTGCCCGACGCCGCCACCAGGTCCCGTGCCGTAGTGCGCGCGTAGCCCCGCTCGAGCAGGCAGCGCCGAGCGCCGTCGAGCAGCGCCTCCCGATGTCCCATGGGCTGGAATGCTACCGCAGTTAGACAAACGTATGTATGATCCTGCAATGGTGAGCACGTTGCCGCCCGGCCCCCCGCTGCCGGCACTGGCGCAAGCGGGGCTGGTCTGGTTGATGCCCTTGCGCTTCCTGTATGGCTGCCACCGACGCTACGGCGATCGGTTCACCGTGCGGGTTGCTGGCTTCGGCACCATGGTCTATCTGGTGGACTCCGATGACATCAGAACGGTGCTGCGTGCCGACCCGGCGATCTTCCACGCCGGCGAGGCGAACATGCCGATCGCCGAGATCGTCGGATCGAGGTCGGTCCTCGTAGCCGACGGCGAGCAGCACCGGCGCAGTCGCGGGATGATGCTGCCCGCATTCCACGGCGACTCGGTACGCAAGCAGGTCGCCCACATGGTCGATATCACCGCCGAGGACGTCGCGCACTGGCCGGTGGGTGAGCAGTTCCCGCTGCTGCCTCGGACCCAGGCGATCACGCTCGAGATCATCCTGCGCACCGTGATCGGGGTGCACGACGAGGACAGGCTCGCCGCCCTGCGCGAAGCGCTGCCACCGTTGGTGGAGATCGGCTCTCCGCTGGAACTACTGCCGCCACCTCGGCTACTGCGCAATGTCGGGTTGTGGCGCCGCCGCGAGCAGAACAAAGCCAGGGCACACGCGCTGCTGCTGGCGGAGATCGCTCGCTGCCGTCGCGATCCGACCCTGGCTCAGCGGACCGACGCACTGGCGATGATGGTGCGCACCAGCGACGACGAGCAGCCGATGGACGATGGGGAACTCGTCGACCAGCTGGTCACCCTACTGCTGGCCGGGCATGAGACCACTGCCGCCGCACTGGCCTGGACTTTCGAGCGGCTGACCCGCAATCCCGCCCTGCTGGAGCGCACCGCGCAGGCCGCGGCGAACTCCGACGACGCCTGGCTGGACGCGGTGTGCAAGGAGAGCCTGCGCTCCCGGCCGGTGGTCTGGCAGATCGGCCGGAAGCTGACCGAACCGGTGGAGCTGGCAGGGTACCGGCTCCCCACCGGGACCTTGGTGGCACCGGCCATCAACCTGGTGCACCATTATGGGCGGTACTACCCGGAGCCGGCGGAGTTCCGGCCGCAACGGTTCCTCGACAAGCGCGTCGACACGTCGGTCTGGTTACCCTTCGGTGGCGGAACTCGACGCTGCCTCGGCGCTACCTTCGCCCAGACCGAGATGCGCACCGTGCTGCGAGAAGTCCTCCGCAGGGTCGAGCTGGCGCCGACCGCCGAGCCGGCCGAGCCGGTCCGGGTACGACACGTGACGCTGGTGCCGCACCAATGCGCGATGGTGACCGTGCGCCGCCATCTCGACGTCGACCGCGTCGCGACGGCTTGAGCGGCCATCCTGTCATCGTTCACCAGCATCACGCGCATACGGGCAAGGCAGCAGTTCCGCTGGGTCGTCATCCCCGGGTTAGCGGAGGAACGCCTCCCAGCAAACTCAGGGTCAGCCGCTAGCGGAGGACAAGAGTGCTGCTAGTGATGCTGTCTCGCACGATCAATCCGATCATGGTCTGGCGCGGCCAGGTGGCCTGACGAGGTGTTCTCTCGCATACGGTGGCGATGGGCCTCGACGGAGCGAAATTTCTCCCGTCATCAGGTGGCCGCCAGGCAACAGGCATGTCACACGCATGGGTCATCCGTTCACCCGAATGGGGCGTCCGCGTTTAGTGATCTTCCGTCGGGGTATGAGAAACTGGGGGTGATGCCGAGAACTACAAAATTTACAAGGGAACAAAGGGGCACCACAGAAGGGACTCTGGCGATGACTGAACCAGAAAGCACGTCGCAGGAAACGGAGCATACCCCCGAGCCTCCAACTGACGAGACGACAGCAACTGACGAGACGACAGCAACTGACGAGACGACAACGGAGGTGGACGAGGAGGCAAAGAAGAAGGGATTGACCGCCGACTACCAGATAGCCGGAGAAAAGGCAGGAGCCGCCGACTACCAGGCACGCCTGGAGGAATTCGACAACGTCGATTCTCCGGTCCCGGTGGTGTCATTGCCGGTGAAAACCCCTAATACAGAGAGCGACGAGGCGTAACTCGTACCCGGTGCGCTTGTTACCTCACGGATCTGCTGTGGAGCCTGTGGTCGAGAATCGCGGCCACCCGCCGATTCGGCCTCGACCGCATGGCCGTCGTAGCCCGGATACGCCCCGCCACGCCGGTCACGGCGGCTTGAACCAGCCTTCGGCGGGGACCCGCCGAAGGTGAGGAAGGGCCTCCCCCGGGATGCAAGGTTGCCTCTAGGGCGGCCGGGCCGATCTCCGCCAAGCCCCGGGGTGCAGCCGGCGAGGGCCAGCTCGCCCCTGCCAGTGTCGCCCGCCGACTCGGATGCTCGGGACCCGAATCGGCCGACGCAAGGTTGACCTGGAACACGTATAGTGCCAAGGCATGGTGCGCGCGCTACCTCCCGGCCCGCCACTGCCAGCACTGCTGCAAGCCGGTTTGATCTGGCTGGACCCCATCCGCTTCGTGCACGCCTGCCACCGTCGCTATGGCGATCGGTTCACTATCCGGATTCCCGGCATAGGCACGCTCGTCTTCCTGTCTGATCCGGATGACATCCGATCAGTGGCCCGGGGCGACCCGGCGATCTTCCATGCCGGGGAGGCGGCCATTCCACTCGGCGAGGTTCTCGGGGCCCAATCCCTAATCATGCTCGATGACGAGAAGCACCGGCGCAGCCGCGGGATGATGCTGCCGGCGTTTCACGGCGACTCGGTGCGCAGGCAG
>DATHTJ010000338.1:0-2117 GCA_035463315.1 Pseudonocardiaceae bacterium
GTTCGGTGACCCGGGCGCGCTGGCAGTGAGCATGCTCCGGTTCACCCCGACCAACATCCGGCTCTACGGGGAGGGCTCCTTCATCGGGACCATCCTGCGCGACGCCGGCTTCGGCCGTCCGCAGTCCCAACAGGTCGACAAGACCTTTGTCGAGATCAGTCCGGAGCAACTCTCCCAAGCCGACGGTGACCTGCTCTTCTACGCCGCGTTGGGCGAGACTCAGCAGGACAGGGTCACGGCGAGCCCGCTGTGGCAGCGACTCGGCGCGGTGTCGGGTGGCCGCGCACATGAGGTACCGGACGACCTGTGGTACCTCGGCATCGGGCCGATCGCCGCTGACCTGGTGCTCGACGACATGCAGGGCTACGCCACCTCGTAGCCACGGCGACCGGCACACCCGCCCGCATCGTCGGTCGGTAGGCGGGGTGTGCGTCCATGAGAAGGAGGTGCTCGTGACGTCGATCGCCACCCGTCCGTCACCGCGTGGCCAGCCCTCAGCGACCGCGCCGACCAGCTCGAGCGCGCTGCGGCGTCGCCGTCTGCTGGTCGTCGCCGGGCTGGTGGCGCTGCTGGCGCTGGTGTCGCTGGCCAGCCTGGCGGTCGGGGCCAAGCCGATCCCGATCGGCCCGGTGTGGGACGCCATCTGGTCGCCGACCGGTACCGAGAACGACGTCGTGGTCCGCTCGCTGCGAGTGCCGCGCACCGTGCTCGGGATCGGGGTGGGTATCGCGCTGGGGGTGGCCGGTGCGCTGATGCAGGGTCACACCCGCAACCCGCTCGCTGATCCCGGCCTGCTCGGGGTGGAGGCCGGCGCGGCGTTCTTCGTGGTGGTGGGTATCTACGCGCTGGGTGTGACGAGCTTGTTCGGCTACGTGTGGTTCGCCTTCGCCGGCGCGGGCGCGGCCAGCGTGCTGGTGTTCGTGCTCGGGTCATTGGGCCGGGGCGGGCCGACCCCCGTGACGTTGGCGCTGGCCGGGGTGGCGGTCAGCGCGCTGCTCAGCGCACTGACCTCGGCACTGTTGCTGGCCGACCTTGCAACGCTCGATGCCTACCGGTTCTGGGCAGTCGGCTCGCTGGCCGGTCGCGACGCCGGGATCGCGGCCCAGGTTGCGCCCTTCTTGCTGGCCGGGCTGCTGCTGGCGGTGCTTAATGCGCCGGGGCTCAACCTGCTGGCCCTGGGTGAGGACGTCGCCCGCGCACTGGGCCAGCGGGTCGCGGTGACCCGCTGGACCGGCCTGGTGGCGATCACGCTGCTGACCGGCGCCGCGGTGGCCGCGTGCGGGCCGATCGCGTTCGTCGGCCTGGTGGTGCCCCACGTCGTACGGGCGCTGACCGGGCCGGATCACCGCTGGCTGCTGCCCGCCGCGGGGCTGGCCGGCGCCGTGCTGCTGCTGGCCGCCGACGTGATCGGCCGGGTGGTGGTGCGGCCCGGTGAGCTGCAGGTCGGCATCGTGCTCGCGCTGGTGGGCGCACCCTTCTTCATCGCCCTGGTGCGCCGACGCCGGCTGGTGACACTGTGACGACCAGGACTGATGAGACCGCCGGGACGGAGGGGACGGTCGGGACGCTGCGCCGCGAGCGGGTGGCCGGCCGGCCGCCGGTGCGAGTCGGCCGGTTCTCCGGAGTATGGCGACCAAGAATGATCGCGGTGACGGTGCTCGGGCTGGCACTGGTAGTGCTGGTGGCAGCGGCGAATATCGGCCGCGGCGACTTCCCGATCTCCCTCGGCGAGGTGCTCGGCGTGCTGACCGGCGGCGGCAACCCCGCACGCCAGTTCATCGTGCTGGAGCTGCGGCTGCCCCGGACCCTGACCGGGATCCTGGTCGGCGCCGCGCTCGGGCTCTCCGGCGCGATCACCCAGGCGATCGCCCGCAACCCACTAGCCAGCCCGGACATCCTGGGTGTCACCGCAGGCGCCAGCGCCGCCGCCGTTGCCGTGATCGTGTTCAGCGGCAGCTTCAGCACGGTCGGGACGGCACTGGCCGGAGTAGGGCTGCCGATCGCCGCGCTAGCCGGCGGGCTGGGCACCGCAGCACTGGTCTACGCGCTGGCCTGGCGACGCGGCATCGAAGGCTACCGGCTGGTACTCGTAGGCGTCGGGATCGGCGCGGTGGCCA
>DATHTJ010000339.1:0-2491 GCA_035463315.1 Pseudonocardiaceae bacterium
GGCAGCTCGGTGTGACCCGTATTGGGATCTGGCCGCGGTGGCGTGCCTTGGTCTTGACTTGTCCGCTGTGGTTGCCGGCACCGGCCTGGCTCACCAGGTTGGCCTGATCAGAAGCCTGTCCGCCGATGGCGTGACCCGTCACAGATGTGCCGCTCGGTGTTCCCATCCAGGCCGGTGCCGACGTTGACCCGACGCCCAGGAAGGACACCAGGCCAGTGCCCATGTTGGCAGAATGTGTTGATGCCGTGGTAGGGGTGGACACCCATCGCGACACTCATGAGGTGGAAATCGCGTGCCCGAGTGGGACCCCGATTGCCACCATCACCATCAGCAACGACAGCGCGGGCTACGCCGAACTGCTGGCCTGGATCGTCCAGCACACACCCGGTCCGAGGGTGGCCGTGTCGATCGAGGGGACCCGCAGCTACGGCGCCGGTCTGACCCGCGCGGTCACCGCCGCCGGCCTGCTCGTCGTGGAGTGTGAGCAGCCCCACCGCACGCAGCGCCGGGGCAAGGGCAAATCCGACCCGATCGATGCCCACCTTGCGGTGTTGACCGCGCTGCGCCTGGATGCCGATCGGCTGCCCACTCCCCGCGCCGACGGGGACCGCGACGCACTGCGAATCCTGCTGGGTGCCCGCCACGAGCTCACCACCACCAGCACTGGGCAGACCAACCGACTGCGGGCGCTGCTGCTCGATGGAGACGACGCCGAGCGCCAGATCGCCCGCGGCGCGCTCACTGAGGCCACCCTGGCCAGCCTGGCTCGGCGCCGAGTACCCCGCCAGGCCAGCCGCGACCAGGCCGTGCGCCAGGCCGAGATCCGGCGACTGGCCCTCGCGCTGCGCGAGGCCACCCGCGCGCTCAAGGCCAACCGCACTCAGCTGCAGGCCATTGTGGACGAGCTGGCTCCCGGCCTGACCAGCCAACGTGGTATCGGACCGGTCAGCGCAGCCCAGGCCATCGTCAGCTTCTCTCACCCCGGACGGTGCCGAAACGACGCCGCCTTCGCCGCCCTGGCCGGCACTAGCCCCCTGGAAGCCAGCAGCGGCCGCACCATCCGACACCGCCTCAACCGCGGCGGCGACCGGGCCCTGAACCGCGCCATCCACACCATCGCCATTACCCGGATGCGCAACTGTCTCACCACCCGCGCCTACGTCGCCCGACGCACCGCAGAGGGAAAGACTCCCCGCGAGATCCGACGCTGCCTCAAGCGCTACATCGCCCGCCAGCTCTACCGCACCCTCACCACCGCGATGACCTCCACCGCCGAGTAACGCCGACCTGCGGAGAGGACCAAGGTGCCCCGCCTCTGCCCAAACTAGTGGGGGTCGGTGGGGGTGCCGCGCGTGAGGAAGGGCAGGCCCCCGCCTGCCCGCACCACTGCCCGCCAGGGGCCGTAGAGGCTCGCAGGTCCAGGGTGGCGCGCAGCGGCATCGCGTCAGCGACGCCGAAGGCGCCCTTGACCTGCGAGGGACGGCCCCGCACACTGCGCGGCACCCCCACCGACCCCCACGCAACCACAGCAGACCCCCACGCAACCACACAAAAACCGGAAACACCCCAACACCACTTGACAACACATAGAAGCGTCAAGCGCGCCACCTGCGGCGGCGCGGACATGACTGGGTTCGTCGCCCTGCTCGCTTGGCCGCAAGGCCGATCCCGCTAGCTGCGCGCGGCCTTACGGCCGTGCTCGCGCGGGCCGGCCTTGCGGCGCCAATTATCGACTTGCCAGCAGTGCGGCACTACTATGCTGATGCCTCCCATGTGCGGGGCAACCGGGCCTGCGGCCGCCAGCAGTGCTAAAGCGTCGCTTTGGACCAGGCGCCTAATCGGTTCCCGTTTGCTTTCGTCTAGCCACCAGGTTGGCCGTGACACCCACTTCAACAGCCGGCGTTCCCGTCATCTAACCTCTACAAGCCTCCGTGGTTCATGATCGTCACCACGGTGGCCTTGTCCCACCAGCAGTGGGACTGGCCGCTCTCGCGTTACGGGCCGCTCCGCTACTCCTTGGCCCCGAGCAGTAGAGGCGCCGTGACATTGCGAGCGTCGTGGGACCTCCTCCACAGGGCCCGGGCTTCATCACGGGCTCCCTCGCGCCACGCAGCGACCCCCAGAAAGTTCAGCGCATCGGTATCTCCCCCATCGGCCAATATGTTCAAGCTGGCGCGGGCTCGTTCCCTAACACGGGGGTCGTCATCAAGCACGGCCGCGTAGTCGTCGGCTCGGGGATTCCCAGCGCGGGCAGCCAGCCGCAGGAGGACGTGGGCACCGTTGGTTTGTCCCTCGACGGCAAGCACGGGGGAGAGACCGACCATCGCAAGCGGGGCCGCGTTGGGGTGGCCGGAGTCGATGGCTTGCTGGTAGGCCATTCGGGCCCCCGCAATATCACCCTGGTACGCGAGAAAGAGCCCGAGGCCGATCATCGCCCGCGGTGCCCAGTTGGGGTGGCCGGAGTCGATGGCTTGCTGGTAGGCCACCCGGG
>DATHTJ010000340.1:0-4361 GCA_035463315.1 Pseudonocardiaceae bacterium
CCACAAGCTCTACGCTCGGCAACGCGAGCACCTCACCGACCGTGAACACCACTCGGGGCCGTCGAGGTACTCCTCAACCAGCACGCTCCAGTCGATCTCGTAGCGGTCGAGCCGGGCTTGGGCGGCTGCCCAGAAACTCGCATGGAAGGTTCGTGGAGTGCTCGAGCGTATTTGCGAAGATTGCGCCCTGTGACTGGTGAACAGTTTCAATAATATGCCGCAACGCAGGAGTATGGCCAAGGTCAGTTGTAGTAGCGGAAACCCTTGCCCGTCTTGCGGCCCAGCCGACCGGCGTTGACCAGGTGTTCCAGCAAAGGTGCTGGGGCGAAGCCCGGCTCGCGAAACTCCAGAGTGCCGGTATGCTGCGCTCCGTGCCACGCTATGAGTTCCGGTGCCGGGAGTGTTCAGCGACCTTCGAGGTCAACCGGCCGATGACCGCATCGGGCGAGCCCGCCGAGTGCCCATCCGGGCACGGCGACACCGTCCGGTTGCTCTCCACCATTGCACTGTCAGTGGGCGCACTGTCCGGTGCCCAGCCCGGGCGGGCAGCCCCGCCCGCCGCTGGTGGGTGTTGCGGTGGGGGCTGTTGCGGCTGAGCGTCAGCCGTTGCTGGTGAGTGACATTGAATGCCATAACACTGTTACGCACTCACGAGTAGTCGCGGAACCCCTTGCCCGTTTTGCGGCCCAGCCGGCCGGCTGTGACCAGGTGCTCCAGCAACGGGGCGGGAGCGAAGCCTGGTTCGCGAAACTCCTGGTAGAGGCTGCGCTGGATGGCCAGCGCGACGTCCAAGCCCACCACGTCGAGCAGCGCGAACGGGCCCATCGGTAGCGCCGCGCCGACCTTCATCGCGGTGTCGATGTCATCCGCCGACGCGTAGTGCGCCTCCAGCATCCGCACCGCGTCGTTGAGGTAGGGGAACAACAGCGCGTTGACGATGAACCCGGCGCGGTCGCCGCAGGTCACCGGAACCTTGCCCAAGGAACGGACGAGCTCACGGGCGGTGGCCGCGACGTCGGCTTCCGTGCTGATGGTCTGCACCACCTCGACCAGCTTCATCACCGGGGCGGGGTTGAAGAAGTGCAGCCCCACCACATCGCCCGGGCGGGAGGTGGCGGCGGCGCACTCGACCACCGGCAGCGAGGACGTGGTGGTGGCCAGGATCGCGCCGGGCTTACACACCTCGTCCAGCGTGGCGAAGATCCCGCGCTTGACCTCCAGCTCCTCGGCCACCGCCTCTACCACCAGGTCAACGTGGGCGAAGTCGTCCAGTGAGATGGTCGTGGAGATCCGTTGCAGTGCCGCCTCACGATCGGGCTCAGAGAGCTTGCCGCGGTTGACGGCCTTGTCCAGCGAGCGTGTGACCGCCGCGACCGCGTCCTGGGTCCGGCTGTTGCTGCGGCCGCGGACAATCACGTCGTGTCCGCCTTTGGCCAGCACCTCCACGATGCCGGTGGCCATTGTCCCGGTGCCCACCACCCCAACCGCACCGATCGGGCGGGTCTCGACACCGTGCTCGCCGTCGGACGGGGTGGCGGCATCGGGCACCACCGTCGACGAGTCCTGCGCCGCGTAGGTGTAGAAACCGCGACCCGACTTCCGGCCGAGCAGCCCTGCGGTGATCATCTGCTTGAGCACCGGCACCGGGGCGTGCAGCCGATCCCGGGACTGCCGGTACAGCGCGTCGAGGATCTCATACGCGGTGTCCAGGCCGATCAGATCCAGCAACGCCAGCGGGCCCATCGGGTACCCGCAGCCGTAGCGCATCGCGGCGTCGAGGTCCTCCCGGGTCGCGTAGCGCTGCTCATACATCCGGGCCGCATGGTTGAGGTAGCCGAACAGCAGCCCGTTAGCGATGAACCCGGCCCGGTCCCCGATCACCACCGGCGTCTTGCCCAGTTTCTCGGCCAGCGCCGTGACACCGCTGACCACCTCCGGCTCGGTGACCACGGTGCGCACCACCTCGACCAGCTTGAGCACCGGCGCCGGGTTGAAGAAATGCATCCCGATGACCTTGCCCGGCCGCTTGGTGTGCACCGCGAGCTCGGTGATCGACAGACTCGACGTGTTGGAGGCCAGCACGACATCGCCGCGCACGATCCCATCCAGCTCGGTGAAGATCCGGCTCTTGAGGTCAAGGTGCTCAGGCACGGCCTCGATGACGAGGTCGACGTCGGCCAGATCGGCCAGCTTCGTGGTGAAGCGGATCCGGCCGAGCAGCTCGCGGCGGGCCGTCTCGTCGATTTTCCCGCGCTCCAGGGCGCGCCCGGTGGAATGCTCGAGATGCCCACGGCCCCGGGTCACGCCGTGCTCATCGACCTCGACTGCCACGACATCGAGCCCGGTGCGGGCGAGCACCTCGGCGATCCCGGCGCCCATCGTGCCCATACCCACCACGCCGACCGTCGTGATCTCCAGTGCCATATCAACGACCGTAGCGCACCCGGACGATCCACAGCAGCAATCGAACCGCCCAGGTCGGGCGGGCAAAGGTGAGCACCGGCACCACAGGGCGGAACCGGCGGCGGGTGACCGCCTTGGCGCGGGTGAACTCGCGCAGGCCGTCGGCACCGTGGATCCGCCCGAACCCCGAGTCACCGACCCCACCGAAAGGCAGCGAGGGCACCGCGGCGAAGGAGACCACACTGTTGATCGCCACCATCCCGCACCGCAGCCGGGCAGCAATCTCTTTACCCCGACGCGCGGAGAAGACCGCGGCACCCAGCCCGTAGCGGCCGGCGTTGACCCGCGCCACCGCTTCGTCCAAATCCGCGACCCGGTGCACCGTCAACGTCGGGCCGAAGGTCTCCTCGGTCACCGCGATCGAGTCCTCCGGGACATCGATCAGCACGACCGGCTCCACGTAAGGCGGGCGAACCGACTCCCCGCCGCCCACCAGCGCGGTACCACCGCGGGCCAGGGCGTCGGTGAGGTGACTGCGGATCACCTCAACCTGCTCGGGCCTGGTGAGCGGGCCTAAGTCGGCACCAGGCTCGGCACCGGACCGCAACCGCCGCATCTGGGCGACCACCCGCTCGGTGAACTCCGCGGCGATGTCGTGCACGACGTACACCCGCTCCACCCCGACGCAGGTCTGCCCCGCATTGGTCATGCCGCCCCACACTGCGGCGTCGGCGGCCGCGTCGAGGTCGGCGTCGGCGTCCACCAGCAGGGCATCCTTGCCGCCGCACTCCAGCACGACCGGAGTGAGCGTCTCGGCACAGGTGGCCATCACCTTCCGTGCGGTGGTCGCCGAGCCAGTGAACGCCAGCTTGTCCACTCCGGCCCGGCACAGCGCCGCACCGGTCTCGCCGAACCCGGTGATGACCTGCAGCAACGGGTGCTCGGGCACCACCTCGGCCAGGCTTTCGGCCAGCGCGCGGCCCACCCCCGGGGTCAGCTCGCTGGGCTTGAACACCACGGCGGTGCCGGCGGCCAGCGCGTAGCCAATGGACCCCATCGGGGTATGCGCAGGGTAGTTCCACGGCCCGATCACGCCGATCACGCCGTAGGGCTGGTACTCCAGCGTGGACGCCTCCTGGGCCATCAACAGGCCCGATCCCACCCGGCGGCGGCGCAGCACCCGCTCGGCGTTGCGCGCAGCCCAGTCCAGGTGCGCGACCACAAGCACCCATTCCAAGCGGGCGTCATCCCGCGGCTTGCCGGTCTCGGCGCTGATCAGCTTGGCCAGCTCATCGATCCGCCGGGTCAGCCGAGAACACCAGGACAGCAGCCGGTGCCGGCGTCCGTCGAACCCGAGCCCGCCCCACCAGACGGCGGCCTCCCGGGCGCGGGCGACGGCAGAGCGCACCGCTGCCTCGTCAGACACCGGGTGGTAGTCGACGACCTCGCCCGTCCTCGGATCCGTCGACGCGAAGCGGGTCCCCCGCTCGCGGGTCTCCTGGCCGCTGCCCACGGTCCGAGCCATAATCATCAACTCCGCCGCATCACCATAAATAGAAGAGTTACGGGCACCAAGCAGAAGAGTACGGGCACCGCGCAGTCCAAGGAACGCCGCTGGACAGCGACAAGCATCCATGTCGCGCTTCCGAGAGTGGCCTGCACTGCGACAAGCATCCATGTGACAGCAGCAATATCTACGGTCACCGACTCTGGTAGGTCGGGTACCTGGTCGGAGGATTCAGTGGCGGAGCCGGATGCGCCTACGTTGTGTGAGCTGGGTGCGCAAGGGGGTGAGTCGTGACCGGTGAGGCCGATCCGAGACGGGTCTCGGCGGTGAGGCCGTGGGGACTAAGGGGCCTGCGGCCGGCGCCGCCAGCTGACGTGCCGGTGTACCGGTACGACCCAGTCCGGCAGGTGGCACTGACGTCCGGCGGCGAGTTGTGGGTCAACTCCAACGA
>DATHTJ010000341.1:0-5478 GCA_035463315.1 Pseudonocardiaceae bacterium
TGCGCTATGGGCGGGACCGCGCCATCACCGAGTCACTGGTGATGCGCTCCCGCAGCGGCACCGTCCGCCAGGTCCGCAGCACCCACCACCTCGACCGCCTAGCCCTCTACAGCACCATCGACTACCGCCACGCGTGACCCAGCGCGACATGGATGCTTGTCGCTGTCCAGGACCGCTCTCGGACAGCGACAAGCATCCATGTCGCCGGCTAGGACGGGGGTGGGGGTAGGAGTGCTGCTGAGCGTTGGCGCATCTCTACTTTGCGGACCTTGCCGGTGACGGTCATCGGGAACTCGTCCACCACGTGCACGTATCGAGGGATCTTGTAGTGCGCGAGCTTGCCGGTGGCGTAGTCCCGCAGTGCGTCGGCGGTGAGCTCGGGTGCGCCCGGGCGCAGCCGCACCCAGGCGCACAGCTCCTCGCCGTAGTGCGCATCGGGCACACCGATCACTTGCGCGTCCAGGATGTCCGGGTGGGTGTAGAGGAACTCCTCGATCTCCCGGGGATAGATGTTCTCGCCGCCCCGGATGACCATGTCCTTGATCCGCCCGGTGATGGTGAGGTAGCCCTCAGGGTCCATCACCGCGACGTCCCCGGTGTGCATCCAGCGGGCCCGGTCGATGACCTCGGCGGTCTGGTCCGGCTGCTCCCAGTAGCCGAGCATGACCGAGTATCCGCGGGTGCACAACTCGCCCGGGGTACCACGCGGCACGGTCCGGCCGGTGTCCGGATCGATGATCTTCACCTCGAGGTGCGGGTGCACCCGGCCGACCGTGGACACCCGCCGGTCCAGCGAGTCGTCCGCCCGGGTCTGAGTGGACACCGGGGAGGTCTCGGTCATGCCGTAGCAGATGGTCACCTCGGTCATGCCCATCCGCTCGACGACCTGCTTCATCACCTCCACCGGGCACGGCGAGCCCGCCATGATCCCGGTACGCAGCGACGACAGGTCATAGGACTCGAAGTCGTTATCGGCCAGCATGGCGATGAACATCGTGGGCACCCCGTACAGCGAGGTGCACCGCTCCCCCGCGACGGCCGACAGGGTCGCCGCCGGCTCGAACGACGGCGCCGGGTACACCAGGCAGGCGCCGTGCGTGGTGGCCGCCAGATTGCCCATCACCATGCCGAAGCAGTGATAGAGCGGCACCGGCACGCAGATCCGGTCCGCCTCGGTGTAGCCGCACAGCTCACCGACGAAGTAGCCATTGTTGAGGATGTTGTGGTGCGACAGCGTGGCGCCCTTGGGGAAGCCGGTGGTGCCTGAGGTGTACTGAATGTTGATCGGGTCGTCCGGGGACAGTGCCGCCTGCCTGCCAGCGAGCAGCGACGGATCACCGTCGGGCACCGGTAGCGCATCCCACTCGAGGGAACCGATCAGCACCACTTCGTGCAGCGCGGCGCAGCGCGCCCGCACCTCGGAGATCATCGCGGCGTAGTCGGAGGTCTTGAACGACTCCGCAGCGACCAGCATCCGGATTCCCGCCTGAGCGAGCACATACTCCAGTTCGCTGGTCCGGTACGCGGGGTTGATGGTGACCAGGATCGCGCCGATCTTCGCGGTGGCGTATTGGATGAGCAGCCACTCCGGGCAGTTCGGTGCCCAGATACCGACCCGGTCGCCCGTGTCGATCCCGACGGCCAGCAACCCGTGCGCCAGCGCGTCGACCTCGGCGCGCAGCTGCGAGTAGGTCCACCGGCGGCCGCTGGGGCGATCCACCAGCGCCTCCCGGTCGCCGTGCCGGGCGACCGTGCGGTCGAAGTTGTCTCCGATGGTGTCGCCCAGCAGCGGGACCTCCGAGACCCCCGAGACATAGGAGGGAAGCGCAGGTACCGCGGTCACGACGATCTCCTCACTCCTCCGGGCGCCAGGTCGTCACCATCGATGCCTGCGGCCATGCGGATTCCTGCACCGGGGAACGGCCGAGCAGCGGCTGCCACCACTCGGGATGCTCGCGATACCAGGCAACGGTGGCCCGAACCCCATCAGCAAAGCTGACCTGTGGTTTCCACCCGAGCTCGCTGCGGATCTTGGTGGAGTCCAGCAGGTAGCGCCGGTCATGGGAGGGCCGGTCCGGGACGATCGTTTTCAGCGAGGCGGGCAGGTCCAGCTCGGCGAGGACGAGATCGGCGATGGTGGCGATGTCGGCTTCCTCGCCACTGCCGACGTGGTACGTCTCGCCGATCCGCCCCCGGCGCAATACCTCATCGATGGCGCGGCAATGATCGGACACGTGCAACCACTCGCGGCGGTTGTGCGTCGAGGCGTACAGCGGTAGCGGCTCGTTACGCAGGGCTTTGGTGGTGAACAGCGGGATGACCTTCTCGGGGAACTGGTGCGGGCCGTAGTTGTTGCAGCAGTTGGTGATCGTGACCGGCAGGTCATAGGTCAGGTGGTAGGCGCGCACCGCATGATCGGCACCGGCCTTGGCCGCGTTGTACGGGGTTCGCGGCAAGTACGGGGAGTCCTCGGTGAATGCGCCCGGATCATCCAGCGCGAGATCGCCGTAGACCTCGCAGGTAGAGATCTGGTGGAACCGGCCGACACCGACCCGGCGGATGGCGTCGAGGAGGGTTTGGGTGCCGATGATGTTGGTGGAGAAGAACTCGCCGGGGCGCAGAATCGCCAGGCTGTTGTGTGACTCGGCGGCGAAGTTGACCACGATGTCGACGTGGTGGGTGCGCAGGAGGTCCTCCACTAACGGCTGATCGCGGATGTCGCCGGGCACGAAGGTGATCTCGTCGGCGATGTCGGCCAGGCTCTCCCGCACACCGGCGTAGGTCAGCGCGTCCAGCGCCACGACCGTGTCGGCGGGGTAGGTGGATCGCCAGTAGCGGGTGAAGTTCGAGCCGATGAACCCCGCTGCCCCGGTCACCAACAGTGTCGTCATCCGCCCTCGCCTTCCACGGCTGTCTCCTGCTGACTGTGCACACCCGCCAGGCTGGCGAACTCGTGACTGCCCAGAGCGTAACCGGCCACCCCGGCCACGTAACGTCGGATCAAGCGATCTCGCTGGCAGCAGCCAGCACCCGTAGGCGATCGGTATCAGCGGCGAGGCGCTCTATCCCCTCCGCAAGGACGTGCCCTCCTCGGTGGCCAATCCTTGCAACACCCATCCGCGAATCAGCGCACTTACCAGCACACCTGCTCGCGCCGCGATCTCCTCGATCGTGGCGAACGCCTCAGCAGGCAGCCGTACCGACTGCACCCCCGAGCGGACTTTTCGTTCCCCCTTGACGTGTTCCGGCAGAGGCTCGTCCCGGGTGGCAGTGATCGCTGCTCGCGACTGATGCTTGGCTCAGGTGGCGCGGGTGGCGCGGAGTTGGTCTTGCAAGGATCGGACAGACGCCGGGAGGTGACTCCGGCCAGGGCGAGCGCGCCCTGGGCGAGGTCACTTTCCAAGGCACCCGGCCCGAACCAGGTCAGGTAGGGCGGGCGGGTGTCCAGCGCGCCCGGAGTGTCGAGCAGGGCGCGGGCCTCGTCCGCGGCGGCGTGGAAGCCGTGGGTATTCCCGGCTGCTGCCTGGGCCAGCGCGAACCGGGTAGCGGCCAGCGCGCGCACTGCGGCGGGGGTGGACCGGGCCGCCTCGTGCGCGGCATTGGCCAGCTCGACCGCATCCCGGGCAGCCCGGCCCAGGTCGATGCCATCAGCCAACCGGCCCCGGTGCACCACGGTCCCGCCCATACTGACCAGCAAGTACACCCCCACTGAGCGGTCCCCCGCGGTGTGCGCGACGTGCAACCCGCTGGTGAAGTACCGCTGGGACAGGCCGTGCTCGCCCGCGTCGTAGGCGAGCCAGCCAGCTGGGCCCACTCGGCGAGCAGCCGGTTGGCGACCGCCCCGTGAGTGAACCTGGCCTGCCGGAGCACTCTGGCGACATAAGCCAGGTGGTGATGGACCAAGCGCAGATTGTCCTTATGCCCGCCCTCGGCACCGCGGAGTTGCGAAGCCCGGCGGTGGTGGCCGCCATCGCGTCCACCATGGCGAAGGTGACGGTCATGGTGCGCCCGCTGTCAACCAACGCGGCAAAGGAGCCGCCCCGGGTGCCGAGGTGGTCGGCATAGGCCCGGGCCGACGCGGTGAGCGCGCCACCGCTGACCGCAAGGAAGAAACGGCGGTCCATCCCGATCGCGCCTCCGGTGTGACCGAGCCAGTCGTCCCAGAGCTGCACGGTACCTGCCGGGGTCCAGGGATGAGGACGGTGTGCAGGTCCACGAGCAGGAGCCCGTGCGCTGGGAAGAGTGCGAGGTGCGGTTCGAGAGCCGGCTGCTCTTCCCCGACGGCGAACGCCCGTCCACCACATACCTGCAGCTGCGCATCGACAACCGCATCATGGACGAGAGCGCGACCGCCGAGGAGCATTACACGTTCGCGGAACGGCTCACCGCGATGGCACGACGGTTGCAGGACCGGGCGGCCCACCTGGGTTTGGTGATTGACGGCGAGGTTGTCATCGCCGATGACCAGAATGTGAACGGCAGTGCAGGCACGGTCCATCACCGGGATCTGTGAGCACCGTGTACGAGGTACGGCATCGGGTGCTGCAGGAACGACTGCAACAGATTGTCGCCACGGCCAAACGGACACCACACGACGAGTACGTGCGGCTGGCGCTACTATGCCTAGCACTGCTTGAGCGGCACACGGTGAATGACAAGGGTCGGTGCCGGTATTGCCGCACACCGTGTGAATGGTGGCGAAAACGATCGCGCAAGTGCACAGTGCTTCCGATCATGAGCCTACACCTGGAACAGCCGCGAGAATTTCTCAATGGCCGATGATCGGAATCGAGTTTGATACGCGATCTCACCCCGAACGATGATTCGTTTCTGGGGTTGGGTAACGCCGGCCGGATACCGCATCGCTGTAATCCGCGGAATCGCCAGGCACAGCCCCGCGGGAACCATTAAGGGGATAGACGGCGACCTCGGCGGCCTGCACCACGAACCACACCCCGGCACCGGTGTGCAGCCCCAGCTCCACCGCGACGCCTGGCGTGATGTCCGCCGCCAGCCCGGCCGCACCACGCACCCGGACGAGGGTGCCGTTCGGTTCCAGCGCCGTGACCCGGTCGGAGATCACATTGCGCGGGCTGCCCTGGGGTGGATCCAGGGACACGGCCACCGCGGCGGGGGTGAACCCGGCGACCGCCGGGGCGCCAAGAACCGTGGACTCGGTCGCGCCGGTCAGCTCGGTGCCGTCCTCAGCACGCAACCCACTAGCCGTTGCGGTGCCGGATACCAGGTTCAGCCCGGCCAGCCGCGCGGCGAACGCGCTGCGTGGCCTGGTGAGCACCTCGCGCGTCGGTCCCTGCTCCACCACGCGGCCGCCCTCCCGCACCACCACCCGGTCCGCGAGCACCAGCGCGTCGATCACCTGATGGGTCACGATGACGGCGAGCCGGTCCGCCAGCACCGAGCGCAGCAGCGACCGCAAGGCGGGAGCGAGCTCCACGTCCACCGCGGACAGCGGCTCGT
>DATHTJ010000342.1:0-2492 GCA_035463315.1 Pseudonocardiaceae bacterium
CTGCGCCGACTCGGCCACGGCGGGACCTTCGTCACCGTGACGCCGGCAAGCCCGGATGTGGTCACTACCCAACTGCGGGAGCTCATCACGGAAACCCGCCAGCTCGCCAGCTGACACCAGCACCGCGCGCAGTCTCGGTGCTGCCCGGAGCGGTTCCGCGGAACCGGGACCGCTTAGTCCGGTGGAGCGCCGAGAGAACGCATCAGGCTGGCCGGGACGATGAGATCGGCGTGGGATCGGGTCGCGCTGATGAGGACGGCGTTGCGTTCGTCGGTGCCAGTGGCCCAGGCGACCGCCGCGGCGGGTTCCTTGCCGAACCGGACATGGCGGGCGACGAGTCGGCGCAGGCGCTCGTCTGCGTCGAGGTCGACGTACCAGACCTCGTCGAGTTGATGCCGGACCCGGTCCCAGCCGTGGTCGTGCAAGAGCAGGTAGTTGCCTTCGGTGATGATCAGCCGGGCGTACGGAGATACCGGGATCGCGCCCGCGATGGGCTGTTCCAGGGAGCGATCGAAGCCGGGGGCGTAGACGATGTCGTCGCCGTCGTCGTGCAGGCGGCGCAGCAGGGCTGCGTAGCCGGCCGGGTCGAAGGTGTCGGGAGCGCCTTTGCGGTCGCGGCGGTGCAGCCGGGCGAGCTCAGTGTCGGCGAGGTGGAAGCCGTCCATCGGGACGTGAGCGACCCACTGAGCAGGGATGAGCGGCGGCGGAGGTGCCGGTGCCAGCGTCTGGATGAGCTGCTCAGCGAGGGTGGTCTTACCCGACCCCGGCGGGCCGGTGATACCGAGGAGGGCCCGGTTGCCGCCAACGACGAGCGAACGGGCGCGGTCCACGAGCTGGTCGAAGGTAATCACGATGGCGGCGAGGACAGTAGGTGCACGCGTCCAAGGAACCAGCACTCGGCTAGCGTCGCCGGTGATGCTCATCAACCTGTACTCCGACACCCAGACCCGGCCGGTCGAGGCGATGCGTGCGGCGATGGCAGCCGCCGAGGTGGGCGACGAGCAGCGCGGCGAGGATCCCACCGTCAACGCTCTGTGCGAGCGGGTGGCGGAGTTGCTCGGCAAGCCCGCCGCGGTGTTCCTGCCCTCGGGCACGATGTGCAACGCGATCGGTTTCCGGCTGCACGTGCGGCCCGGCGGCGACGCGGTACACCTGCACCCGACCTCTCATCCGATTGTCGCCGAGGCGGGCGGCCCGTCGGCGCTGTCCGGGGCGGTGCTGGCCCCGGTTCCCGGTGAGGGCGGCATGTTCACCGCCGACGCGCTGGAGGCGGCGCTGTTCCCGGCCGGCCACCGCTATCAGCCGCGGTCCCGGCTGGTGTGCGTGGAGCAGACCACCAACCTGGCCGGCGGGTGGGTGTGGCCGCTGCAGCAGGTGCGCGCGGTGCTGGAGGTCGCCGCGCGACACCGGCTGCGCACCCACCTGGACGGAGCACGGCTGCTCAACGCCGTGGTCGCCTCGGGGGTGCCGGCCGCGGACTGGGCCCGCGGGTTCGACACCGCGTGGATCGACTTCACCAAGGGCCTGGGCGCGCCGGTGGGTGCCGTGCTGGCCGGCTCAGCCGAGCTGATCGACGAGGCCTGGCGCTACAAGCAGATGATGGGCGGGGCGCTGCGCCAGGCCGGCATCGTGGCGGCCGGCTGCCTCTGGGCCCTGGACCACCACGTGGAGCGGCTCGCCGAGGACCACGCCAACGCCCGGATCCTCGCCAACGGGCTCGCTGGGCTGCCCGGCATCACGCTCGACCCGGACACCGTCGAGACCAACATCGTGGTGTTCCGGTTAGCCGACGCGCCCCGGTTCTGCCAGCGGCTGGAGGCCGAGCACGGGGTGCGGATGGGCGCCCTGGGACCCGATCTGGTCCGCGCGGTGACCCACCATGACGTGGACACCGCCAGTGTGCGCTGCGCGGTGGAGGCAACTGCGGTGCTCAGCGCTGCCCGGTGAGCGGACACGCCGGGACACACCGATCCTGTTGCGGGACATGTCTGTTCATCGAGCGTTCTGGGCCGGTGATCAGAGCGGCGCTGGCCAAGTTCGCACCTGATGAGTGCGCTCAATTCGAGGCCGAGTTCCAGCAGGCCATCGCGCAGGCTTCGGAGACGTTCAATCTTGCTCCGCTCGACGCGATGCTTGATCGGTGATGGGGTATCGCCGCCATCCGAGCCAACCCCTTGTCCGAGCAGGAGCGTGCGCAGGTGGAGCGTGCCAGGGACGGGGTGTTCGACGGGTTGTGGGCACGCGATGAGGACGGGAACTGGGTGCAGCTCTAGGGACCAAGGATCCTTAGGTGCGGTCCTGGGGCGGGAGGTGGAGCTGCGGACCTACGAGGACCTCAGCAGGTACTTCCGAGACGACGTCCGCGCCCAGGCGCGTGTGCGCTATGCCACCTGACGACGCCGTAAATGTACAATCTGGGGCATGAGTGAGCTGCCGATCAGCGAGGCACGGGATCACCTCGGCGAGATCGTGTCGAAGGCTGAGCACGCCCA
>DATHTJ010000343.1:0-9743 GCA_035463315.1 Pseudonocardiaceae bacterium
GCTTACTTAAGGGAGCGACCTCGAGATGCAGAGGCGCACGCTGCATCCGAACAGCCTGGGGGATGCCTCACCCGTTGAAGCGCGGCGATGGTGGATGCCCGGGTACTGGGGGTGTCGTACCTCAGGAGCTGGCCGGGCAGGCGTTGATCGCTGTGGGGAGCAGGGGCATTTGCTGCGCTCATCGATCGGGTGTGAGGTGATTCCCGCAGCGTCAGATAGGTCCCCGCCGCGCGGCACTCACCATCGACTCCTCAAGTAAACTTAAGGGCATTGTCTCGAGGGCAGGTCTGGGAATGCCTGCGGCCGCCATCCCACGCGGATGATCAACTGTCTTCGGGTCGGGTGTGGCCGGCGTTGAGGTGTGGATGCTGGTGTAGGAAGCCCGCAGTGAAGATCCGGCGTCTGGCAAAAAGGAGATGACCTTGGTTGCTAAGGGTGGCAAGTCGAAAGCGGTGCCCCGAGACCGTGACCGGCGGCTGGCGCGCCCGATCTACGAGCGGGAGTTGCTCCGCCTGCAGGCGGAGTTGGTCACGTTGCAGGAGTGGGTGCGGGCGGAAGGCGCACGAGTCGTTGTTGTCTTCGAGGGACGTGATGGCGCTGGCAAGGGGAGCACCATCAAACGGGTCACCCAGTACCTCAACCCGCGTGTCGCGCGCATCGTGGCGCTGCCCGCGCCCACCGAGCGGCAGCGCGCACAGTGGTATTTTCAGCGTTACGTGGCGCATCTGCCGGCGGCGGGCGAGATCGTGCTTTTTGACCGCAGTTGGTACAACCGTGCCGGGGTGGAAAGAGTCATGGGTTTCTGCACCGCCGACGAGTACCGGCGGTTCCTGCACCAGTGTCCGATCTTCGAGCGGCTGCTGGTCGAAGACGGGATCATGTTGCGCAAGTACTGGTTCTCGGTCAGCGACATCGAGCAGGAGCGTCGTTTCCGGGCCAGGCTGCGGGATCCGATGCGGCGCTGGAAACTTTCCTCAATGGACATGGAGTCGATCGCCCGATGGGAGGATTACTCGCGGGCCAAGGACGAGATGTTCGTGCACACCGACGTGGCTGAGGCGCCATGGTACGTCGTGGAGAGTGAGGACAAGCGGCGGGCGCGCATCAACATGATCGCCCACCTGTTGTCCACCATCTCGTACTACGATGTGCAGCGGCCTCCGGTGCAGCTACCGCCACGACCCCCGTCGCGTGGCTACCAACGGCCGCCGCGGGAGGTGCATACCTACGTTCCCGACCACACCGCCGCGCTGGTGTGAGCCTCGCTGGCTGCAGCGAACTCGTCAGGGGACCAGGACAGCCGCGCCGTTTACCCGGTCGGCCGCGAGATCGGTCAGTGCCACGTCGGCCTGGTCTAGTGGGTAATGGGTGGTCGTCACGTGCAGCCGGTGTTTGGCGGTGAAGCGCAGAAAGTTGTGGCCGTCCTGGCGGGTGTTGGCCGTGACGCTGCGGATCTGCCGTTCCTGGAACAGGTGTTGTTGGTAGTGCAGGACCGGGATGTCGGTGAGGTGGATGCCGGCCAACGCCAGGGTGCCACCCCGGTCGAGCGCGGCAAGCGCGGGCGGCACCAGTTCCCCGGCGGGGGCAAACAGGATCGCGGAGTCGACCGGCTCCGGCGGCGGATCGGCGGCCCCGCCTACCGAGGTGGCGCCTAGTGCCAGGGCTAGCTTGCGGGCCTGTGAGCTGCGGGTTAGCACGTGCACGGTCGCGCCTTGGGCCAGGGCGACTTGAGCGGTGAGGTGTGCGCTGGCGCCGAAGCCATAGAGGGCAAGACGGCCGCCCGGTGGCAGGTCAGCTCGCTGCAGCGCCCGCCACCCGATGATGCCCGCGCACAGCAGCGGCGCGAGCTCGGTGTCGGGGTAGCCGTCGGGCAGCGGGTAGGCGTAGCCGGCGGGCACCGTGGTGTAGTCGGCGTACCCACCGTCGGCGTCCCAACCGGTGTACGTCGAGTGTGGGCAGAGGTTCTCCGACCCTCGGGTGCAGTACCTGCAACGTTGGCAGGTGTGGCGTAGCCAGGCGGTACCCACCCGCTGGCCCGTCGCGAACTCACCGGGCCCGCCTTCTCCCCATCCGATGACCTCGCCGACCACCTCGTGGCCGGGAACGACACCGCGCCGGTGGACCGGTAGGTCACCCTCGGTGACGTGCAGGTCAGTGCGGCACACTCCGCAGGCCAGCACCCGCACCAGCAGCTCACCAGCGGCCGGCTGGGGCGGCGACTCCCGCGCTGGACGCAGCGGCTGCGTGTGCATCGGCCCGGGCTGCCGCACCCGCCAGACCCGCATCAGCTCCGTGCCCATGACGCTGCCAGTCAGGTCCGCTGCGAGGTGGAGTGCACCACCTCGGCGTGCGTCACCCCGGGGACGGCTTGCGCCAGCACGAGGGCGACGTGGTGGTCGGCCGGGTCGGTGTACTGGTCGGTGATAGTCACCGAGCCCTGCTGGACGTGCACGGTCCACCGATCTGGGGCGCCGTAGCACTCCAGCCGCCTGCGAACATCCGCAGCAATCAGCGCATCGTTGCGGGCGATGGTGCGCACCAAGTCCCGGCGGGTGATGATGCCCACCAGCCGGCCCTCGTCGACCACCGGCACGCTGCGCAGCCCACGGTCGATCATCGTGCTGGCCAGTTCCGCGGCGTCAGTCTCCGGGTGCACGGTCATCGGGTGGCTGCTCATCACCTCGCCGACGGTAATGGGTGGCGGGCTGGCGTGGCTGCCTTGCCATGCCCCGCGCCGTGGGTCGGGTGGGATCCGCCCGCGTACCACGTCGGCCTCGGTGAGCACCCCAACCAGCCGGTCGGCCTCGATGACCGGCAGCAAGGTGACCCCATGCCCGGCCAGGACAACCGCGGCATCTTTGACCGGCGTTGCCGGGGTAGTGGTCACCACCGACCGGGTCATGACATCGCAGACACGCATCTCCGGCTCCCTCTGGGTTGGGTTCCTCACCGTCACGATGCGGTGTGCGGGCAGGTCTGTGGCAGGGTCGTTGGTCACTTACCGGTGGCCCGGGTGGCCCCCCGTGCGGAGTTGACGGCGCCTCGGCCGGGCCCCGCCCAGCGGCCTACCGTCATCACCATGAGCCTGGACGTACCCGTGGTTGGCCCGTTCGCTGCGGTGCGGGAGACGCACATCGGGGTGGTGTTCCTGATCGGGGAGCTGGCCTACAAGCTCAAGAAGCCGGTCCGCACCGCGTTCCTGGACTTCAGCACCCGGCAGCGGCGACTGGATGCCTGCCGGCGGGAGGTGGAGCTCAACCGGCGGCTGGCCCCGGATGTGTATCTCGGCGTGGCCGAGGTCACCGGCGTCGACGGCCGTCCCTGCGATCACCTGGTGGTGATGCGCCGGATGCCCGAGGACCGGCGGCTGGCCACGCTGCTGGGCACCGGGGCGCCGCTGGCTGATCCGGTGCGGCAGCTGGCCAGGATGCTGGCCGCCTTCCATGCCGGCGCCCGACGTGACCCGGAGATCACCGCTGAAGGTGGGCGGGATGCGCTGCGCGTCCGGTGGCAGGAGGGTTTCGAGGAGTTACGGCGGTTCCGCGGAACCGTCCTGGACGACGGGCTGGTGGCTGAGCTCGAACGTCGGGCGTTACGTTTCCTCGCCGGGCGGGAGCCGTTGTTCGCGGCTCGACAGCGTGGCGGGCGCATCGTTGATGGCCATGGCGATCTGCTGACCGGTGACATCTTCTGCCTTGACGACGGCCCCCGGGTGCTGGACTGCCTGGAGTTTGACGACCGGCTGCGCTACGTCGACGGGCTCGATGACGCCGCTTTCCTGGCCATGGACCTGGAGTATCGCGGCGCTGCGGAGCTTGGCGCACAGTTCCTGGACTGGTACGCCGAGTTCGCCGGCGACCCGGCCCCACCGGCGCTGCGCCACCACTACGTCGCTTACCGTGCGGGCGTCCGCGCGAAGGTGGCTTGCCTGCGCAGCGAGCAGGGCGGCGCCTCCATCCATGACGAGTTCCGCGAAGAGGCCCGCCGCTACGCTGGGATCGCCGCGCGACATCTGCGCGCCGCCGAGGTCCGGCTGGTGCTGGTTGGCGGCTTGCCCGGGACCGGTAAGTCCACCGTGAGCGACGCGCTGGCTGGGGAGCTCGGCATGGTGGCACTGTCCAGCGACCGGGTGCGCAAGGAGCTGCACGGGCTTGCGCCGCACCAGCCCGCCGCAGCGCCCTACCAGCAGGGCCTGTACTCCCCGGAGGCCACCGAGCGCACCTACGCCGAGCTGCTCACCCGCGCCGCGCGCTGCCTGGGTCAGGGGGAATCGGTCGTGCTGGATGCCTCCTGGACCCGTGACGCGCACCGCGCAGCGGCCGCCGAGCTGGCTCGCGGCGCGCACGCCGAGCTTGTCGCGCTGCAGTGCACCGCGCCACCCGAGGTGATCGCCCAGCGGCTGCGAGAACGCGCCGGGTCGATCTCCGACGCTGACGAGGCGATCGGTCGTGCTGTCGCGGCCCACGCCGATCCGTGGCCGCTGGCGTCACCCATCCCCACTGGCGGATCCGTGGCCGACGCCGTCGCTGCCGCGTGCGTGCAATGTGGCCAGGGTCACCCGGCGAAGTGAGCGGGGACGCAAACCCTGACGCGCCTGTGATGGGGTCATCGGTCTGGGGGGTCATCGGACAGTGGGCCGAAGTGTTGGTGGTGCCAGCTCCGGTATGCCGCGACGGCGGTGGGTAGTGTCATGAAGATTCGCTCCTCGCCGATGGTGTCGATCAGCCCGGCCCTGGCGAGCTGGTCGCGCAGGTCCTGCTTGACCCGAGCCATCGCGAACACCACCCCTCGGCGCTCACACTCAGCGTGCAGCGCCGCCAGCGTGTCGGCCGCGGTGCTGTCCACCTCGACGTTGGCCTCGGCGTTGAGCAGGAACCAGCGCAGTGCCGACGGTGCCGAGGCGGCTGCGGCCAGCGCCCGGCGCCGGAAGTCCTCGGCGTTGGCGAAGCACAGCGGTGCGTCGTAGCGGTAGACCACCAGGCCGGGCACCTGCCGGGCACCGGGGTAGTCGTCAATGTCGTGCATGCCGGCCACCCCCGGCACGTAGCCGAGGATGGCGTCATGTGGCCGGGCCAGCCGGCGTAACAGCTCCACAATGGAGAGCCCGACGGCGGCGAGCACCCCGTAGAGCACTCCGAGGACGAGCACCGCTGCGGTCGTGGTCAGCGCAAGAACCAGTTCGTCGCGCCGGAACCGGGCGATACGGACGAACGCGGGCAGGTCGATCAGCCGGAATGCGGCGTAGACCACCACGGCGCCCAGCGCCGCGATCGGGAAGCCGGCCAGCACGGCGTCGCCGGCCACCAGCACGATGATGACCAGTACCACCGCGACCAGCGAGTGCAGCTGGGTGCGGCTGCCTTGTGCATCGCCGATCGCGGTGCGGCTGCCGCTGCTGCTGACCGGGAAGCCGCGAAGGAAGCCGACAGCCAGGTTCGCCATACCGAGCGCGACCAGCTCGGCATTGGCGTCCACGGTCTGCGACCGGCGGGCACCGAAAGCGCGGGCAGTGAGCACATTGTCGGAGTAGGCGACCATCGCGACTCCCAGCGCGGGCAGCGCCAGCGCGCCCAGATCCGCAGCCGAGACAGCGGGGACGCCCGGTGCGGGTATCCCGATGGCCGCCTGGCCGATCACCACGATGCCGTACTGCTGCAAGGAGAACACCGCAACCGCGCCGGTGGCCGCCAGCATGCCGATCAGCGGTATCGGCCAGTGTGGCCGCAGCCACCCGCCCACCAGCAGCACCACCAGCAGCAGCGCGGACAGCGTGGCCGTCGGGGCATGCAACCGGCCAAGTCCGGTGACGAATGAGGCGATCTCGGCGGGCACCGAGGTGCCCTCGACGGGCACCCCGGTGAGCTTGCCGAGCTGGCTGACGACCATGATGACGGCGATCCCGGCCAGGTACCCGACGAGCACCGGCGTGGACAGCAGATCAGCCAGCGCACCAGCCCGGGCTACCCGGGCGAGCAGGCACAGCACACCGACGACGATCGCAAGGCCGGCCGCCAGGGTGGCATAGCGCACTGGGTCCCCACCAGCCAGCGGCGCAACCGCCGCTGCGGTCATCAACGCCGTGGTGGACTCCGGGCCGACCGACAGTTGCCGGGAGGATCCCAGCACGGCGTAGATGGCCAGCGCTCCGCATGCCGCCACCAGACCGGTCACCGCGGGTAGGCCGGCGATCTCCGCGTAGGCCATCACCTGGGGGATCAGGTAGGCGGCTACCGCCAGTCCGGCGAGCAGGTCACCCCGCAACCAGGAGCGCTGATAACCACGGAGGGCAGCCACACCAGGCAGCAACCGCATCCCCAGCCTGGCCCGGCCAGCGGCCCCATTCAGTGTCATGCCCGGGCAAGTCTAGGTGGCCCAGCACGTTTAGATGGCCCGATAAGTCTAGAGGACCAGCGGCACCTGCCATACCAGTTCGGTGCCGTGCGGCTCCACCGTCCGGGCGTCGAGCCAGCCACCGAGCTCCTCGGCGCGCTTGTTCAGGTTGTCCAGACCGCTGTCGTGGCGGTGCTCGGGCAGCCCGACACCGTCGTCGCGCACGGTCAGCCGTACCGCCGCCCCGGTCACTGCGAGCTCCACTCGGGCCGACGATGCAGCAGCGTGCCGCCCGATGTTGGTCAGCGCCTCCCGCAGCACCGCGCCGACCTGCCCAGCCACCGCGGTGGGAACCGCGCTGTCCACCGGCCCGTCGAAGTACACCGACGGCTCGAAACCGAGCACCTCAGCAGCCTCCTGCAGGATTCCCAGCACCTCGTGCCGCAGGCTGTCGCCCTTCTCCTCCGCGGAGCGCAGCGAGAAGATCGTCTGCCGGATCTCACGGATGGTGTCATCGAGTGCGGCGACATAGGACGTCAGCCGCTGCGCCACCTCCGGGTCCCGGACCCGCTGCGCGGTGGCCTGTAACCCCAGTCCGGTGGCGAACAGCCGCTGGATCACCAGATCGTGCAGATCGCGGGCGATGCGGTCGCGGTCCTCCAGCAGCGCCAGCCGGTCCCGGTCGTCCCGTGCCTTGGCCAGCTCCAGGGCGACTGCGGCCTGAGCGGCAAAGCCGGTAGTGGCCGCGACGTCGTCGGCGTCGAACTGGGGGTTGCCGGCCTTTTTGGCCACCAGCAGCACGCCGAGCACCTCGTGGCTGGAGGTGAGCGGGACCAGCAGCGTGGGCCCGCACCCCGCGGTGACCATCACCCGGTCGGCACGTGGGTCGGCCGCGGCGTCTGCGATCAGCTCGGCCCGGCCGGAGGTCATCACCGCTGCGGCGAGCGAGCGCTTGGCGTCAATGCGGGCTTCCCGCATCTGGGCCGCGAGGCCACCGTCGGCGGCGGCGACCCACAGATCCCCAGCGGATGGGTCGGGCATCACGATGCAGCCTAGGTCGGCCCCGACCAGCGCGCGGGCACTCGCTGCGACGTGCTCCAGTGCCTCATCCGGACCCATTCCACCGAGCAGGTCGGTGGCTAGCCGCGAGGAGATCTCCAGGGAGCGCTGGCGCCGGCGGCCACTTTCATAAAGCCGGGCGTTCTGCACTGCGATGCCTGCCGCAGCAGCCAGCGCGCCGACGGCGTCCTCGTCCTCCTGGGTGAACTCGTCTCCGCTGCGCTTCTCTGCCAGGTAGAGGTTGCCGAACACCTCGCCCCGGGCCACGACGGGCACCCCGAGAAACGAGCTCATCGGTGGATGGTGTGCTGGGAAGCCATACGATGCGATGTGCTCGGAGATGCACCGTAGCCGCAGCGGCTGGGGGTCATTGATCAGCAGGCCGAGCACCCCGTGGCCCTGCGGCAGCGCGCCGATCCGGTCGGCCAGCTCCTGTTCGATGCCCACGTGCACGAAGTCCGCCAGCGTGTCACCATCTGCGGCGAGCACCCCCAGCGCGCCGTACCGGGCATCAGCAAGATCGCAGGCGGACTGCACGATCCGGCGCAGCATCGCGGGCAGGCTCAGATCGGTCGCGATCGTCACCACCGCGTCCAGTAAACCCCGGAGCCTGGCCTGCGCCCCGAGCACCTCGTCGGCACGGTCCACCAGCTCGCGGAGTACTGCGTCGATCGAGGAACGAGGCCCGCCGGCCCAGCCCTGCTCGCTGCCCGCACCCATCACCGCTGCCCCCTTACCCCAGCGATCCTCCCAACCAGAGGGGGGACGGCAAAGGGCCAGTCGGTGGGGTCAATCGACCGGGGGATCCACGATAAGCGTCTCCTCGACCGACCGGCGTGGGCTGGCCGCCGTGGGGGACCCGTATCCGATGCGGAGCAGGGCCTGCGGCCACCGGGAGTCCCCAAGCAGCCGGCGCAGTTTCCGACGCTGGGCGGCCTGCTCCACGGGCTGTGACAGAAACGAGCTCACCAGGCCCTCGGTGGTGGCCGTCAACAGCACCCGCTGCAGGGCTTGGCCACTGCGCAGCTGGTCCAGCGGGCTGTCCGTGAAGGAGTACAGCACCGCGATCAACGGATGGGGCTCGAAGTCCTTGCCCGGAACTCGCTCGCGCGCGGTGCCGCCGGTGAAGTCCCGCAATACCCACTGGTCCTGTAGCTCGGGTCGGGGCCCGCCGAGCGCGGCGGGCACGCCGTCGCTGCGTGCGCCAGCGTGGCCAGTCCACCTCTGGAGCTCGGCGCGGAACGCCGGATCGGCCTGCTGGGTGCGGTGCGCGGTGTGCACCAGTTCCTGCAGCGACCGGCGCTGGTCGGGATCCTCGATCAGCAGCAGCCGAGCGTGCTCGGTCTCGGCGGCACGCCGCAACGCAGCGCGCTGCGGCGCGGGGACCGGCTCGGGAAAAAACGGGCGTCGGTTGGTGCGGCGGTCAGCCATGGCCCGGGCCAGCGCAAGGGTGGGCGGATCAGCCACACCCGCGGCGCCTACCCGGACCCTACCCAGCAGCAACGGGTGCTCCGGATCGGGCAGCATCGTGGTGTGGGGCATGTGCCCAGCCCGCGACACCGCCAGCCGCAGGTTGAACAGGGCGGCTCCGCAGGCCAGCCGCAGTTGCCGGTCGTCTGGATCGGCGACCGGGAGCCGCCGCGAGGGGTCAGCCCACACCTCAAAGGCACCCTCGGCCACCCGGAAGCGCCAGGGTTGGGTGTTGTGCGTGGAGGGCGCCAAGGCCGCCGCACGCAGCGCCTCAAGCACCTGGTCGGCGGCCATGCCCGGCACCGCGGCTATTCGGGATCGGGCTTCTGGCTCCGGGCTACGTCCCATGTGATTCTCCTCCGGGAAACTCGCCTCCACCATTCCACGCGGGCACGTTGAGTAGCCTGTCGACCCGGTCAGGCGCCCCTACCGCTGACCGGCCCAGCCCGGACGACGGCAGCTCCACGGCCCTAGCCTCGGCTTACGCGGCCCGGGAGGCATGGAGCGCCCCACCGGCGCGCTGTTCGGCACGGACGGCCCGCTGGCCTTCGCCGCGTCCTGGACCGCCGCGTTTAACCATGCCGGACAAGCACTCGGAGCAGCAGCCAACGACGGAGCGCTGGAGCGGGGAACGCGCGACATCCTCGCTCACCACGTGATCTTCCACTGGAACCGGATCGGCTTGCCCTACAAGATCCAAAGCATTCTCGCCCAAGCGGCCGAGACCGCCATCTTCAGTTGATCATTACCTGCACCGAAGTGCAGCGGGTGAGCTTTGCGGGGATGGGCGTGATCAGCCATGGGAGCGGACCCACTCCTTCAACTGGTTCGCCTCGTTGTCACGACCTAGGGCGCGGAGGTCGGCGACGAGGTTGCTGGCCGAG
>DATHTJ010000344.1:0-7389 GCA_035463315.1 Pseudonocardiaceae bacterium
TGGAGGAGCGCCGGACGGCGATCCTGAACTCGATCCGCGAGCAGGGCAAGCTCGACGACGAGCTCGAGGCGCGGATCAGGGCGGTCGACTCGAAGGCACGGCTGGAGGACCTCTACCTGCCCTACAAGCCCAAGCGCCGGACCAAGGCGCAGATCGCCCGGGAGGCCGGGCTGGAGCCACTGGCCGACGGGCTGCTCGCCGATCCGGCCCAGGACCCGCACGCCACCGCCACGTCCTACGTCGATCCCGAGCGGGGTGTCCCTGATGCGGCGGCCGCGCTTGAGGGCGCGCGGGCCATCCTGGTCGAGCGCTTCGCCGAGGACGCCGACCTGATCGGGACCCTGCGCGAGCAGATGTGGTCGCGGGGCCGCCTGGTCTCCCGGGTGCGCGACGGCCAGCAGGAGGCCGGCGCCAAGTTCGCGGACTATTTCGACTTCGCCGAGCCCTTCACGAAGCTGCCCTCGCACCGCATCCTGGCGCTGTTCCGGGGCGAGAAGGAGGGCGTCCTGGACCTCTCGCCCGAGCCAGAGCCGGGGCCGGAGGAGGCCGAGGAAGGCCGTTACGAGCAGGCCGTCGCGGCGCGTTTCGGCGTCGAGGACCGGGGTCGTCCGGCCGACCGCTGGCTGGCCGACACCGTGCGCTGGGCCTGGCGCACCCGCATCCTGCTGCACCTGGGCATCGATCTGCGCATGCGGCTACGCCAGGCGGCCGAGGACGAGGCGGTGCGCGTGTTCGCCACCAACCTGCGTGACCTGCTGCTCGCCGCCCCCGCGGGCACCCGCCCGACCATGGGCCTGGACCCCGGCTACCGCACCGGCGTCAAGGTCGCGGTCATCGACGCCACCGGCAAGGTGGTGGCCACCGAGACCATCTACCCGCATGTGCCGGCCCGCCGCTGGGATGAGGCACTGGCCGTGCTCACCCGGCTCGCCACGACGCATCACGTCGAGCTGATCGCGATCGGCAACGGCACCGCCTCCCGGGAGACCGACAAGCTCGCCGCCGAGCTGGTCACGCAGCTGGGTCTGACCAAGGCCGTGGTGTCGGAGGCGGGCGCCTCGGTGTACTCCGCCTCGGCCTACGCCTCCCAGGAGTTGCCCGAGCTGGACGTGTCGCTGCGCGGCGCGGTGTCGATCGCGCGCCGGCTGCAGGACCCGCTCGCGGAACTCGTCAAGATCGATCCCAAGTCGATCGGCGTCGGTCAGTACCAGCATGATCTGCCCGAGGCCGCGCTGTCCCGCTCACTGGACGCGGTGGTGGAGGACTGCGTGAATGCGGTCGGCGTCGACGTCAACACGGCATCCGCTCCGCTGCTGCGGCGGGTGTCGGGCATCACCGGCGGGCTGGCCGAGAACATCGTGACGCACCGCGACGCGCACGGCCCGTTCCGCACCCGCCGAGCCCTGGCCGGCGTCCCGCGCCTGGGCCCCAAGGCGTTCGAGCAGTGCGCCGGCTTCCTGCGCATCCCTGCCGGTGACGACCCGCTGGACCGCTCCAGCGTGCACCCCGAGTCCTACCCGGTGGTGCGCCGCATCCTCGACGTGGCCGGTGGCGACATCACCACGTTGATCGGCAACACGTCAGTGCTGCGGGCACTGCGGCCGGCCGACTTCGTCGACGGCACGGTGGGCCTGCCCACCGTCACCGACATCCTTGCCGAGCTGGAGAAGCCGGGCCGCGACCCGCGACCGGCCTTCGCGACCGCGACCTTCGCCGAGGGAGTCGACAAGATCTCCGACCTGGAGCCGGGCATGGTGCTCGAAGGCGTGGTCACCAACGTCGCCGCGTTCGGCGCTTTCGTCGATGTGGGCGTGCATCAGGACGGCCTGGTGCACGTCTCGGCGATGGCCAAGACCTTCGTCAAGGACCCGCGCGACGTGGTGAAGCCGGGCGACGGGGTGCGGGTCAAGGTGCTCGACGTGGACGTGCCGCGCAACCGCATCGGGCTCACCTTGCGGCTCGACGATCCCGCTGGCGCCAAGCAGCAAAGCGGCGCCAAGCAGCAAAGCGGCGCCAGGCAGCCACCAGGCGCTAAGCAGCCAGCCGGCGCACCACGCAAGCCCGCCAAACGAACGCAGGCTCGCGGCGCACCAGCCGGTGGCGCGCTCGCCGACGCCCTGCGCCGCGCCGGCTACAACGAGGGTCGCTGACGGAGGGCGGCTCGGGCCTCGACCTCGCGCCCTTCGTCCGGGAGGAGCCGGCCCAGACCACCTCACGCTGGGGGTGGACGCGCGGGCCGGAGTGCGGGCAGTGTGGAGTGATGCGGGCGATATGGAAGGGCGCGCTGGCGTTCGGGATGGTCAGCATCCCCGTTCGGCTGTATTCGGCGACCGAGGACCGGGACGTGTCCTTTCACCAGGTGCATGCCGAGGACGGCGCTCGGGTGCGCTACCGCCGGGTGTGCACGTCCTGCGGCGAGGAGGTTGCCTATGCCGACCTCGCCAAGGGCTACGAGCTGCCCTCCGGTGAGACGATGGTGCTGACCGACGAGGACTTCGCGAGCCTGCCGCTGCCCAGCGCCAAGACCGTGGACCTGCAGGCGTTCGTGCCCGCTGAGCAGGTCGATCCGCTGGCCCTGGCCCGCGGGTACTACCTGGAACCCGAGCCCGCCGGCCGCAAGCCCTACGAGTTGCTGCGCGCCGCGCTGGACCGTACCGGGCGGGTGGGTCTGGCCAAGATCGCGGTGCGGACCAAGGAATCGCTGGCCGTGCTGCGGCCCCGGGGGGACGTGCTCGTGCTGCAGACGATGCTGTGGCCCGATGAGGTACGGGAGGCTCAGTTCGATGTGCTCGACCGCGAGGTGGCGGTCAGCGCGGCTGAGCTGACCATGGCCGACACCCTCATCGAGGTCATGGCTGGCGACTTCGAACCCGGCGCCTACCATGACGACTACCGTGAGGCGCTGCTTGCCGTCGTCGAAGCCAAGAGCAACGGACGGGACGTCGCTGCTCCGTCGACGCCAGCGGAGCCCGTGCCCTCGGTGGACCTGATCACCGCTTTGCAGGCCTCGGTCGAGGCGGCCAAGGCTGCTCGTGGTGAGCCGGTGGACGTGCCGAAACAGCGCAAGGCAGAGAACGGGCGGCGGGCGTCAAAGAAGCGCACCTGATCGGGAGGAGATATGTCCGACCTGGTCCTCCCGATGTTGCCGACAGCAGGGCCGCTGCCGACCGGACCGGGCTGGGCATTCGAGTTCAGCTGGGACGGGGTGCGCTCGCTGGCCAGCGTCGCGCCTGATCGGATGGGCCTGTTCAGCGGCACCCACCGCAGCATCTCCGACGCCTACCCGGAACTGGAAGCTCTCGGTGGGCGGCGTCGGATGCTGCTGGACGGGAAGATCGTGGCCCTGGATTCCTGCGGCCGGCCGAGCTTCGCGCAGCTGCAGCTGCGGATGAACGTGCAACGCCCCACACGTGCGATGCTGCGGTGGGCGCCGGTGGCCTACTACGTGTTCGATCTGCTGCGCCTCGATGACCGGTCTACCGTCGGGCTGCCCTACCAGCGCCGTCGTGAGCTGCTCGAGGAGCTGGAGCTCGCCGGTGGCCCGATGGTGCTGCCACCCTACTTCCTTGATACCGACGGCCAGGTCGTGCTGGATACCGCCGCCCAGTACGGCCTGCCTGGCGTGGTCGCCAAGCGCGCCGACTCCTGCTACCAGCCCGGCCGCTCACGGAGCTGGGTGCAGACCACGCTGCGCCAGACCCAGGAAGTGATCATCGGTGGCTGGGTCCCCCGCCGGAACAACGACCAGCGCGGCCTCGGCGCCCTGCTCGTCGGGGTGCCCACCGAACGCGGCCTCCGGTACGTCGGCCAGGTCGGGACGGGTTTCACCGAAGCGAGTCGCCGGGAGCTACAGGACTTGGTGACCAAGCTGGAACAGCCTCGGAGCCCCTTCGTCGACGAGGTGCCGCAAGATCCCGCTCGGGGGGTGCGCTGGGTGGCTCCGCGGCTGCTGGGCGAGGTCGCCTACCGGAAATGGACTCCTCGTGGCCGGCTCGGGCATCCCACCTGGCGCGGCCTGCGACCCGGCAAGCATGTGGCGGCGGTCCGGGCGCCGGTTGTGCTGAGTGGGCGAGAGGGCGGGCGCGAGGTGACCGATCAGCAGATGCTCGCTGAGCTGGAGCGCGCCGTGGCGCAGGTCCGCGCCGAACTGCGGACGCTGCGCGACCAGATCTCGCCGCACTTCCTGAACAACACGTTGAGCACCATTGCCGCCTTCGTCAGCACCAATCCCTCCCGGGCCCGTGACCTGCTGATCGTTTTTGCCGAGTTCGCCCGCTACTCCCTCCGTTCTGCCCCGGAGACCACCCTCGCCGAGGAACTGGAGAACATCGAGCGTTACCTGACGCTGCAGCGGGCGCGCTTCGGCGAACGACTCCAGATGGAGCTGAGCGTCGCGACGGCCGTGCTGCCCGTCGTGCTGCCGTCGCTGGCCGTCCAGCAGCTGGTGGACAACGCGGTCCGCAACGGCATCGAGCGCAAGCAGCTCGGTGGCACCGTCACGCTCACCGCCGGCATCGCCGGCACCGACTCGCACTGCCTGATCACCGTCGAGGACGACGGGCCTGGGAAAGAGGATGCTGACGTGCGGGCGACCCTCCGCCTGATCGACGATCAGCTGCGGGAGAGGTTCGGCAACCAGTACGGCTTGGTCGCCGACATCGTCCCGGGCACTGGTACCAAGATCACCGTCCGGGTGCCCAGGTCAGCTCAGACCTGACCGGTGAACAACGCCACGCCCTGCGGGGTGCGCACGGCCAGGGTGAACTGACCGCTGCCACCGAGGAATACCTTGCTGAGGGTCACCGAGGTGTGCGGGACGATCGGCGTTGAGTAGTTCCAGTCGCCCTCGTTGGACTCCTGCAGCGGCGCGTGGTTGAGCGTTCCGCTGAACGTGGTGAAGACCGGGCTCCACTTCTGCTCACCATTGTTGGTGAGGGTCACCGCGACACGGATCACCGACGCGCCCGGATGCAGCGCGGAGTCGGAAATGCCCACCTTGGGTTCCCCGGCGACGATCGTGTTGCCGTCGCTGAAGGTCCAGACCTGATCGAAGGGCACGGTGGCGCCCGCCGGGGTCGGCACCGCGGGCAGCGCGTGCACTGGAGGGGCGGTGGCGATGTGCTGGCCGCCACCGACGGCCACCCCGGCCATGGCCAACCAGGCTGCCCACATCATGAGTCCGATCGTGGCCAGCAGACCGAGCACGACGCGCGCAATGCCAGGGTTGTACCCCGGGCGCGACGGGCTGGGCAGCGGCGTGAAGGAACCGTACGGCGATGCGGGCACGGACACAGAAGCCTCCCCTGGAGTGAGTGGAACAGCTGCCGCAACTACCCCCGTGCCGGTTACCGCACGTACCTATCACTCTGGTTTTCGCCGCGCTGGCTCCACTTGTTACCAACTCAAAGGAGTGATCCTGTTACTTCTTGTAGTCGATGCGCGCAGCTGCTAGAGGGAGTGAGTGGAGGGAAGCGGCCGGGTGTCGCCACCTTGGTCCGGACCGAACCCGAGCGCGGGCCGCGGCGGCCAGGACCCGGGGGGCGAATAGCGACGTTGAGCGGGCCAGCATGCCCATCACCTGTAAGAGGCTGTCGGTGGTGGCGGGATCCTGGGTGGCGGCAACGACGACCTGGTCGAGGTAACGGTGCACGAGCCGGATCGCCGCGCTCACCGGCATGCCGGTCGTGGTCGGGTAGCGCAGATCCTCCCAGGTCGACAGCATCCACGAGTCGGCGTTGGCCCGGGCCAGCCGCCGCTGGAAGCGTCGGGCCAGCCCGTCGAGCTCAGCAGCGGGCCGACGCCGCTGCTCGCGCAGGCAGGCATCCAAGGTCTCGGCGGCGACAGCAGCGGTGCTCATACCCTGGCCGTAGACCGGGTTGAACGCGCAGACCGCGTCACCCAGGATGACGAACCGCTCCGGCCAGCGGCGCATACGCTCGTAGTGCCACAGCCGGTTGGCCGTGCCGCGGTAGCGGTGGATGGGGGTCACCGGCTCAGCGGCCGCGAGCGCGTCGGCGATAACCGGGTGACGCAGGCTACGAGCGAAGGCAGCGAAGCCGTCTTCATCGGTCGGTGGATGCTGGCCAGCGGCCCCGACCAGCGTCACCATCCACTGGCCGTCCTCGATCGGGAACAGGTAGCCAGTGCGCGGTATCGACGGCGGCTGGGAGGTCAACATCACCATCCGCCAGTCCGCGCTGAACCCGTCGGGGATGCGGTAGGTCCGGCAGGCGTGCGCGGCGTTCGGGTCGACGTGCGTCTTCGTGGGCGTGGCGTAACCAGCCTCCGAGAGCCAGGTCGCGGCGCGGGACCCGCGCCCGCCGGTGTCGACCACCAGGTCGGCGCCGAGCTGGTAAGCGGGGCCGCCTGCGCCATCGAGCGGTCGTAGCGTCACGCCGGTCACGTGCCGACCGTCGCGTGAGGTGAGGAGCGACGTCACGTCGTGGCGGTCAAGGATCGTTACACCCGGCAATTCCCGCAGCCGCCGGCGTAGCGCTCGTTCAAGGAGCGGTCGGCTGGCCGACAGCAGGGGCCACCCGCTAGCCCGGCGGTCCAGCCAACCGGCCGGGCTCAATATCAGCGCGTCGGCGGGTACTCGCAGCGACACCGCACCGGCGGCCTCCAGCTCGTGACCGCAGCCAGGGAACAGCCGCTCTATGATCCCCTGGCCTCGGGGCTGCATCACGTGCAGCATGCGGCTCTGCGGAACGCCCTTGCGAGCCTGCACGCCCTCCGGTAGCGCGTCCCGCTCGATAAGCGTCACCTGTCCGAAGTGGCTGGCGAGCACCCGCGCTGCCAGCAGACCCGTCATGCCGCCACCGACCACGACGGCGTGACCCGCATGGGTGGGTGACCGGCGGTCGGATCCGCACGGTGCGATGACATCAGGCGTATCGCTCATCAGTGGCCTCTTCCTGACACAGCTGTCCGCGGCTGTGGCCGGGATGCGCTCGTCGGCAAAGTCAACGTCGTTTGCTCTAAGGAGCGGAAACACCAGCTGGTGATACACACACCGACACACCGCGCCGAACAAAAGCCAGGGTGTACTCGTCGTGGGGGACCGCCAAAGCACCGCAAGTGTCTGTCATGCTACGTAGATCAAATATACAACGTATATCGATAATACTTCATAGATCAAAAAACTGACGATCTTCGTCAGTCATGGCTTTCTGGCCGCAGATAGCGATGTAGCGGCCCTTGGCAAGACGGCCAGCAGCGAGAGCAGCGTCGACCAAGAGGTGCGCAGTAAAGGTGTGAGCATTAACAACTTCGACAGCGCGTCGAAGCGCGGTGTGTTGAGCTCGGCAGCTCTTGAGTCGGTGTTTGCCTGTCATCCCGTTCCTCCTTACTTGGGGATGGCCATACCAGTGACGGAGTGGGACTGCCGGA
>DATHTJ010000345.1:0-6325 GCA_035463315.1 Pseudonocardiaceae bacterium
GCCGCGCCACACCAATACAACGACTGCGAAAACGATCACTATGAGCACAACGATGCGCACTGAGGTCGGCGGAAAGCACGTGTTCTCAGGCACGCGAGGCATAGACCACCACATGGGTGCCTCCTGTTCGGCTGCTGGTCCAGAACGCCGTTTCTGTGGGGCACGCTGGTTGCCCTCAGCGTGCCCCGGGCGTCTGGTGTCAGTGTGATCCAAGCCGTCCAGAGAGTCGATGCGGACCGGAAGAGAATGGGCCGTGGAAGAGAGATCGCGAACAACGGTCGGGGAGGCCGCTAGTCTCGACTAGCTCGGACAGGCAGCCTGAACAAACCCCCGACTCGCCTGAAGCCAGCCGGACATCCTCCAGCCGCCCAGATGAACAATCGCGATGGTTCCGCAGCTCAGAGGGCGTCCGGAATTGTTCACATGTCCGGTTCGATCCGGGCTTGTCCGCGCCCCTTGGCGGGTGGGGGGTGACCGGGAGATCGTGCACGACTAGCGGGGCCTGCCAACAGTCCTCGTGGCGTGAGGTACGTCTGCTGGTCCAGACGCTTCCGCTTAAAGGGCCCCCTGTTGCCCCAGGGGGCCCTCATCATCACCTGCCACCCTCGCGGTGCATCTCGTCGAGGGCCTCGCGGGTCAGCTGGGTGAGGTACGCATCCCCGGCGCGTTCGAGGGCCTCGGCAGCCTCCGCCGGCACAATCGCGGCGAGACGACGGCCATGTCTGGTGAGGTAGGTGACGGTGCCGGCGTAAGCGGCCTCGTTGACGACGTCGGCCAGCTGGCCCCGAGCCTTGGTGATCGACAGCACGGCCTCTCCGCTTGGCAGCTTCTCCGCAAACCCACCCATGGCACAAACGTATGTCGGGTACGGCCGATCGTCTAGCTTGCGTCACCGGTCCCCTCACCTACGTGCGGAGCCAGGCGGCGAGCATCCCCAAGACTGTCGTGGCCGTAGGGCAGACTGCGCCGGGTGACCGTCCACCTCACCTCCGACACCGCGGAAGCGAGGAAAGCGCGGGGAGCCTTTTTCACCCCGCCGGAGCTGTGCCGGTACGTGGCGGACTGGGCGATCCGCTCGGCGTCGGACGAGGTGCTGGAGCCGTCCTGTGGGGAGGCCGCGTTCCTGCTCGCAGCCGGCGAGCGACTCGCCGCGCTGGCGGGCACGATGCGGGGCAGGCTGGATGGGATCGAGCTACACCGGGACAGTGCCCGGCAGGCGGAGGCGTCCGTCCGGGCCGCTGGCCACGACGCGCACGTGATCGCTGGGGACTTCTTCCTCGTCCCGCCGACCGGCCGCTACGACGCGGTCATCGGCAACCCCCCCTATGTCCGGTATCAGGACTTCACCGGGGAGGCCCGGGCCCGCAGCCGCGAGGCAGCGCTTCGGGCCGGCGTGCCACTGACCCGGCTTGCTTCCTCGTGGGCTGCGTTCACGGTGCACGGCGCGCTCTTCCTGAAGCCGGGTGGCCGGCTCGGGCTGGTGCTTCCGGCGGAGCTGCTGTCGGTGAATTACGCCGCTGAGGTGCGCAGGTTCCTCATGCAGCGATTCGCGCGGGTCCGCTTGGTGCTGTTCACCGAACGGGTCTTTCCGGGCGTGCAGGAAGAAGTCGTTCTGCTGCTCGCCGACGGTTATGGTCAGGGGCCGGCCGACCATTGCGAGCTCCAGCAGCTTCGTGCCGCTGCAGACCTGGCGGGAGCGGCTCCGCTGATCCGGACGTGGAAACCGGACCCGGTCGAGGGCAAGTGGACGTCGTCGCTGCTGTCCACCGCGGCACGGGAAGCGCACCTGGCCCTGCAACGAAGCGGGCAGTTCACCACGCTGCAGTCCTGGGGTGAGACCACGCTGGGCATGGTCACCGGCAACAACAAGTACTTCGCCCTGCCCGCAGACCGCGCCGGTGAACTGGGCCTGCGCAGCGACGAGCTGCTGCCGGTGTCTCCGCCCGGGTCGCGCCATCTGCGTGGTCTGGCCTTCACGGTCGCCGCCCACCAGCAGCTGGCCAGGACGGGGTCATCGACGTTGCTGTTCCGGCCGGTCGGCCAGCCGTCGCCAGCGGCCAGGCGTTACATCCGGGCCGGCGAGCAACTCGGGGTGCACACCGCCTACAAGTGCCGGGTTCGCTCGCCCTGGTGGCGGGTACCACTCGTGCCGCCAGCTGACGTGTTGCTGACCTACATGAACGCCGACAGCCCGCGCCTGTGCGCCAACCATGCTCGGACCCACCATCTCAACTCGGTGCACGGCGTGTACCTGCGGCCTGAGCTGCGGAGGCTGGGAATCGACCTGCTGCCGCTGGGCGCGCTGACCTCGATGACCTTGCTCGGCGCGGAGACGGTGGGCCGCGCCTACGGCGGCGGCATGCTCAAGCTGGAACCGAAGGAAGCGGACCGGCTGCCGGTGCCCGAGCCGGGTGTGCTGCAGGAGGCTCAGACCACGTTGGCCGCGATCCGCCCGCAGGTTGCGGCTCGGCTGGGCAGACCCGGGGGGCTGGCTGAGGCAGTCACGCTCGTCGACGACGTCCTGCTCGTCGGTGTGCTCGGTATCGCTCGCTCGGAGGTGAATTCGCTGCGGGACGCGCACGCCGAGCTGGCCGCTCGCCGCGCCGCACGAGGAGGCGCTGGCCGTGGCCTTCCGGGATGAACCCGCAGATCTGTACGCGTTGCTCGAACCGCTCGTCGCGCAACGTCCGGAAAGCAACCCGTGGGTACTGATTTCGCCAGGTGATATGCAGTACGTCCCGGACTACACATTGCTGGAAGCCATGCTCGGTGTTCCCATCGGGGAAGGCGCCGGCTCGCAGTCCGGCCGGCTGGCAAAAGCGACCGATGCGTGGGTATCACACGAGCTTCGGCGCGCCGGCTTTGACGCCGACGAAGTCTGGCCGCGGCTGACCGCACCGAGAGTCCTGCCACGAGAGGTCAACCTCTTCGTCAAGTCATTGCCGGCAACAATTCGGAGCACCGCGGAGGCCAGCCTCGCACGCAACCGGGCAGTCGCCCCCTCGGATGCCCGCATTCTTGGACGAGCGTACGTCAAACAGGTCGACGTTCTGATCGCGCAGTGGTCACGTGGGGCGGAATTGCTTGTGTCGACGAAGACGATGGTCGCATCGTTTCGCAAGAATCTCGCCAACCGATTTGAAGAGGCATACGGGGACGCCAAGAACCTCAGGGGTCGTTACCCGCTGGTGGCGATGGGCTTCCTCTTCGTCCTGCGTTCGACCGCGCTGGCGGAGCCCGGCACGGTCGAGCGTGCGATAGACATGCTGCGGAAACTCAGGGCGGAAGCTGACGTCTACGATGGAACCTGTCTCCTCGTCGCGGAGTGGAGCGACGTCAATCCCGCAGCCGGCGTCCGCATACGTCATGACGCCGTGCCAGATGACTTGAGCGCGGCAAAATTCCTGGCGACGCTCGTTGAGGCGGTGCTGGAGCGAACTCCGGTCGAGATGCACGTGGAAGTGCGGCAGCGACGAGAGCACCGGAACATACCGCTCGACGAAGGTGACACGCCGTAATAGGGCGCGGCTGCGGGGTTGCGCCTTCACCATCCAATACCTCCAGCCACCTTGTCCCTCATCTCCCCTGGGACGACAATCGAACAGCCAGCATGAGACCGTCCGTCCTTACAGGAGGACCCGCATGTCACAAGAATCGGAAACGGCAACCACGTCCACGCAGGTCGAGGAAGCGAACCTGTTCACCATCACAGGGCCCATCGTGATCCGCTACTCCAGGACCAGCATCACAGGCGAGCCCCAGTTCTCCTACCAGGATGCAGAACTCGACCTCAGTGTCAGCGGCGAGGACATCACTCGGGAGGACACCCCGCTGGGCGAGATCGTCACGGTCACGCTGGAGGACGTGCCCGATGCCTTCGTCCGTACCTTTACGCTCCTGGTGCCGAAAATCAGGCTGTTCGTCGGCGATCAGGCCCCCTTCGACACCCTGGGCATCGAGGTGATCGATCGCTCGGGCGCATTCGTGCCGCCCCCGGGTCCGACCGGGGTGCTGCAGATTTACCGGTCGCACCAGCTCCAGGGCGTCACGGAATTCGTCTTCTCCTGATGAAGCATCCCAGGAAGGGGTGCCTAGTAGCCGGGGGCGCGACCCAGGGCCAGGTAGCCGGTGCCGAAGGCGATCTCGGTAACTCGCAGATCATCGAGCAGTTCAGCGAGGTACCGCCACGGGCGGTCGAAGCCGGTGAAGTCCCGGACGAACGGAGCGTGCACCGCGGCGACCAGAGCGGAGAGCGGGGCCAGCCAGGGGGCCGGCCATTTTCCCCCGGCGGCGGCCACCCAGGCCCCCGGCCGCAGGGCGGCGAGCACGGCGTGCAGCGCGGCCGGAGATTGCAGCACGTCGTGCACGGCGGAGAACAGCGCGGCGTCGGCGGGCTCAGCGATCACCGCGTCCTGCACCGGGGTGGTGAGCAGCTCCACGTTGCGCCAGCCGTGCTCGGTGACGTGGCGGGCGGCCACGGTCAGCATCGCCGGTGCCTCGTCGATCCCGATGATCGTTCCAGTGGCGCCGATCTTGCGCTGTAGCAGCTCGAAACACAGACCGGTGCCGCAGCCCACGTCGAGCACCACATCCCCGCGGTGCACCGGCAGTTGGTCCACGAGCAGTTCCCGCCACCCTTGGTAGAGCGCGGTGCGCCGCTCGTAGTCAATGGCCTGATCGGCATAGGCCGCCAGCACCTTTCCCGAGACGGGCATGATCCTTCCCCCGTCCATCCTGCGAGCTCCTCACCGACCGTAGGAGCCGAACGCCGGGTGGCAAGGTCACGGCGGGCAGACCACCTGAAGGCACCAATGTTCTCTGCCGCGCGGAGGTGACGAGGGCGGAAGTTTACGAGGCGGTCAGCCCAGCGGCGGGGTCGCTCAGGCCGGTTATCTCGGTGTTCGCGGAACAGATCGCCTGGCACGCGGCGAGCAGCGTGGCGGTGAACCGGCCCGGGGCGGTGAGGAACACGCCGTGATCGCCGTCGATGTCGTAGGCCAGCGCTGCGGGCAGCGCGGCGGCCATCCTCCGTTGCCGGGCCGCCGAGACCACCCGATCGTGCCGGGTGATGATCACAGCGGTGGGCGCGTCGACCTCGCCTATCCAGTCGTGGGAGCTGAACGCATAGATCGCGGACACCGCGGAGAGAGCGGTGAGCAGCGGGGTGCGGTGCATCTGGGCCAGCGCCCAGGCCCGGGTGGCCCGATCACCGCCCTGGTCGAGCAGGTGGGCGCCGATGACGTCGGCCCGCAGCCCGTCCATCCCGGGCATCGTCCCCGCTGCGGCCGCTGACATCAACAACGCCGGCGTCATCAGCCGCACCCAGCGTGCCCACGGCACACCGGCGATGCTGCGGGCAGTCGCGCACAACACCAGCCCGGCGGTCAGCTGCGGATGCCGGCGCCAGCACAGCTGCGCGATCAGCCCGCCCATCGAGTAACCGGCCACGATGAGCCGGTCGATGCCCAGCGCCGCGGCCAGCCCGGCGACGTCATCGGCGCACTGCTCCAGCCGGTAGCCCCCCGCGCAGCCCAACCCCCGCCCATGCCCACGCTGATCGAAGGCCAGCACCCGGAAGTGCCGGCCCAGCACCGGAAACACCGCCGACCAGTTGAGCTCGGCGGTCAGCGTGACACCGTGCACGAGCAGCAGGGTCGGCGCCCCCGGCGGCCCCGGGCAGTCCCAGACCACGGTGTGCCCCCGCCCGGGCAGCTCCACCACCCGTTCGACCACCGAGCCCGCGTCATCCATCGACTGCCGCCTTCGCAACGGCGCCGACGGCCGCAACGGCCCGACGGCGCTGCCGGAGACCTCGTCCCCGATCATAACCCGGATCCCCGCCCGGCACTTCCCACTGCTGTCCGGCTGGGGCGGCTGACGTCGGAAAACCGAGCCCCTACTGATCCCGGGTCGGTGCCAGTTCTGCCATCTGCGCCCACCCGTCGCTCGGCACCTCCACGTTGACGATCTCCGGTGTCTTCGAGATCACGCCGGGAATCCACGCCATCGCGGTCTTGAAGTGCTCGGAACTCACGTGCGCCTCGCCTGCTTGGCGGGACTCGAACGCCTCGACCAAGATGAACTGGTGGGGCGTGTCAACGCTCCTGGACCACTCGAAGAAGATGTTGCCCGGCTCCTGACGGGTGGCCTGGGTGAAGTCCTCGACGAGCGCGAGCCAGTCCTCGCTCCGCTCGGGACGAATGGTGAACTTGACCACGATGAAGATCATAGTTGGCTCCTTTGATTGTGGTGCCAGTGCGTGCCTCAGCAGGGAATGACGTAGGCGCGGAAGAAGAACGTCTCAATTTGTGCGCGGTGGAGGTGA
>DATHTJ010000346.1:0-2091 GCA_035463315.1 Pseudonocardiaceae bacterium
GGCATGTGTTGGCCAGGGCATATGCCGCAAGCCCAGGAATGCATCCGTGAACTGAAATCGATATGGCGGTGACGCTGGTGCTGAGGGCTTACCGGACGGACCGACTGTCGGGGCGAAGGAGACGTCAGTGCGGGGGTCCCGGTGACGTCGTGGCTTCCCAGTGAACAGCGGACTCACGGTCAGGCCGGCGGTGCCGACCGGGGGTGGGGTGTCTGGCTAGGCGGAGGACAGGGCGTGATCGTGCCGCAGTCACGACCGGGCGGGCACCGCCCCCCACTGTTACCGCCCAGCGAGCACCTGGACGCCAGGTACACCGCCGGGCGCAGGGTATGATCGCGGAGCGTCAGTAATAGTGCCGTCGGCCGCCGATGGCGTGCCCGGTGCTTCCGAGCAGGAACAGGATCACCCCGATCACCACCAGTATGATCCCGAGATACTGCAGAATCGGGATCGGGAGCAGGTAGCCAACGACAAGCAAGACAATACCAAGAACGATCACGGCGCCTCCCGAAGTTCTACCTGGACTCCTCCACCGAAGCTTACTGCACAGCCACGGATTACGGCGCGCTGTGCGGACCCACACTCGTGCGGATTGCCACAAATTTCAAGATCGCGACCAAGTAATTCCAGGGTCTGGTCCATCGTCCGTGACTGAAACGTCAACGGTGCTCGACGCCTCAGGCGGACGCCGTGGCTCACTCTTGAGGCCTGCGCTCCACGATGAAGCGAACCTCGCCGCCATCATCGACAGGCTCGACGTCAAGCTCTTGCTCGTGGAGCTCGTAGACCACGGTGGACGCCAGGAAGACTTTGGCGCCGTTGGCCTCGATCACGGTGTCCTCGTCGGTCGGAGCCGCCGCAATGGACAGCCCCAATCCCTCTGACCGGGTGGTGTGGCCCTGTGGCGCGATCCGCAGGCCAGCTCCCTCCGGCATGTGGTTCTTAGTCACGAGCGAGTTGATGGCCCGGGCCGCCGCCTCGGTCACTGTCAGCATGCCGTTACCGTAGGCGTCATCCCCCCCGAGACGCATAAGCGGGAGATCGTCGCCGCCTCCGCAGTTCAACGCTCCCCGGTCGCCTCCTCAGAGGTCAGCGCTTCGACGGTGTGTTCCCGCACCGGGCGCAGCTCGAACTCCCCGAACTGGCCGCGGCGCACGGCCACGGCACTCATCGGCAGGGGTCGGCTCTGCCGGTGACGGGGAACGAGGGTCATTCCGGCCCGCGGTCGGCGGTCGGAGACGGGCGTGCGCATGTGGTCCTTCTTTGTCGTTGGTCCTACGGGCGACCGCCAGCCGGGGACGGAAGCGCGCAGCGCGCGTGCTACAGCGGGATCTCCCGCACGCTCGGGCGCTCCCCGGCCATCGACGGATCTACTGGGTTATTCCAGACGAGCACCCAGCACGGTGCTGCCCCCGGCTCTCGTCCGCGGTGAAGGCTACTCTCCACCTTCACGGAAAGCATACCTGCTACCGGATGGCACCCGCCTGGGCGACAGGACAACCCTGCCAGCCCGAGATCGCCGCGAGAGCCGGCCGATGCGTGGCCGTGCGATGATCGGGCACCGGTAGGCTCACGGCTAGATCCGGTCACCGGCCGGACAGGACACCCACCAGTGCGAGGAGAGGCTTTGGTGGACCGCGACGATGACCCCTTTCCGGCTGGCCAGTGAGCACCCCGGAGACCGGTGAGCGGCTCACCGGTGACACCGTGTCCCGCCGCGTGCCGCAGCTGACAAGGATGCTCGCCTGGGCTGGCGTAGACGCCTTGCGGCTGGAGGCGGCGCGGGTGGTCCTCGGGGATCGCAGCATGCGGGCTAGCGGTTCCCTGATCAGTGCCCCGCACGAGGACGCCGAGACGTACTCCGCGTCTTACTCGCTGGCCACCGACGAGGCCGGTGTGGTCCAGCGGCTGACCGTCCGCACCAGCCGGGCCCAAGGCGAGCAGTACGTCAGCCTTACTCGCTCGGAGGAGGGCATCTGGCTGGTCGACCGGGTTGGCCAGGGTGCGGGCACCGTGCGTACCAACTTCAGCGGTGCCCTGGACATCGACCTGGCGTGCAGCCCACTGTTCAACGCTGTGCCCGTGCGCCGG
>DATHTJ010000347.1:0-16992 GCA_035463315.1 Pseudonocardiaceae bacterium
GTTAGAAATGCGTATGTCCCGGCAACTGATCTGCCGGGTACATGTGAGGTGAGGGTTAGGGCAGAGGTGGGGGTTAGGGCGCGGCTCTACGGCACAGCACGTTTGCCCTCTTCGAAATCATCGTAAAGTCGGAAATGCAAAATCGAGGAATCGGGCGCCAGATACATAACGAACTACTCGCGAGCCGCCTTGAACAGCGGGTCACAATTGCCACCCATCAAGGAAACACCCACGCCGTTCAGACATACCTACAGTGGGGATACCGCCACATCGGTACACGACAGCCAGCCGCACCAGCCCCAACCTTAGATATCTGCATCCGATGGATCAGACCAGCAGAGGCAGCGTAGGGGAGAAAAGGCGCGCACTGTTGTGTCCGAGGCGGGATTTGAACCCGCACGCCCGTTAATAGGGCACTAGCACCTCAAGCTAACGCGTCTGCCATTCCGCCACTCAGACTCGCACGCAAAGCATAGCCCACGCCGATTGTCGCCTGAAACCGCTGCCGGGGCGTTCAAAAATGGTCTACTTTTCAGTTGGACGCGAGTGGATGGGGTTCGCCGGTGAGGGCTGCGAGTGCGGCCGCGATTTCTGGGAGGTTGGCGCGGACGTAGGTGGCGGTGGTGCCTGCGTTGCCGCTGTCGGTGTGTCCGGCGTAAGCACGCGCGACGGCGTAGCCGAAGTTGCGTTCGACCCAGGTGAGGGTGGTGTGCCTGAGCCAGTGGGTACTGATTTGTTGGGTCGCGACCCACGGGAGATGGGTTCCGATGCGTACCCATAGGTGGTCGTATCGGCGTGAGGTGATCGGCCGCCCGTTGGCGTAGCGGAGGAGTTGGCAGTTTGCCGGGGCTTGGCGCTGTTGGGCGTGGTGTTGCAGGTGCGCCATGAGCGTGAGGCTGACGGGTTGCCAGCGGACGGTTTCGCCTTTCTCCCGGAGCCGGATCAAACATTGATCAGGGTCAAGGTCACTGGGCTGGAGGGCGAGCGCGCCACCGCGTCGGCACGCGGTTTCGGTGTGCAGGCGCAGAATCAGGGTGTCCAATGCGGGATCGTTGCCGGTGGTCGCGGCTACCTGGTTGATGTCGGCTAGGCGCGTGTCCGGCACGGCGCGGCGGGTGGATGGTAGCCGCCGGGGCTTGGCCACTTTCAGGGCCGGGTTGTCGGCCGTGTGAATGTAGCCGTCGTTTTCAGCGTGCCGGTAGATACACCGTAGTGCGGCGATCAGGTGCTCGGCGGCGCTGCGCCCACCACGCGCGTTGCGGCGAGCAACCACGTGGTTTTTGACGTGTTCGGCTAGTCGATTGACCTCCGAGGGGGTGGGTTCGTCCAACCGCCGAGTACCCCAATGCTCCACAATCCGGTTCCAATAGGACCCGTACACGCGTCGGGTTCCATCGCCTACGGCTGACCTGACAACGGGGATGTATTCGGCGAACGTCGGCGCGGGAATCCGCTCCTGTGCCGCCGCTGCCAAGAGGTCGGCGGGGGAGACGCCGAGCCGGGCCAGCAGCAGCCGCGCGGCGTCGATGTCGGCGGAACTGGGAGCAACTTGTTGGGTGGTCATGCGGACTCACCACCCGCCGTGTCGGTGGACCGCTGGGGTAGGAAGGTGTCCAACGCTGCGGGTGGGTAGATAGCGAGCCGGGACCGGTCGGGTTCAGCAGCGAGGAGAACGCGGTCCCCGGCTTCGAGGCCGCACCTGTGGCGCAGGGGAGCGGGTAGGCGAAGGTGCCCTTGGGTCGTGATCTGATAGGGCCCATCGAGAGCGGTGAGGGCGGTGAGAACCCCGGCCGTTTCGTGGATGTCGAGGCGGAGTCCGGCGGACCAGCCCAGCGCCCGCATGACGACTCGATCCGCGACCCGGCCCCGATCATCGAGCGCCGACAGCCCGTAGACCACCGTGGACGTACGCCGGGAGATCAACGACGGCAGCGGCAGCGGCGCACGGATCAGCGACACCACACCAGGGCTACCGGCCGTCGTGCCGCCGTGGGGCAGCAGCGGCGGGACCACCGGAGGGATCACCCCGGCCCTCACCGGAAACACCCCGGCTCAGACACATAGAAGCGCTCTACCGCGCACGGTCGTGCGTGGTAGAGCCCACTTGAACACTGGTACGTCAGATGTGGCAGGTCTGCCACCACAGTGTGTCCGAGGGGGGACTTGAACCCCCACCCCCTTGTCGGGGACTAGCACCTCAAGCTAGCGCGTCTGCCATTCCGCCACTCGGACATCCACCGGGGACATTCGCCACTGGAGCATCGCACGCTCCAGCCTGCGCCCGCAGCGCTGCATGAGGGTAGCCCATTGTGTGGGACCGACCCAAGTCGGCCGCGCGGGTGGTAGGAAAGCCAAGTGAACGAACCGGCGGGGAGCACCAGCACCGCGGAGGAGGAGGTCGTCGGCCTGGCCAGCGACCTGATCCGCATCGACACCACCAACACCGGTGACCCGGACACCCTCGTCGGGGAGCGGGCCGCGGCGGAGTACGTCGCCGGCAAGCTCGGCGAGGTGGGCTTCGAGACCACCTATGTCGAGTCCGGCGCTCCCGGGCGGGGCAACGTGGTCGCCCGGCTGCCCGGTGCCGATCCTCACCGTGGCGCGCTGCTCGTGCACGGCCACCTCGACGTGGTGCCCGCCGACGCCGCCGAATGGTCGGTGCACCCGTTCTCCGGAGCTGTGCAGGACGGCTACCTGTGGGGTCGTGGCGCGGTCGACATGAAGGACATGGTCGCGATGACCATCGCCGTCGCCAGGCGATTCCGGCGCGATGGTGTCATCCCCCCGCGGGATCTGGTCTTCGCCTTCCTGGCCGACGAGGAAGCCGGCGGGGGCCACGGCGCGCACTGGCTGGTCGACCACCGCCCCGAGCTGTTCGAGGGCTGCACCGAAGCGATCAGCGAGGTCGGCGGGTTCTCCCTGACGGTGCGTGAAGGACGCCGGCTCTACCTGATCGAGACCGCCGAGAAGGGCATCGCCTGGATGCGGCTGCGCGCCCGGGCCCGGGCCGGGCACGGATCGATGGTGCATGAGGATAATGCGGTGACCGCATTGTGCGAGGCGGTGGCCCGGCTGGGGAAGCACCGTTTCCCCCTGGTGATGACTGACACGGTGCAGGAGTTCCTGGCGGCCATCGGCGAGGAGACCGGGCTGGACTTCTCCGGCGACGACCTGGAGGGTGCCGTCGCCAAGCTCGGCGGGCTGGCCCGGATCATCGGCGCGACGCTTCGCGACACCGCCAACCCGACAATGCTTGACGCCGGGTACAAGGCCAACGTCATCCCCTCGACGGCGGAGGCGGTCGTGGACTGCCGGGTGCTGCCCGGGCGCCAGGTGGCGTTCGAGCGCGAAGTCGACGAGCTGCTCGGCCCCGACGTCACCCGCGAGTGGGTGGTGAACTCGCCGCCGGTGCAGACCACCTTCGACGGCGACCTGGTGGCCGCGATGGACACCGCGATCCTGCAGGAGGATCCCGGCGCACGCACGATCCCCTACATGCTCTCTGGTGGCACCGATGCGAAGGCTTTCAGCCGGCTGGGAATGCGCTGCTTCGGCTTCTCGCCGTTGCGGCTACCGCCCGATCTCGATTTCGCCGCGCTGTTCCACGGGGTCGACGAGCGGGTGCCCGTGGACGGGCTGACCTTCGGTACCCGCGTGCTTGACCGGTTCCTCCGGAGCTGTTAGCGGGGATCCAGGTGAGGCAGATGCAACCGACCCTCTCGCGCAGCGGACACATTCTGCTAACGTCTGCGCCCGTAGCAGTCTTGGTTCCAAGGACGCCTGTGGAGCAAGCGCCACAGGCGTCTGTTGTGTCCGGCAGCGCAGTGCGTGCACGGCGCCCCGGGTGATCACGACGGCGATCCGGGACACCCGCAGTGCGGGCCGCACAGGCGGCCCGAGAAGGAGATGGAAGATGGCGACCGGCACGGTCAAGTGGTTCAACGCGGAGAAGGGGTACGGCTTCATCACCCAAGATGGTGGCGGCCCCGATGTCTTCGCCCACTTCTCGGCGATCCAGGCGACCGGCTACCGCTCGCTGGAGGAGAACCAGCGGGTGGAGTTCGAGATCACCCAGGGCCCGAAAGGTCCGCAGGCCGACCAGATCAAACCGATCTGAGACCTGCTCACTCGTAGGGTCCGCACCGGCCGGTGCGGACCCTACGTCACGCAGGGGGAAAGGTCTACCACGACAGCTTGGGCTGGGCGGCCGCGGTTCGCGGCCTGCGCAGCCACACGGTGCGCGTGCCGTCTGAGTACATCCGCACCCGGGATAGCTCCCAGCCTGCGAACTCAGCCTGCACCGCGAGCTGGGTCGCTGCGGTCAGCCGGGATACCTCCGGCGGTAATCGCAGCGGCTGGTACTCCCAGTCGAGGCCATCACCGTCAACTGTCTCGATCATCACCGCACCGCCCGTTCCGGGTCGATCACCTGCAGTCCTGCGCCCGACGCGGAGACGACCACGACCCGGCCGCTAACCGGGTCGACTGCTACCGCATCGGGTTGGTGCACCGTAGGGAACCGGTGGACGACCACCGGCTCGCCCCCTGCCACATCGAGCCCGACCACCTCATTGCGGGCGGTCAGGGTCACCCACGCCAGATCCCGCCGGGCGTCATAGGCCAGCCCGTAGGGCGCGCCCGGCAGCGGAAAACGTTGCCGCAACAACAGTGGGTCACCGGCCAAGGCCAGCAACTCACCGTCGCGGGCGTCGGTCACCAGCATCCGACCGAACCGGTCGGCCACCGCATCCGCAGCTCCGTTACCCGCCCGCAGCGCTGGGCTGGTCTCACCCGAAGAAATGTCCACCAGACTCACCGCAGAGCGGCCCCGGTCGAGTACCCCGACCTTGGGCCCCGCGGGCACCAGGCGAGCGGCGTCGACGAATCCCGGGATGGTTCGGCCCGGCCGGCTCTCCTCGAGCACGGTCAGCCGGTCACCCATCGCGACCACGGTGGCACCACCCACCGCGATCGCCCCGCGCGCCGGGCCGTCGAGATCCGTCCTGCTCGGTGCCCCACTATCAAGCGGGACCCGGATCAGTGACCCAGGCGCGGTGATCGCCACCAGCAGTGGGCCGCCGTCAGCAGCGAGGACGAGATCCGCGGCCGGACCGGGAAGCGTCACCTGGCGTGGCGGCGCGGTGCCATCCAGCGTCCTCAGCAGTAGACGCGGTGGATCAGCCAGTGCCACCGCCACCGTCCCGGTGCGTGGATCGACCACTACCCGGGTGGCTGGCGCGTCGAGCGGTATGACGGCCCCTGCGGCGGTTGGCCCCCCTGAAGGAGCCGACGCCGGCGCGACCGGAACCACGGCCAGCTGCGCAGCCGGACGCCCGTTGCCGCCGCATCCCGCGACCAGCCCGGCGACGAGCAACGCAGCAAGCAGCGCTGCGTGCGGGGCACCGGGCACACCGACCTCCCGCCGGTTGGGGACGGGCCGTGGCCAAGCATTCCGGACGTGACACCCTCGCGCCATCCCCAAGCAGCCTATTGTTCTCGTCCGTAGGCTAAAGACAGCGCTGCGTCAGCGGATCGCTAGCCGGTCCGATGGCCATTGACAACCGCCATCAGGCTAACGTCCTCGTCATGACCCCCCCTGTGGACATTGTTCTGCCCTGCCTGGATGAAGCCGAGGCGCTGCCGGGTGTGCTGGCTGCGATGCCGGCGGGCTACCGGGTCGTCGTTGTCGACAACGGCAGCACCGATAACACCGCCGCGGTCGCCGCTGCCTGCGGCGCCACTGTCGTTGCAGAACCGCGGCGGGGCTACGGCGCCGCAGTGCATGCCGGGTTGCTGGCCGCCACCGCCGATCTGGTCGGCGTGCTGGACGCCGACGGATCGCTGCCGCCACAGGCCCTGCCCGAGCTGGTCGCAGCGGTCACCGGCGACACTGACCTCGCCGTCGGCCGCCGGATACCGCAGGCCGGTGCCTGGCCGTGGCACGCCCGGGCCGGCAACACGGTACTGGCCGCGCTGCTGCGCTACCGCGGGTTGCCCGTACACGACATCGCCCCGATCCGGGTCGCTCGCCGGCAGGCGCTGCTCGACCTGGGCGTCACCGACCGGGGGTGCGGCTACCCGCTCGAGCTGCTGCTGCGGGCCAGCGCCGCCGGCTGGCAGGTGCGCGAGTTCGATGTCGAGTACCGCCCGCGCGCCGGCGGGCAGTCCAAGGTGTCCGGATCGGTCCGGGGCACGGTCCGAGCGACGCGTGACATGGCCGCTGCGCTGCGGCGGATCAGTCGAGCGAGCGTTCCGGATACCCCAGCTGCACCTCGCTGACGTCATCGAGCGCGGCCCGGATCGCGGGGGCCAGCTCCACCTCCTCGGCGGCGAGCGAGCCGGCCAGCTGGGCGGTGTCCCGGGCGCCGACGATCGGCGCGACCACCCCCGGCCGATCCCGCACCCAGGCCAGCGCCACCTCCAGCGGGGAGGTGCCCAGCCCGTCGGCGGCGGTGACCACGGCCTGCACGATCCGGGTCGCCCGGTCGGTGCGGTGGTGCTCGACGTAGCGCGCGAAGTGCGGCGATGCCGCCCGCGAGTCCGACGGGGTGCCGTTGCGGTACTTACCGGTGAGCACCCCGCGGGCCAGCGGTGCCCACGGCAACAGGCCCACCCCGTGGTAGGCCGCCGCCGGTGCCAGCTCGCGTTCCACCCCCCGCTCCAGCAGCGAGTACTCCACCTGGGTGGACACCAGCGGCACGTCGCAGATGGCCTTCGCGGTGGCCAGCTGCCAGCCGGTGTAGTTGGACACCCCGATATAGCGGACCTTGCCGGAGCGCACCGCGTCGGTCACCGCGGACAGCGTCTCCTCCAGCGGCACCGTCGGATCCCAGGCGTGCAGTTGCCACAGGTCGACGTGATCGGTGCGAAGCCGGCGCAGCGACCCGTCCAACGCCGTGAGCAGCGCCGCGCGGGAGGCGCCGCCGCCGAATGGCCCATCGTCACGGCGCGCCACCGCCTTGGTGGCGAGCACCACTTCATCCCGGGGGATGACGTCGGCCAGCAGCCCACCCAGGATCCGCTCCGCCTCACCCTCGCTGTAGACGTCCGCGGTGTCCACCAACGTCCCGCCGGCGTCGACGAACGCAACCAGCTGGGTGGCGGCCTCCTCGGCGTCGGTATCGCGGCCCCAGGTCATGGTGCCCAGCGCCAGCCGAGACACCCGCAGCCCGCTGCGGCCAAGGAGACGCTGTTGCACGAGGATGCACGCTAGCGCCTGCGGGTACTGGCACTGGCACCCGTAGGGTGCACCCGCGTGAGCTGGCTGCAAGCCCTGGTCCTGGGACTCGTCCAGGGCCTCACCGAGTTCCTCCCGATCTCCTCGTCGGGGCACCTGCGGATCGTCTCGGAGGTCTTCTTCGGTGACGATGCCGGTGCGTCGTTCACCGCCGTCACCCAGCTGGGCACCGAGGCCGCAGTTCTTATTTACTTCGCCCGCGACATCGGCCACCTGGTGGTGACCTGGTTCCGCGGGTTGCGCTCAGCGCAGGTCCGCGCCACCCCGGACTACCGGATCGCCTGGTTGGTGATCATCGGCACGATCCCGATCGGTGTGCTGGGTTTCGTTTTCGAGCACCAGATCCAGACCTCGGGGCGCAACCTGTGGATCATCGGCAGCACTCTGATCGTGTTCGGTCTGGTACTGGGTGCCGCTGAGCGCTACGGGCGGCAGCGACGCTCCCTGCAGCAGCTGACTGTCACCGATGGGGTGGTGATGGGTCTGGCGCAGGCCATGGCGCTGGTGCCCGGGGTATCCCGCTCCGGAGGGACCATCAGTGCCGGCCTGTTTCTCGGGCTGACCCGGCCCACCGCGGTGCGCTACTCGTTCCTGCTGGCCATCCCTGCCGTCATCGCCGCCGGGTTGTTCCAGATCCCCGACGTCTTCGCGGTCGGCGGGCCCGGTCTGCAGCCTTCGGTGGCCCAGATGGTGGTCGCCACCCTGCTCGCGGCTGCGGTGGGTTATGCCGCCATTGCGTGGCTGCTGCGTTACGTCGAACGGCACAGCGTCTACCTGTTCGTCTGGTACCGGCTGGCGCTGGGGATCCTCGTGCTGACGCTGCTGGCCACTGGCACGATTAGCGCGACCTGACCGCAGTGGTGCGTAGGGTGGCGCCGTGGGCACCCTCCTCCTGCTGCGCCACGGCCGGTCCACGGCGAATGCCGCGGGGGTGCTGGCCGGGCACACCCCGGGGGTGGCGCTGGACGAGCACGGTCAGGCCCAGGCCGAGACGCTGGTCAAGCGGCTGGCGCAGCTACCGGTGGCGGCGCTGGTGAGTTCCCCGCTGCAGCGGTGCCGGGAGACGGTGGCCCCGCTGGCGCAAGCCCGCGAACTCGAGGTAACCCTTGATGACCGGTTCATCGAGGTGGACTACGGCGAGTGGACCGGACGAGAACTGCGCAAGCTGGGCAAGGAACCGCTGTGGAAGGTGGTGCAGGCACACCCCTCGGCAGCGGTGTTCCCCGGCGGTGAGGGGCTGGCCGCACTTCAGGCTCGGGCAGTGGCCGCAGTGCGGGAATGGGACGCCAAGCTGGCCGCCGAGCACGGCCCACACGTGCTGTGGCTGGTCTGCACGCATGGTGACGTCATCAAGACAGTGCTCGCTGATGCGCTGGGGATGCACCTGGACGGCTTCCAGCGCATCGTCGCCGACCCGTGCTCGATCAGCGCCGTCAGCTACACCGAGACCCGGCCGTTCGTGCAGCGGGTCAACGACTCCGGCGGGGACCTGCAGTCACTGGTCCCACCCAAGCGCCGCCGCGGGCGGCGTCCCTCATCGGATGCCACGCCGGGGGGGTCGACCGGCACGGGTTGACCGTGGGGAGGGCCGCTGCCAGGTGACGCGCGGTGCTCTAGTGTCGGCAGTGCCATGTCCCGTGTCATCCACGTCTTTCGCGCCCCCGAACGGTTCGTCGCGGGCACGGTCGGCGAGCCTGGAGACCGCACGTTCTACCTGCAGGCCGTTGACGAGGCCAAGGTGATCAGCGTGCAGCTGGAGAAGGAGCAGGTCGCGGTCCTCGCCGAACGGCTGTCCGCGCTACTCGAGGAGGTGGCTCGGCGTTTGGGTGTCGCTGCTCCCACCGATTCCGAGGAGTCCGGGGTCGACACCGAGCCGCTGCGCACCCCTGTCGAGCAGGAGTTCCGGGTCGGCACCATGGGGCTGGGCTGGGACGTCGAGTCGCGGGCTATCGTGGTCGAGCTGCTCGCCGTGACCGAGCACGAGCTGGACGAGTCAGTGGTGCTCGATGACACCGAAGAGGGCCCCGACGCGGTGCGGGTGTTCTTGTCACTCACGCAGGCCCGGGCATTCACCGCCCGCGCCGAGCGGGTGCTCTCGGCGGGGCGCAGGCCCTGCCCGCTGTGCGCGGAGCCGTTGGGGCCCCAAGGGCACATCTGCCCCCGGCAGAATGGCTACCGTCGCCAGGTCGAGGCCTGAGGGGGCAGCGGTGCTGCCCACCGACCCGGCGGCGCTGCCGTTACTGAATCAGGGCCGCATCGACGTCACCGGCCGGATCGTGGATGCGTCCAACGCCACCCTGTTCTGCACAGTGCACTGCGACGGGGTCAGCGCCGACTGCGTGTACAAGCCGATCCGCGGCGAGCGTCCGCTGTGGGACTTCCCGGACGGCACCCTGGCTGGCCGTGAGGTAGCCAGCTGGCTGCTGTCCGAGGCCACCGGCTGGTCGCTGGTACCGCCCACGGTGCTGCGGGCCGGACCGCTGGGGCCCGGCATGGTGCAGCTCTGGGTGGACACCGAGAATGAGCACGACCTGGTGGACGTGGTGCCGGTCGACGCGGTGCCGGCAGGCTGGCGTCCGGTGCTGCGGGCACACGACCGGTACGGCGCCCCGGCGCTGCTGGTGCACGCCGATACCGAAGGAGTGCGCCAGCTGGCCGTGCTGGACGTGCTGCTCAACAACGCCGACCGCAAGGGCGGGCATGTGCTCGCCGGGCTGGACGGCGGGGTGTACGGGGTGGACCACGGGATCTGCCTGCATCACGAGGACAAGCTGCGCACCGTGCTGTGGGGCTTCCTCGGTGAGCCGCTGTCCGCTGCGGTGCTGGACATGCTGCGCCGGATGCGATCCGAGCTGGACGGCACGCTGGGCGTTGCGCTGGCTGAGCACCTGACCCGGACGGAGCTGAAGGCCCTGCAGGAACGGACCGACCGGCTGCTGGCCACCGAGACGTTCCCGGCGCCCAATGGGGCCTGGCCGGCGATCCCATGGCCGGCCTTCTGACCAGGCGGTGGCCCCGCTCCTTCGCCGATCGGGTCACCGCACCGCTGCCCGGCCCGCCGCAGTTCCTGCAGTTGTGGCGGGAGGGCGGTTTCGCCGGCTGCACTGAGGGCGTGGCGCGGATTCCGGTAGCCGCGCGGGCACCGCTGCCGGCCGCGGACGCCTGGCTGGCCTGGCTCGGGCACGCCTCGTTCCTGCTCCGCCTTGGTGAGCGCACCGTGGCGGTGGACCCGGTGTTGTCGCAGCGGATCCTGGGTGCCGGCCAGCGGTTCACCCCCCCTGGCCTGGATCGGCTACCGCCGCTGGACCTGCTGCTGATCAGTCACAACCACTACGACCATCTCGATGCCCCGACCGTGCGCACGCTGCCTCGGGACACCCCGGTGGTGGCCCCAGGCGGGCTCGGCCGGTGGTTCCGGTGGCGTGGTTTCACCGCGGTCACCGAGCTGGACTGGTGGGAGTCGGTGACCCTGGGCCCGCTCGAGGTGACGTTCGTGCCCGCGCACCACTGGAGCCGCCGGGGCCTGTTCGACCACTGCGCGACCCTGTGGGGTGGCTGGGTGCTCACCGTGCCGGGAGGCCCGCGGCTCTACCACGCCGGGGACAGTGCCTACGGCCCGTTCTTCGCCGAGATCGGCTCCCGCTACCCCGGGATCGACGCCGCGATGCTGCCCGTCGGCGCGTACGCGCCGCGCTGGTTCATGCGGACAATGCACATGGACCCGGAGGAGGCCGTGCGGGCGGCTTGCGAGGCCGGCACCCGGGTCCTGGTGCCCATGCACTGGGGCACCTTCCGGCTCTCCCGTGAACCAGCGCTCGAACCGATCGAGCGCACCCGGGCCGCCTGGGCCGCCGCCGGGCGGGATCGCGCGGACCTGTGGGACCTCGCGGCAGGGGAGAGCCGCTTGCTGTGAGTGCTCTGCTGTGGTTGGCGAACCGGGATGCTGGGCGGGGTGTGCGTGCGTAGCGTGGGCTCGTGACCTTTCCTTCGCACCTTGGACCCACTCAGCCTCCGGCCGATCTGCCACGCACGTTGGGTGTGTTGCGCGCCTGCGGGCACGTCCAGCGCGACGTCAGGGGTGAGGTGCGCGCCAACCTGCTCGACGCGCTGCGCAGCGGCCGCGATCCGTGGCCGGGCATCGTCGGGTTCTCCGACACGGTGTTGCCGCAGCTGGAGCGGGCGTTGCTGGCCGGGCACGACGTGGTGCTGCTCGGGGAGCGCGGTCAGGGCAAGACCCGCCTGCTGCGCACGCTGGTCGGACTGCTTGATGAGTGGACGCCGGTCATCGAGGGCGCCGAGCTGGCCGAACACCCCTACCAGCCGATCACGCCGGGCTCGATCCGCCGCGCCGCCGAACTCGGCGACGACCTGCCGGTGGCCTGGAGACACCGCTCACTTCGCTACACCGAGAAACTCGCCACTCCCGACACCAGCGTCGGTGACCTGATTGGCGACGTCGACCCGGTAAAGGTCGCCGAGGGTCGCAGCCTGGGTGACCCGGAGACGATCCACTTCGGGCTGGTGCCCCGCGCGCACCGCGGCATCGTCGCGATCAATGAGCTCCCTGACCTGGCCGAGCGGATCCAGGTCTGCCTGCTCAACGTGATGGAAGAACGGGACGTCCAGATCCGCGGCTACACCCTGCGGTTACCGCTGGACGTGCTGCTGGCGGCCAGCGCCAACCCCGAGGACTACACCAACCGGGGCCGGATCATCACCCCGCTCAAAGACCGCTTCGGCGCCGAGATCCGCACCCACTACCCGCGCGAGATGGCCGCCGAGATCGCCCTGATCGCCCAAGAGGCCGACCTGGCCACCATCGGCGCCGAAGTCGGTGAGCCGCTGCTGGAAGTGCTGGCCCGATTCTCCCGGCACCTGCGCGCCAGCGCGGCGATCGACCAACGCTCCGGGGTGTCCGCACGGTTTGCGGTGGCCGGTGCGGAGACCGTTGCCGCAGCCGCACTGCGGCGGGCCGCGCTCACCGGTGAGGACCACGCGGTAGCCCGCCCCGTTGATCTCGAAGCGGTGCCGTCGGTGCTGCGCGGCAAGCTGGAGTTCGAGTCCGGCTACGACCAACCCCCCGAGAACGACACTGCACGCGACGAGCAGGGCGAGGTACTGACCCACCTGCTGCGCCGCGCGGTGGCCGACACTGCCCGGGCCCGGCTGCGCGGCCTGGACCTCACACCGCTGGCCGAGCAGGTCTCCGAGGGCCATCGAGTGGCCACCGGCGAGCGCGTGCCCGCCGCCGACGTGCTGGCCGCACTGCCCGAGCTGCCGGTGCTGCACGAGGTTGCCACCCGGCTGGGCGCCGCCCCCGACGGCCCACCCGGCCCGATCGCCGCCGCCGTCGAGCTCGCGCTGGAGTCGCTGTACCTCACCCGCAAGCTCGGCAAGGACGCCGAGGACGGTCGCACCGTCTACGGAGCCCGAGCGGGATGACCTCGCCACGTCGGTACAGCTACGGGCCCTGGCACGGCGGCCCGGACCCGCTAGCGGCCCCCGCCGACCTGTCCGCGGCACTGGACGAGATCGGTCGCGAGGTGATGGACGGCGCCTCGCCGCGGGCAGCGATGCGGGAACTGCTGCGCCGTGGGTTGCCCGGCACCCGGGGGATGGACGAGCTGGCCCGCCGGGTCTGGCAGCGCCGCGCCGAGATCACCCGCCGCCATCGACTTGACGGCACCTTGGCGCAGGTCCGCAAGCTGCTGGAGCAGGCCCTGGCCGCGGAGCGCCGGGAACTGTTCCCCGACCCCGACGACGACGCCCGGTTCCGCGAGGCCCGGCTCGACGCGCTGCCCCCGGACACCGCCCGCGCCGTCGCCGAGCTCGCCGGCTACGACTGGCGCTCCACCGAGGCCGCACAGGCCTACCAGGGCATCCGCGACCTGCTCGGCCAGCAGCTGCTCGCGCAGCGCTTCGAAGGGGTCAAGCAGGCGCTGCAGTCCACCTCACCCGAGGACGTCGAGCGGATCCAGCAGATGCTGTCGGATCTGAACGATCTGCTCTCCGCGCACGCCCGGGGGGACCCTCACACCCCGCAGCGCTTCGAAGACTTCATGCGCCAGCACGGGGACTTCTTCCCCGAGCGCCCGCGCAACGTCGAGGAGCTGATTGACGCGCTGGCCGCTCGGGCCGCCGCCGCGCAACGGATGCTCAACTCGATGAGCGCGCAGCAGCGCGCCGAGCTGGCCCAGCTCACCCAGCAGGCATTCGGTGACCCGCGGCTGACCCAGCAGCTCGCCGCACTGGACGCCCAGCTGCAGGCGCTGCGGCCCGGCGAAAACTGGCAAGGTGCCGAGCAGTTCCGCGGTCAGGATCCACTGGGCCTGGGCGAGGGGGCGCAGGCGATGGCCAACCTCGCCGAGCTCGACGCGCTGGCCGAGCAGCTCGCGCAGTCCTATGCCGGGGCCCGCGCCGAGGACGTCGACCTCGATGCGCTGGCTCGCCAGCTGGGCGAGGCCGCCCGCATCGACGCCCGCCGGCTCGCCGAGCTGGAACGCGAACTGGAGCGTCACGGCTTCTTCGAGCGCGGCCCGGACGGGTCGCTGCGGTTATCTCCCAAGGCGCTGCGCAGGCTCGGCTCGCAGGCGCTGGCCACGGTGGCCGACGCGCTGCGCAGCCGGCGCGGGGAGCGGGAGCTGCGCCGGGCCGGGGCTGCCGGGGAGCCCACCGGCGGCAGCCGGCCCTGGGAGTTCGGCGACTCCGAGCCGTGGGACGTGCCTCGCACTGTGCGCAACGCCGTGCTGCGCGGGGCCGCCACGGGAAACGTGGGCCCGCTGCTGGCCGTCGAGGATGTTGAGGTGGTGGACACCGAGCAGCGTGCGCGGGCCGCCGTGGCGTTGTGCGTGGACACCTCGTGGTCGATGGTGCAGGACGGGCGCTGGGTGCCAATGAAGCGCACCGCGCTGGCACTGCACCACCTGGTCCGGACCCGGTTCCGCTCCGACGCGCTGGAGTTGATCACCTTCGGGCGCCACGCGCAGCGGGTGGACATCGCGCAACTCACCGGGCTGGCCGGGGTGTGGGAGCAGGGCACCAACCTGCACCATGCGCTGCTGCTGGCCGGGCGGCATCTGCGCCGCCACCCCGACGCCGCGCAGGTCCTGCTGGTGGTCACCGACGGGGAGCCCACCGCGCACCTGGAAGCCGACGGCGAGGCGATCTTCAGCTACCCGCCGCTGCCCCAGACGCTGGCCCTGACCGTGCGCGAGATGGACAACCTGGCCCGCAACGGCACGGCGGTGAGCATCGTGATGCTGGGCCGAGACCCCCGACTCGCCGGGTTCGTCCACGCACTCGCCCGACGCTGCGGCGGCCGGGTGCTCGATCCCGGGGTGGACGGGTTGGGCGCCGCAGTGGTGGGCGACTACCTACGGCACCGCCGTCGGCGCTGAACCCCCGCCGGCCGCGGGGTCCACCCCGTGGCCGGCGCCACAAACGGCCGGCAGCGTGCCGCGGTCACGTAGGGTCGAAAGCATGCAGCCCTGGACATCGACGCAGGTCCCGCAGCTGCCTGGCCAGGGCCCACCGCTGCGGTTGCACGACACTGCGACCGGCACGGTGCGGCCGACCGCGCCCGGGCACACCGCGCGGATGTACGTCTGCGGGATCACTCCCTACGACGCCACCCACCTCGGGCATGCGGCCACTTACCTGGCCTTCGACCTGATAAACCGGTACTGGCGCGACGCCGGGCACGAGGTGCACTACGTGCAGAACGTCACCGATGTCGATGACCCCCTGCTGGCGCGGGCCCAGCGTGACCTGGACGACTGGGTGGTGCTCGGGATGCGCGAGACCGCGCTGTTCCGGGAGGACATGGAGTCGCTGCGGGTGCTGCCACCAAGGGACTTCATCGGTGCCGTGGAAGCGATCGGTGAGATCGTCGAGGTGGTCGGCAAGCTGCTCGCCTCCGGAGCCGCCTACCGGGTCGACGACCGCAGGCACCCGGACATCTACTTCGATCATCGGTCCGCGGAGCACTTCGGATACGAGTCGGGTTACGACGCCGACACCATGACCCAGCTGTCCGCCGAGCGCGGCGGGGACCCCGAGCGGCCCGGCAAGCGACACCCGCTGGACGCCCTGCTGTGGCGCACGGCGCGGGAGGGCGAGCCGTCCTGGGACTCCGAGCTGGGTCCGGGGCGCCCGGGCTGGCACGTGGAGTGCTGCGCGATCGCGCTCAACCGGCTGGGCACCGGCTTCGACGTGCAGGGCGGCGGTTCCGACCTGATCTTCCCGCACCACGAGTTCTCCGCCGCCCACGCTGAGGCGCTCACCGGCGAGCACCCGATAGCCCAGCACTACATCCACACCGGGATGATCGGCCTGAACGGCGAGAAAATGTCCAAGTCCAAGGGCAACCTGGTCTTCGTCTCCCGGCTGCGTGCCGACGGGGTGGACCCGATGGCGCTGCGTCTCGCGTTGCTGTCCGGGCACTACCGCACCGACCGATCGTGGACCGGCGGGTTACTCGACGAGGCGGCGATCCGGCTGACCCGCTGGCGCGACGCCGTCGCGCTGCCCGCCGGCGCACCAGCGAACGACACTGTCAGCCGACTGCGCGCCCATCTGGCCAACGACCTGGATACCCCTGGTGCCCTCGCCACGGTCGACGCGTGGGCCACCGAAACGCTGACCCGCCGCGGCCAGGACGCCGACGCCCCTACTGTGATCCGCACCGCCGTCGACGCTCTACTCGGCGTCGTCCTGTAACACCTGTAGCACTACCGGGTGGGTCATCTACACGTGACCGACGTGAGGTCTACGACTCGGGCGGTCAGCGGGTGACGGTACTCAGGAAGGCGCGCCAGGCGGTTCCAGGGACAGCCAGGGCGGGACCGTCGCGCTCCTTGGAGGCCCGTACCAGCACAGCGTCCGCGGTGGGCGCGACCTCCATGCAGTTACCGCTGCCGCCGCTGTAGTTACTGGTGCGCCGGCCGACCTCGACACAGTTACCGCTTCCGTAGCTGTAGCTGCTCGTGTGCCAGATGATGCTGTCCGGCTCAGGCGCGGTCATCATGATCCTCTCGATCCGCATAGAGCTCGGTTGCCACAGTGGCAATCAGCTCCCTGGATTGTCCCTCGCCCAACGCGGTATCCGCGAGCGCCCCCAGGATGCGCCGGTACGCCTGGATCTCCTCCGGTTTCTCCAGGAACAGGCTGGAGGTCTCGCTCTCCAGATACACCACTGGCGAACTCCATGAGTCGAAACGCCCCGGTCATGGCGGCATGCGCGCCGCGCGAGGTGGGCACCACCGGGAGGGCGAGGTAACGGCGCGCGGACATCCGCAGCAGGTGGTTGCGTGATGAGCTGTTTGGGCAGCCGCGAGCCGTGCTGCTGGAACCAGCCAGGGGTGTGCTGCTCCTGACACAGCGCGAGCAGCCGGTCCCGTTCAGGGCCCTTGACTCGGCACACTCGAGGAACGCCGCGACGTCGCCAGTTCCTATTGTCGCAGCGGATTGTGGAGTGGCCGACGCTCGGGGTCGATGGTTGCAGGTGGGATGAATTCAGGGTGGCCGCGGGCGTCGAGTCGGATGTGCCATCCTTGGCGGTGCACGATGACATGATGCCGCTCACACAAAAGGCACATATTGTGCAGGGCGGTGGGCCCCAGTCGAGCCACGAGACGATGTGGTGGGCGTGGCAGTAGCGGGGTGGGCGTCCGCATCCCGGGAAACTACATCCTTTGTCGCGCTGGGCGAGGGCATCTCGTAGAGCGGCACTGGCCAAGCGCTGCTGGCGGCCAACA
>DATHTJ010000348.1:0-2246 GCA_035463315.1 Pseudonocardiaceae bacterium
GGACACCTCCGCGCCAGCGAAGGACGGCATCGCCGACTTGTAGAGCTGGAAGCGGCCCCGGGAGCGTTCCACCGGCGGCACGATCTCCAGGCAGGTGGTCCACCATCCGGTCTCCACGGCCTGGGTGAACGCCTCCGGTAGGCCGGCGTTACGCATCGACGCGGCATGCGCCCGCCAGTCGTAGTCCAGCGTCACCAGCTCCGCGGTGGCGTGGCCGTCGACGCAGTCCAACAGCGCGTACCAGACGTGGTGGCCACCGTCGTTGGCCGGCCGGCCGAGCACTCCGACGTTGAACACCAGGGGGGCCCGGCCCGCACCCGGGAAGCGCCTGATCCACGGCAGCCCGGAGTGCGTGCAGCAGATCACGTCCGCGCCGGACGCCTCGATCCGTAACTGGTGTGCGACGTCGGGCAGCGATTCCCACCAGAAGTCGTTGACGGCCAACGGGGAGCCGTGCACGAGGTGCAGCGCCACCCCGTCGATGGTCTCGCGGTGCTCGGTGGCCAGGGTCCGCATCCACGCTGCGAACTCCGCGGAGGTGTGCCGCAGCGTGTAGTCGTAGGCGATTGCGGCGAAGGCGTTGTCATCATCGTCGGCGTACCCGCAGCCGCAGTCGGGGTCCCCCCGGCCGATGGCGAGCTCATAGTTGCCCGCGATGCACTCGATCCCGTTGCCGGTCAGCAACTCCCAGATCGCCTCCGGTTCCGCCCCGTAGGCGCCGAAGTCACCCAGGCACCACAGCCGGTCGGCGCCGCGGGCCTGGGCGTCGGCGACGAAGGCCCGCAACGCATACGGGTTGGAGTAGGTCCCACCGCACAGCGCCAGCCTCGTCATCAACACACCTTCCCCTCGGGTCACTTACCGTGCTGTTCTTACCCTGCCGGCGAACCGGTTCGGCCGCGGTCGCTCGAAGGAGCGTGGTGCGACATGGGCGTGATCGATGTGTTGCGGCGGCTCGAACGCCGGACCCGGCCGGTCGATCCGGAGTTCGCCGCGGTGCTCGACCGCCGCTGGGCCGAGCTTCCCGAGCATGTCAAGACACCCGGCCAGCTCCTGGGCAGGCACGCGGTGGGCTGTGAGGGCACCCACGGGGTGTTCCCGCGCTGCAACCTGGCGTGCACGCCCTGCTACCACTCGCGCGACGCCAACCGGGTCCGGGTGGACGGGTCACACACGATCGCCGAGGTCGACAAGCAGATGGCCCTGCTGCGCCGGTTGCGTGGCCCCCGCGCCCACGCGCAGCTGATCGGTGGGGAGGTGACCCTGCTGTCCCCGGACGACCACGCGGCGACGTTGTTGACGATGCGCCACTACGGGCGCGAGCCGATGAGCATGTCCCACGGGGATTTTGACTACGACTACCTGGAGCGGCTCGCGCTGGACGAGCAAGGACGTCGGCGGCTGGCACGGCTTTCCTTCGCGGGGCACTTCGACATGCTGATGTTCGGCCGCCGCGACATCCCGCGGGCAAGCAGCGAACGGGAGCTCAACCCGTACCGGCAGCGATTCGTCGACATGTTCACCCGGCTGCGCCGCCGCCACGGGGTGCGCTTCTTCCTGGCGCACAACATGACCGTCACCCCGGCGAACCTTGGCCAGGTCGCCGACGTGGTGCGGGACTGCCACGCGATGGGGTTCGGCATGTTCTCCTTCCAGCCCGCCGCGTTCGTCGGGGACGACCGGCGCTGGCAGGAGGACTACACGCAGACCGGAATGGACGAGGTCTGGCGGGAGATCGAACGGGGCGCGGGTGGCGCGCTGGACTACACCGCGTTCCAGCACGGCGATCTGCGCTGCAACCGGGCGGCCTACGGGTTTTTCGTCGGCCCGCGCTGGCACCCGTTCCTGTCCGGCGACGACGCTGGTGACCTCGCCACCAGGGACGCCTTCTTCCGCTACTTCGGTGGGGTGAACTTCACCGGGGTGGCAGCGCCGGACCTGGCCGGCAAGCTGGTGCGGACGATCGTGCGCCATCCGGTGATCGTGGTGATCGCGGCCCGCTGGATCGCCCGCCTCGTGCGACGCGTCGGCGGGGTGCGGGCCCTGCTGCGACACGGCGTGCGACCGGTGTCGTTCGTGGTGCACCAGTTCATGGACGCCGCGGACGTCGCGCCGGCGTGGGAGCTGATGCAACGCGGCGAGACAGCCTCCGATCCGCGGGTTCTGGCCACCCAGGAACGGCTCGCATCCTGCCACTACGCGATGGCGCACCCAGAGACCGGGGAACTCGTGCCCGCCTGCGTGCA
>DATHTJ010000349.1:0-2615 GCA_035463315.1 Pseudonocardiaceae bacterium
GGCACCATCGCTGCGCGCCGAGGCCGACCGGCTGGAGCAGGTCTTCGACACCGGGCTACGGGCCCGTGACGTGAGTGCGGCCGTCACCGCCATCCTCGAGCTGGAGCAGGCGATCGTCGATTGGTCGGCAGATACCGAGGAAGAGGATGGCGCCGCCGCGCCCCGGGCCATGCTGCGCCGGATGGTCACGCGCATGGGCGAACTCGCCGCGGTGGGTGCGCGGGATCCGCGGGAGGTCGTCGCGCCCTTCGTCGACGCCCTCATCGAGCTGCGGGACCGGGCTCGCGAACAGGGCTTCTGGACGCTCGCCGACACCTTGCGTGATCGACTCACCGCAGCCGGGATCGAGGTACGCGACACCCCGGATGGCGCAGTCTGGCTGCTCGCAGAGCCAGCCTCCAGCCCGGATCAGCGCGGCGGTCCAATCCCAGGGTCGAGGTAACGCCGGTGGACGGCGTGCAGGACCTCGCCGCGGGACCGGCCGGTGACACCGGCGAGCTCGTCGAGCAGGATGCCCGATAACGAGGACAGCCCGAAGATCATCTCGGCTAGCCCGCGCATCGGGTCCCGGGCGCCGACGGCGTCGCCGATGGTGCGGTCCATGGCCTGATGAAAGACCGAGGGGTCAGCTTCGATCTCAGCGATGCTCCACGCGTTGAGCACCTCCAGCGCCGCCGGCAACACCGTGTGCAGCAGCTCATCAGGATTGTCGATGCTCAGGGCAGCACCACCGGCCGGGCCTGCTCGAACCTGCGAGCGACGTCAGCCCAGTTCGCGACGTTCCACCACGCTTCGACGTAGTCCGGCTTGACGTTGCGATATTGCAGGTAGAAAGCGTGCTCCCACATGTCGAGCAGCAGCAACGGGATCGTGCCGGGAGCCAGGTTGCCCTGATGGTCGTAGACCTGCTCAAGCACCAGCCGCTGGCCCAGGGCGTCCCAGGCCAGGATCGACCAGCCGGATCCCTGGATGCCCAGCGCGTTGGCGGTGAACTGGGCGCGGAACCCGTCGAAGGACCCGAAGTGCTCGTCGATCGCCGCGGCAAGCTCACCGCCGGGCTTATCGCCGCCGTCAGGGGACATGTTCGGCCAGAACACCGAGTGGTTGACGTGCCCGCCGAGGTTGAACGCCAGGTTCTTGGCCAGCAGGTTCACGGTCCCCCACTGGCCACTTGCACGCGCCTCAGCCATCTGCTCCAGGGCGGTGTTGGCGCCCTTGACGTAGGTGGCGTGGTGCTTGGAGTGGTGCAGCTCCATGATCTCCCCGGAGACGTGCGGCTCCAGTGCGCCGTAGTCGTAGGGCAGGTCGGGCAGGGTGTAGTCGGCCACGCTGACCTCCAGATAGTGGGGGATGCTGTTGCCACTATCTTGCGATTGAAGCCTGGGCGCAACTCCTCCGGTCGCTACTGGCGTGCGACGGCCGCACCGTGATGCCGGCCGCGTCGATCTCACGGCGAAGCCGGGCCCAGCCCACACCAGTCACCTTGGCGAGATTTCGCAGGCTGGCCCCTGCCGAGTAGGCGTGGCGCAGGTAGTCGCCCAGGTCATCGAAGCCGAGCTCGCGCAGCCGTCGGGCCAGCACCCGATCGCGTTGGGCCGCTCTGGTTGCCCGGCCCGCGTCCAGTGCCGCGCGGCGGACTCGAGTGCGCTCCGGTGACGCGCTGGCGGTGCGCGCGGCGCGGGCCAGCGTGGCCAGGCGACCGGTCTGGGAGAGCTCCTGCCCGACCGCGAGCCGAGCCCGCAGTTCGGACGAACGCCGGTAAGCCTCGGCCTGGCGGGTGGCGATCGACCGGGAGAGGGTCTCGGCGACCAGCGGCCGGTTCCGGCACAGCCCCATCGTGTCCCGGTAGGAGTCCGCAGTGTGCCCGTGCGTCCGGAGGTGGCTGCCCAGCGAGACATACCAGCGCCCGCACAGGTGGCAGCAGACCCGACCGGTGCCGGGTTCGATCACCAACTCCCCGGGTGGGGCGTGCAGGCCGGTGCCATCAGGCAGCGACCACAGGTGAGCATGCCGGAGGTGAGGGTAAGGGTAAGAGTGCGCTCGCCGGGGGCGGTTCGCCGGCACGGCTGCGGTGCTCGTCATCATCACTGTGTTTCTATCGCCAGTTGGTTGCAACTACTGCATCTTGACCCGATGCTGGTGCAGATGCAACAAATCCTGGCGCCGATTACGCGATCCGGCGCTGCGCTACGGCGGTGTCGTCGCTCTGGGCGGTCGGCCGCAGATCCGGTGCCAGGCCGTCGGCAGCGGTTCCTCTCGCCGGATCGGCCGGTGTCGCGAGACGCGACCGCCGCTGCCCCCACGCGAAGACGCCGGGCGCGGCACCCCCGGTGGGCCTGGGCAGCCGGTCGAGCACCAGCACCAGGATCAGACCGAGCACAACCAGGCCGTGCAGGAGGAACCGTTCGGGATCGACCCGCTCTGCTACCACATCCAGCACCACTAACGCTGCGAGTGCCGCCACGAACGTCGCGAGCGTGGGCACCATCCCCGACGTCCGCGGCGAGCGCCAGGCGATCCAGAGGAAGCCGACTCCCAGCGCCAGGTTCCAGGCGGCGCTCTCGTGCGCGAAATGCGCGACCGAGGCGCCTTCCAGCACGATCCCCTGGGAGCCG
>DATHTJ010000350.1:0-13123 GCA_035463315.1 Pseudonocardiaceae bacterium
GCTGCACGAACCCCTTGGCCAGCGACTGGTCGAAGGTGTCACCCGCGTCGTAGGTGGCGAGGTTGAAGTCGTAGAGCGACTGCGTGCTGCGCCGTCCATTCACCGTCGCCCGACCGCCGACCAGCTCGATGCGGATCTCGCCCGTCACGTAACGCTGAGATTCGGCGATGAATGCATCCAGCGCCCGCTTGAGCGGGGAGAACCACAGCCCGTCGTAGACCAGCTCGGTCCAGCGCTGCTCGACGTTACGCTTGTACCTGGCCAGGTCCCGCTCGACGGTGACGGTCTCCAACTCCTGGTGCGCAGTGATCAAGGTGATTGCCCCGGGCGCCTCGTAAACCTCACGGCTCTTGATGCCGACCAGCCGGTCTTCAACCATGTCCAGCCGGCCGACGCCGTGCGCCCCGGCCCGTGCGTTGAGCTGCTGGATCGCCTCTAGCACCGTCACCGGGGCGCCGTCGATGGCGACCGGCACACCGGACTCGAACGTGATCACCAGCTGGTCTGGTGCCTTCCATTCGATCGGATCACTGGTGTAGGTGTACACGTCCTTGGTCGGGGCGTTCCACAGATCTTCGAGAAACCCGGTCTCGACCGCCCGGCCCCACAGGTTCTGGTCGATGGAGAACGGCGAGCACTTGGTGACGTCGATCGGCAGGTCACGCTCCTCGGCGTAGGTGATCGCCTTTTCCCGGGTCCACGCGTAGTCCCGGACCGGTGCGATCACCCGCAGGTCAGGGGCGAGCGCGCCAATGCCGACCTCGAAACGCACCTGGTCATTGCCCTTACCGGTGCAACCGTGCGCCACGGTGGTGGCACCGTGGTACTTCGCGGCCTCCACCAGGTGCTTGACGATCAGTGGCCGGGACAGCGCCGACACCAGCGGGTAGCGGTCCATGTACAGCGCGTTGACCTGCAGCGCCGGGAGACAGTACTGCTCGGCGTACTCGTCACGGGCGTCGGTGACGACGGCCTCCACCGCGCCGCAGGCCAGCGCCCGCTTGCGGATCGTCTCCAGGTCTTCACCGCCCTGGCCGACATCGACCGCGACGGCGACGACCTCGGCTCCAGTTTCCTCGGCGATCCACCCGATCGCCACCGAGGTGTCCAGCCCACCGGAGTAGGCCAGTACCACCCGCTCACTCATTGCTCTCCCTTCGATCGTGCTCGTGAGTGACAAACAGTGTTATGGCCCCGATTCGCGCTCACGAGCGCGCTAGCGCCATGATCCGCTCCGCGAGCTGCGCCCCGGGGAGAGGTTCGCGGGCGACCACCAGGATGGTGTCATCGCCCGCAATGGTGCCGACCACATCGGTCAGCGCCGCTCGGTCCAATGCGCTGGCCACGAAGTGTGCTGCGCCAGGCGGCGTGCGCAGCACAGCGATGTTCGCGCTGGCGTCAGCGGAGACCAGCAGCTCGGACAGCACCCGCACGAGCCGGGCAGTACCGCCTTCCACCGCGCGCACCGGGCTGCCGTCCTCAGGGATGACATACACCGGCGCGCCGCCGTCCACGCCGCGCAACTTCACCGCGCCGAGATCGTCGAGATCCCGGGACAGCGTGGCCTGGGTGACCTCGATGCCCTCGCCAGCGAGCAGGGCGGCCAGCTCCGTTTGGCTGCGCACCGCGCGGTGGGTCACCAGCTCGACGATGCGGGCCTGCCGGCCGACGCGGGTGGATGTCATGCAGCGCGCTCCGGATCCAGCAACCAGGCCAGCAGCGCCTTCTGCGCGTGCAGCCGGTTCTCCGCCTCGTCCCAGACCGCGCTGGCCGGACCGTCGAGTACCTCGTTGGTGATCTCGGCCCCGCGGTGCACGGGCAGGCAGTGCAGCACAATAGCGCCTGGGGCGGCGCGTTCCAGCAGCTCAGCGTTGATCTGCAGCGGCCGAAACGGGGTGACCCGGTCGAGCCCGTCGTTCTCCTGACCCATTGAGGTCCAGGTGTCGGTCACCAGGACGTCGGCCCCGTCGACCGCCGCGTGCGGGTCGGCGAGCATGGTGGCGCTTCCCCCGGTCACCGCAGCACGGTGCTTGGCCGCGAGCAGCACATCGGGCAGCGGCAGGAACCCCTCCGGAGCGGCGATCCGGACGTGCAACCCGGCGGTGGCACCGCCGAGGAGCAGGGAGTGCGCCATGTTGTTCGCCCCGTCACCCAGGTAGGTCAGGGTGAGCCCGGCCAGGCGACCGTGCCGCTCCCGAACGGTCTGCAGGTCGGCGAGCACCTGACAGGGGTGGAACTCGTCGGTGAGCGCGTTGACCACCGGCACCCGCGAGACGCTGGCCATAGCGTCGATACGGCACTGCGCAAAGGTGCGCCACACCACGGCGTCGGCATAGCGGGACAACACCCGCGAGGTATCCTCAATGGTCTCCTCGCGGCCCAGCTGCATGCTGCGCCCGTCGATGATCACCGGATTGCCGCCGAGTTGGGCGATGCCGATCTCAAAAGACAGCCGGGTTCGTGTCGAGTTCTTCTCGAAGATCACCGCAATGGATCGCGGGCCGGCCAGCGGGGTGTGCCCGAACGGGTCGGCCTTGAACTCGTCTGCCAGATCGAGGATCTCCCGCTGCTCGGCCGGGGTGAGATCGTCATCACGCAAGAAGTGCCTCGGCATCGCTACTGCGCCCCGTCCAGGATCGCGGGCAGAGCACCGAGGAACTCCCGCGCCTGGGCCTCGGTGAGCACCAGCGGCGGGGCGAGCCGGACCCGGTCCGGCACGACTGGGTTGACCAGGAAGCCCGCATCCCGCGCGGCGGTAGCAACGGCGGCCGACACGGGCGACGTCAACCCGATCCCGATGAGCAGGCCCGCCTCGCTGACCGACCCAACGAGCGGGTGGTGCAGCGCAGTGATCCCAGCGGCGAGCTCCTTACCGAGCCGCGCAGCATGACCGAGCAGCCCGTCCGAAGCGATGGTCGCCAGCACGGCCAGCGCGGCCGCGCAGCAGACCGGGTTGCCACCGAGAGTGCTGCCGTGCTGGCCTGGCTGCAACAGGTGGGCGGCTGGTCCGATACCGATACACGCACCGATCGGGAGCCCCCCGCCGAGGCCCTTGGCCAGCGTCACTACGTCGGGAGTCACGCCCACGGACTCGTGGGCGAACCAGGTACCGGTCCGCCCGATACCGGTCTGGACCTCGTCCAGCACCAGCAGCGTCCCACGCGCGGCGGTGATCTCCCGAGCGGCCTGCAAGTAGCCCTCTGGCGGAATCACCACGCCGTTCTCGCCCTGGACGGGCTCAAGGAACACGGCGGCAGTGTCCTCGTCGACCACTGACGCCAGGGCTGCGGGGTGGCCGTAGGGCACGAAGACCACACCGGGCGGCATCGGCGCGAAGGGATCCCGCTTGGCGGGCTGCCCGGTGAGCGCGAGCGCCCCCATGGTGCGGCCGTGAAACGCGCCGTCGGCGGCGACGATCTTCCGTCGCCCGGTCCGCCGGGCGATCTTGAATGCAGCCTCATTGGCCTCCGCACCGGAGTTGCAGAACAGCACCCGTCCCGACCCGGTGGCCCCGAGCAGGTCGAGCAGCGTCTCGGCAAGCGTGAGCGCCGGCTCGCTGAGGTAAAGGTTCGAGACGTGCCCGAGGGTGCTGATCTGCTCGGTGACGGCACGCACGATGGCCGGGTGAGCGTGGCCCAACGCGTTCACCGCGACACCACCGAGCAGATCCAGGTAGCGGCGGCCGTCGACATCCCACACCTCCGCTCCTGAGCCGCGGGCCAGCGCTAACGGTGGCGTGCCGTAGTTGGCCATCAACGCGGCTTGCCAGCGCCGTTGGAAGTTCGCGGTAGGCATCAGTGGGGACCCTCCTCGGGCAGCACCATCGTCCCCACCCCTTCGGTGGTGAACACCTCCAGAAGCACCGAATGCGCCACCCGGCCATCAATGACATGAGCCCGGGGCACTCCACCTCGCACCGCGCGCAGGCATGCCTCCATCTTCGGCACCATCCCGGCGGACAGCCCCGGCAGCAGCTGTTCCAGCCGGTCCACAGTCACCTGGGACAGCAGGCTGGACCGGTCCTGCCAGTCGGAGTAGAGCCCCTCGACGTCGGTGAGCATGACGAGCTTCTCGGCACCTAGTGCTACGGCCAGCGCCGCGGCGGCGGTGTCAGCGTTGACGTTGTGCACCACGCCGTCGGCGTCCGGGGCCAATCCGGATACCACCGGGATGCGCCCGGCGTTGACGATGTCGAGCACCGCGTCGGGGTTCACCGCAACCACATCGCCGACCAGCCCCACGTCGACCTGCTCACCGTCCACAGTGGCGGTGCGCCGGGCAGCGGTGAACAGGCGCGCGTCCTCGCCGGAGATGCCGACGGCGAACGGACCGTGCGCGTTGACCAGCCCGACGAGCTCTCGGCCCACCTGGCCGAACAGCACCATGCGCACCACGTCGATCGTCTCGGTTGTGGTGACCCGTAGGCCACCGCGGAACTCACCCGTGATACCCAGCCGGTCCAGCATGGCGTTGATCTGGGGTCCGCCGCCGTGCACCACGACGGGCCGTAGCCCGGCCAGCCGCAGGAAAACCATATCCTGGGCGAAGGCTCGCTTGAGCTCATCGTCCAGCATTGCGTTGCCGCCATACTTGATCACGACGGTGGCACCGTGGAAGCGCTGAAGCCAGGGCAGCGCCTCAGCAAGCACCGCGGCCTTCTGGGCCGCCGTGTCTATTCTCGACCCTGCAAGCAGGTCTTCGGAGTCGATTCGTGACCTGGGGGTCATGACGAGTACGCGCTGTTCTCTTCGATGTATCCGGGAGAGAGGTCCGTGGTGAGCACGGTGGCCTGCCCGTTGCCGAGGTGCAGGTCGATCTCGACGGTGATCTCCCGGCCGGACAGATCCGCCTTCGAGCGGTCGGCCGCCACCGCGCCGCCCTGGCAGAGCAGCAACCCGTTGATCCGGATGTCCAGCGTGTCGGCGACCACGGTGGCGGCAGAGGCGCCCACGGCGGCGGCGATCCGTCCCCAGTTGGGGTCGGAGCCGAAGAACGCCGTCTTGACCAGGCTGTCCCGGGCGACCGCGCGGGCCGCTGCGGTCGCGTCGACGTCGCTGTCCGCCCCGCGGACGGTGATCGCGATCTCCTTGGTGACGCCCTCCGCGTCGGCCTGCAAACTCTTGACCAGCTTGTGGCATACCTGCTGCACCACGCTGGCGAACTCGGCCCGGTCGGGCACCACCCCCGAGGCGCCCGACGCCAGCAGCAGCACGGTGTCGTTGGTCGAGCACGTGCCGTCGATGTCCAAGCGCTCAAAGGTTTCGCTCGCGGCGCAGCGCAACACGGCGTCCAGTGTGGACTCGTCGACAGCGGCGTCGGTGGTGAGCACGCAGAGCATGGTGGCCAGGCTGGGCGCGACCATGCCGACTCCCTTGGCGAACCCGCCTACCGTCCAGCCCGCGCTGGTGACTGCGGCCTGCTTGGGGACGGTGTCGGTGGTGAGCACTGCGGTGGCCGCGGCCAGGCCGGCCTCCGGTGTCGCGCTTAACGCGGTGGCCGCCCTGTCGATTCCGGACAGCACGGCGTCCAGCGGCAGCCGCTCGCCGATCAGCCCGGTGGAGCACACCGCGACCTCAACCGCCCCGCAGTCCAGCACCTGGGCGACCCGCTCGGCGGTGGCGTGGGTGTCCTGGAACCCGGCAGGGCCGGTGCACGCGTTGGCGCCACCGGAGTTCAGCACGACGGCGCGCAGCCGCCGCCCGGTGAGCACCTGCGCCGACCACAGCACCGGCGCGGCCTTGACCTGGTTGCGGGTGAACACCCCCGCGGCCGCCCTGGAGGACCCCTCGTTGACCACCAGGGCCAGGTCCAGCGCGCCGCTGGCCTTGATGCCGGCGGCGACCCCGGCCGCCCGGAACCCGTGGGCTGCAGTGACGCTCATGTCCGGTGTCCTCCCTGCTCGGTGTGGTGGGTCACGGGGCGATCCCCCAGGCCGGCAGACCGGTGGTCTCGGGCAGCCCCAGCGCCAGGTTGAGGCACTGCACCGCGGCTCCCGCGGTGCCCTTGGTGAGGTTGTCGATGGCACCGACGGCGACCAGCCGGCCGGCGTCGACGTCCACCGCAACCTGCACCTGCACGGAGTTGGAGCCCTGCACGGCGCCGGTGGCCGGCCAGCGGCCCTCGGGCAGCAGGTGCACGAAGGGCTCCGCGGCGTACCCGGCGTGGTAGGCGTTGCGGATCATCTCGTGGTCGGTGCCAGGGCGCAGCGCTGCGGTGCAGGTGGCCAGGATCCCGCGCGGCATTGGCGCCAGCACCGGGGTGAACGACACGGCGACCGGGCAGCCGGCGACGCCGGAAAGGTTCTGGGCGATCTCCGGAGTGTGCCGGTGGGCCCCGGCCACCCCGTAGACGCTGGCTGAGCCCATCACCTCGGAGGCCAGCAGGTGTGGCTTGAGGGCGCGCCCGGCTCCCGAGGTGCCGGACACGGCGGTCACCACGACTTCGGGCTCGACAAGCTCGACGGTGAGCGCCGGCGCCAGCGCGAGGCTGACCACCGTGGGGTAGCAGCCCGGTATCGCGACGCGGCGGGCTCCCCGCAGCTTGTCCCGTGCCCCCGGCAGCTCGGGTAGTCCGTAAGGCCAGGTCCCCGGGTGGTCGGAGCCGTACCAGCGCCGCCAGGCCGCCGGGTCGACGAGCCGGTGATCGGCGCCGCAGTCGATCACCACGGTGTCCTCGGGTAGCTCGGCGGCCAGAGTCGCGGAGTGACCGTGCGGCAGGGCGAGAAACACCGCGTCGTGGCCGGCCAGCCGCGGTGCCGTGGTGTCGGACAAGATGCGAGCGGCGAGCGGGACGAGGTGCGGGTGGTGCTCGCCGACCGTGCTGCCAGCGTTACCGCCCGCCGTCAGCTCGCCGATCTCGATCTCCGGGTGGCCGAGCAGCAGGCGGAGCAGCTCGCCACCCGCGTACCCGCTCGCCCCGGCCACCGCGACCCGGAACGTCATACGGATGATTATGCACACTTGTGCAAAACCATTCAAGCGGGCACGTCCCCGCTACCGCAGTATCAGGAGCGCAGGGTGGCGTGGTGGGTGTGGATGGCGGCGGCGATGGCGGCGTCGCGGGCGGCGGTGGCCTCGGCGGCGGTGAGGGTGCGATCCGGGGCTCGGAACCGTAGCGCGAAAGCCAGCGACCGGTTGCCCTCGCCGATCTGGTCACCGGTGTAGACGTCGAACAGGCGCACGTCCTCCAGCAGCTCGCCGGCGCCACGGCGCAGTGTGGCGGTCAGCTCGGCGGCAGGCACGTCCGCGTCCACCACCAACGCGACGTCCTGCAGCACCGGCGGGTAAGGCGACACCACGGGCGCGGGCCGCCGCTCGATCAGCGGTAACGCGTCGAGATCGAGCTCCATCGCACAGGTCCGCGACGGCAGTCCCAGTGCCTCGATCACCGCGGGGTGCAGCTCCCCGGCATGCCCCACCACACGGCCATCCACCCCGAGCTGCGCGCACCTGCCGGGATGCCACGGCGCAGTCTCCGCGGCCCGCACCGCAAGCTCGAGTCCGGCGGCGTGACCGACCAGTCGCGCGGCCTGCACGGCGTCGGCCCAGTTGGCTGCCCGGGCGGCGCCCCACCAGCCGGGACGCTCCCACTGCCCGGCAAGCACCACACCCACGTGCAGTGGCTGCACAGGTAACGCACGGGCCAGTGCGGTGAGCTGGGCGTCGCTCGGTGGTCGGTCCACGGCTACGTCTGGCACCGGCACCGCGGCGGCGCGCGGCTGCACGACCGGGGCAAGGCCGTAGAGCAGCACGTCGCGCTGACCACGAGCGACATTGCGGACCAAGGCCTCGAGCAGGCCGGGGAGCAGCGTGGTGGACAGCTGGTCGCGGTCAGTCTCCAGCGGGTTGAGCAGCGTGGCGGTGTGCCGCCGGGGATCGTTGTCGGGCAGGCCGAAGGCGTCCCAGGTGCCGGCGGAGACGAACGGGCTGGGCAGCACCTCCACGTACCCTGCGTCGGCCAGCGCCCGGGAGATCGTCCGGCGGCGGCGCTGCTCGGCGGACAGACCGCGACCCGGCGGTGCCGGCGGCAGCTCGGAGGGGATGGTGTCGTAGCCCTCCAGCCGCAGCACCTCCTCGATGAGGTCGGCGGGTTGGGACAGGTCAGGCCGCCAGGACGGCGGGACGACGGTGACCGTTGTGGTGCCGTTGACCCCGCCGATCTCCACCGCACAGCCGATCTGGGACAGCCGACGGACCGTGGCACCGTTCTCGTAGCGCCGCCCGGCCACCCGATCCGGCAGGTCGATCGGCATCGTCACCGGCGTGGGCCGCAGGAGCGTTCCGACGTCGGTGCGGCCCGGCTGGATCTCTCCACCGCCGTAGCGGGTCAGCAGCATCGCCGCGAGCTCGACGGCCACCGGTGGCAGGGCAGGATCCACCCCGCGCTCAAAACGCCGGGCTGCCTCACTGGGCAACTTGTGCCGCCGGACGCAGCGGGCGACCGAAGCCGGGTCCCAGGTCGCTGCCTCCAGCAGCAGGCTGGTGGTCCGCGGACCGACTTCGGTGCTCTCCCCGCCCATCACCGCCGCCAGGGACACCGGACCGCTGGTGTCGCAGATCACCATGTCGTCCGGATCCAGCTCCCGGCTCACCCCGTCCAGTGTGGTGAGCTTCTCGCCCTTGCCGGCTCGGCGGACGACGAGGTCGCCGTCCAGCTTGGCAGCGTCGAAAGCATGCAGCGGCTGCCCGAGCTCCAGCATCACGTAGTTGGTGACGTCGACAGCCAGGGAGATCGGCCGCATCCCGGCCAGCTGCAACCTCCGGCGCAGCCACCAGGGAGACGCGGCGGTCGGGTCCACGCCCGACACCCGGCGGACCACGAACCGGCGGCACCCCTGCTCGTCCTCGATGTGCACCGGCCAGGCGGCGCTCGACGTGTGCGGCACCTCCAGCAGGCCCGGGTCCCCGTAGGGGGCGTCGAAGGCGATGGCCAGCTCGCGAGCCAGCCCACGCAGCGACAGGCAGTACCCGCGGTCCGGGGTGATCGCCAACTCGATCACCGCGTCATCCAGTCCGAGCAGGTCGACGGCGCTGCCCCCGGGGACAGCGGTGCTGGCCGGTAGCACCATGATCCCGGTGTGGTCGTCGCCGAGCCCCAGCTCGGCAGCCGAGCAGATCATCCCGTCGGACGTCCGGCCGTAGGCGGGTCGCGCCGCGATCGCAACGCCACCTGGCAGCACCACCCCAGGCCGCGCCACCACCACCAGATCGCCCACGGCGAAGTTGGTGGCACCGCAGATGATCCCGCGAGGCGCCAGCTCGCCATCATCGACCAGGCAGTACCGGATGGCCTTCGCGAAGCCGGTCAGCTCCTCGATCTCCAGGACTCGGCCCACCACGAGCGGCCCGCTTACCGGGCCGAGGTGGTGCACCGCTTCGACTTCGAGGCCAGCCCGCACAAGGGCACCGGCAATCTCCGCCACGGTGGGGGCGGCGGTGCCCTCAGGGAGCGCGACGTGATCGCGCAGCCATGACACCGGAAAACGCATCGGCTCAGGCCTCCGTTCCGAAAGCGCAGGTGAACCGGATGTCGCCCTCGACCATGTCACGCATGTCGGCGATACCGTTGCGGAACTGCAGGGTTCGCTCGATGCCCATACCGAATGCGAAGCCGGAGTAGATCTCGGTGTCGACCCCGCAGGCACGCAGCACGTTCGGATTGACCATCCCGCAACCGCCCCACTCCACCCAGCCGGGGCCACCCTTGCGCTCGGGGAACCAGACGTCGAGCTCGGCGGAAGGCTCGGTGAAGGGGAAGAACGAGGGCCGCAACCGGGTCCGGGAAGTCTGGCCGAACATTGCCCGCGCGAAGGCGTCCAGGGTGCCTTTCAGATGGGCCATGGTGATGCCCTTGTCCACCGCGAGCCCCTCGACCTGGTGGAAGACCGGGGTGTGGGTGGCGTCCAGGGCGTCGGTCCGGAACGTCCGTCCCGGGCACACCACGTACACCGGTAACTCCCGCTCCAGCAGGGTGCGCACCTGCACCGGGGAGGTGTGGGTGCGCAGGACCATGCCGGAGTCCTCGGGTGCCACGTAGAAACTGTCCTGCATGGTGCGGGCCGGGTGGTCCTTACCGAAGTTGAGTGCATCGAAGTTGAACCACTCGGCCTCCAGTTCGGGACCCTCGGCGACCTCGTAGCCCATGGCGACGAACACGTCGGCGATGCGCTCGCAGAGCGTGGTGATCGGGTGCCGGGCGCCGGTGGGGACGCGGTCCCACGGCAGCGTGACGTCGACGGCCTCGGCCCGCAGTGTGCTGGAGTCCCGCTCGGCCGCCAGCGCGGCGCGCCGCCGGTCGAAGGCGGCCTGCACGGCCGTGCGGCTCTGGTTGAGCCGCTTGCCGGCCTCGGCGCGGGCCTGCGGTGGGAGCGCACCGATCTCGCGGCGGGCGGTCAGCAGCGGCGACCGGTCACCGAGGTGGCCAGGTTTGGCCGCGGCCAGCTCCTCGAGGTCTGCCGCCTGGGCAAATGCCTTCTCGGCGTCCTCGACGGCCTGGGCCAGCACTTCTGGGGCCAGCACGGCGACCTGCTTGGGGTCGTAGGCGTCGTTGGGTCCAGACATAGGGATAGGAACTCCTGGGCCTCCGGCCGGTATTTCGGACAGTTCTTGCCAGATCCTAGGTGATCGGTCCGGGGGCGGGCCGCCGACGGTGCGCCCGCGCGCTGGCGTACAGGCAGACCGCCGCCGCAGCGGCGAGGTTGAGACTCTCCGCGCGCCCGTGCAGCGGGACGGCGACCGCGCCGTCGGCGGTCGCGAGCAGCTCACGGTCCAGCCCGTGCGCCTCGCTGCCGAACAGCCACGCGGTCGGCGCCGCCAGGGTTCCAGCGTCGACTACGTCGTCAAGGTCGCGGCCGGTTCCGGCGTCAGCCGCCAGGATCTGCAGGCCGGCCTGCCGGCATGCCGCCACGGCCCGCTGCGGGTCAGGCTCGATGCCCAGCGCGAGGTGGAACAGGCTGCCGGTGGAGGCCCGCACGCATTTCCCGTTGTGCGGGTCAACGGTGTCGCCGACGAAGAGCACCGCGCCGGCCCCGGCGGCGTCAGCTACCCGGATGACCGTGCCGGCATTGCCCGGGTCGGACACGTCTGCCAGCACCGCGACCAGCCGGGTGCCGCGCAGCGCATCCGCCGCAGACCGCCCGAGCGTGGCGCAGACGGCCACAATGCCCTGCGGAGTGGCCGTCTCGGACAGCCCCGCGGCAGCCCGCTCGGTGATCAGGGATATCCGGGCGCCGGGGGCGTCAAGCAGGTCAGGATGCCGGGTAGCGGCACGCTCGGTGACGAACAGTTCCTGCACCGATCCGTGCCTGACTGCCTCGCGCACGGCCTGGGCACCCTCGACGAGGAACCGCCCAGCACGCTCCCGGTCCCGACGTCGGAGCAGTCCGCGCGCAGCGGCGACCCGGGGGGTTCGTTCGGTCAAGGGGCCAGCGTGATTCGCTTCGCTCAGGCGGCGTCGCCGTCCCGGGACACCGGGGCGCTCGCCCCACGGCACGCCGGCAGGTTGGTCCTGGCGATCTCGACCAGCGCGGTGAACGCGGTCGGGTCGGAGACGGCGAGCTCGGCGAGGTTCTTGCGGTCGACCTCGATCTCGGCAATGCGCAGCCCCTGGATGAGCCGGTTGTAGGTCATCCCGTTCTGCCGCGCGGCAGCGTTGATCCGGGTGATCCAGAGCTTGCGGAAGTCACCTTTGCGCGCCCGCCGGTCGCGGTAAGCGTACTGCATCGAGTGGAGGATCTGCTCCTTGGCCTTGCGGTAGAGCCGGGAGCGCTGGCCGCGATAGCCGCTGGCGGCCTCCAGGGTGCTGCGGCGCTTCTTCTGGGCGTTGACCGCTCGCTTCACGCGTGCCACTGGATTCGTCCTGTCGGTCTCGGGGGCGGGGATGATCGCCCAGGGTCAGGGGTCGGAGAAGGCCGGCGGTCAGTGACCGAGCAGCCGGCGGATCCGCTTGCGGTCCTGCGGAGCGACTTCAACCACTCCGTCCAGCCGGCGGGTGATCCTGGAGGACTTCTTCTCCAGCAGGTGGCGCTTACCGGCGCGCTGCCGCAGCAACTTGCCGGTGGCGGAGAGCTTCACGCGCTTCGCGGTGCCCCGATGGGTCTTGTTCTTCGGCATGTCCGTCCTCGTCCTGCCACCCCGAGTTGGAGCGGCGGTCATCTGGTCGTCAGCGCTGCCTGGCGCATGTCAACCGGCCCGCACACCGACGGGCTTGCGGCGGCGGCCCGGATGGGCCACCCGGTGTCACTGCACCGGCTGTTACTCCGCCGGCTCGGAGGTGTCCCGTTCGACCTTGACTCCGCGTGGCTTATTGCGGTGTGGAGCCAGCACCATCGTCATGTTCCGGCCGTCCTGCTTGGCAGAGGTCTCCACGAAGCCGAGCTCGGCGACGTCGTCGGACAGCCGCTGCAGCAGCCGGAAGCCCAGCTCCGGCCTGGACTGCTCGCGGCCCCGGAACATGATGGTGACTTTTACCTTGTGCCCCGCGTCGAGGAACCGCACGACATGACGCTTCTTCGTCTCGTAATCATGCGAGTCGATCTTGGGACGGAGCTTCTGTTCCTTGATGACCGTCATCTGCTGGTTACGGCGGGACTCACGGGCCTTCTGGGCAGTCTCGTACTTGAATTTGCCGAAGTCCATGAGCTTGCAGACCGGTGGGCGGGCCTGTGCCGCGACTTCGACCAGGTCGAGGTCTGCTTCCTGAGCCAGCCGCAGCGCGTCCTCTATGCGGACGATGCCAACTTGCTCGCCATTCGGTCCGACCAACCTAACCTCGGGAACGCGGATGCGTTCGTTGATGCGTGTCTCGACGGTGATGTGCCCTCCTCGGGTCGTCCTCACTGCGGCGCGACCGAGCCCGCGGGCACGCTGCCCGCTGACCACCCGAGTCCGCTGAGACCCCTGGACGCAGCGTGGCCCCGCACGCCTTGAGGCGTGCGGGGCCCGCAGATCCGACCGATCGACGCCGCTCGTGTTTCGTCAACACTGCACGACATAACGCCGGAATCCACTCAGGGATTCCGGGATCGGACCCGGCCGCCTCGCGGCGGTTCGGGTGGGAGCGGGCTCCGCTTTGCCGCCTCCGCCGGGGCGGAAGCTGGTCGCACCGCACATCCTAGCAGGCCAAC
>DATHTJ010000351.1:0-1686 GCA_035463315.1 Pseudonocardiaceae bacterium
GCGACGTCGCCGTGGAGGTCGGTGCGCATCACCCGAGATCCGGTCCGCGTCAGCGCGTCGAGTACGTGCCGGCTGGGATGACCGTAACGGTTGTGTGCTCCGACGCTCACGATCGCTACTCGCGGTCGCACCGCGGCGAAGAACTCCTCGGCGTTGTAGCGCGAGCCGTGATGCGGAACCTTGAGCACCTCGGCCCGCAGATCGGTCCTGGCGGCCAGCAGGTCCGCCTGAGCATCGAGCTCCACGTCCCCGGTGAGCAGCACCCGCCCGGCGGGGGTGGTCGCCTTGAGCACCACTGAAGTGTTGTTCACCGCGGTGCCGTCGACCTCGGCCTCGTGATCCCCGACCGTCGGCGAGGACCGCAGCGGAGCTAGCACGTCAAGCACCAGACCGGGCCAGGACAGCCGCTGTCCGGCGGTCACCGCGACCACCGGCACGTGGGCCACGGTGGTGGCTCGCAACACCTCGGTGAATGCCCACGGGGGGCTGCGTCCGGGGCCGAGCGCGACCGCGCTGACGGCCCGTCCCCGCAGCGCCCCGACTAGCCCGCCGACATGGTCAGCGTGCAGATGGCTGATCATGACCAGGGCCAGCCGCCGGACCCCGAGACGGTCGAGGCAGGCCGACACCGGTCCCGGGTCGGGTCCGGTGTCGATGAGCACCGCCCGACCCGGCTCTGCAGTGGCCAACACCACCGCGTCGCCCTGCCCGACGTCGCAGGCCGCCACCGCCCAGCCCGCCGCCGGCCAGCCAGGTAACACATAACGTGTCGGCACCACCACAACCAGGGCGCCGACCAACCCGGCTGCCGCGAGCACCCGCAGCCGGTGTGCCCGCATCGCCAACAGCGCCGCAACAACGAGCAACGCCAACAGCAGAGCACCGGAAGCCCCTCCAGGCCACTGCACCACCCCGTCGGGGACTGCGGCCCCGTGGTGACCGACCCCCACCAGCCAGCCCACCGCTGGTCCGGCCAGATGCACCACGACAACGGCAGCGCCGGGGTGCACCGCGCCGAGCACCGCGGCAAGCACGCCAAGCACCGTCGCCGGCACGACCGCCGGGGTAGCCAGCAGGTTGGTCACCACCGCCACCAGGCTCACCTGACCGGACAGTCCCGCTACCACCGGTGCAGTGACCACGTGGGCGGCGGCGGGCACTGCGAGTGCCTCGGCAATCCCCGGCGGCACCCCGTGACGGCGCAATCCGGCCGCCCAGCCAGGCGCAAGCAGCACCAACGCCGCGGTGGCCAGCACGGAGAGCGCGAACCCTGGATCACTTCCGAGCGCCGGATCGACCAGCAGCAACACGAGGACCGCAGCGCACAGCGCAGGCACCGCCGAGCGGTGGCGGCCCAGCATCAGGGCCAGTAGGGTGACGGCACCCATCACGGCGGCGCGCAGCACACTCGGCGAGGGACGGCACAACACCACGAACCCGACCAGAGCCAGCCCAGCCAGGACCGCCGCGGTCCGCGGTCCGGCCCGAGCGAGTCGCGCCAACCCGAGGACGGCCCCACACAAGATCGCCACATTGGCACCGGAGACCGCGGTGAGGTGGGTAAGACCGGCGGCACGGAACTCGTCCTCGACAGTGGGCACCATCATCGAGGTGTCCCCCACCACCAGCGCGGGCAGCAGCCCGGCCGGCTCCGGATCGAGGACCCCGGCCGCCAGCCGCAACCCT
>DATHTJ010000352.1:0-4537 GCA_035463315.1 Pseudonocardiaceae bacterium
AGTGCCGCGGATCTTGTTGACGACCAGGGTGGCCAGGGCCTCGCCCTCGACGTCCTCGGCGATGATGGCCAGCGGCTTGCCGCCCTGCATGACCTTCTCCAGCAGCGGGAGCAGGTCCTTGACCGTGGAGATCTTGGAGGAGACCAGGAGGACGTAGCAGTCCTCCAGCTCGGCCTCCATGCGCTCGGCGTCGGTCACGAAGTAGGGCGAGATGTAGCCCTTGTCGAAGCGCATGCCCTCGGTCAGCTCGAGCTCCAGACCGAAGGTCTGGGACTCCTCGACCGTGATCACGCCTTCCTTGCCGACCTTGTCCATCGCCTCGGCGATCAGCTCACCGATCGTGGAGTCCGCGGCCGAGATCGAGGCGGTGGCCGCGATCTGCTCCTTGGTCTCGACCTCCTTGGCCGAGTTCAGCAGCTGCTCGGAAACGGCCTCGACGGCCTTCTCGATGCCCCGCTTGAGCGCCATCGGGTTGGCCCCGGCGGCGACGTTGCGCAGACCCTCGCGCACCAGCGCCTGGGCCAGCACGGTGGCGGTGGTGGTGCCGTCACCCGCGACGTCATCGGTCTTCTTGGCAACTTCCTTGACGAGCTCAGCGCCGACCTTCTCCCACGGGTCTTCGAGCTCGATCTCCTTGGCGATGCTCACACCATCGTTGGTGATGGTGGGGGCACCCCACTTCTTCTCCAGGACGACGTTGCGGCCCCTGGGGCCGAGCGTCACTTTGACGGCGTCGGCGAGCTGGTTCATCCCGCGCTCGAGACCGCGGCGGGCGTCCTCGTCGAACGCGATCATTTTGGCCATTGCGGTGTGGTCCTCCGGTCATGGGCGCCGCGGGGTGTCCGCGGCAAGGACACAGTGCTCGGCCAGGCTCGGTGCCCGCGACGGACGTCCGGCGATTGCCGGACTCACCGTCCCGACCTCAGTGGTGTTGCTTGGGTTGGTACAGCTGGCACTCGATGACGCCGAGTGCTAACCCGTGTTTAGCACCCGGACCCGGCGAGTGCAAGCAGCGGCGCCGGCCCCGGACGCACCGCGTCCGGACTACTTCCCGCCGCGGCGGGTTCGATCGGCGCAGCCACCGTCGACCTCGGCTGGGCGCGACGCACCGGCACCGGGCAGGATGCGGGGGTGGCCGTAGCGCACCAATCCCGATCCGTCGATGAGCACGGCCGGGTGGTGGCCGCCCTGCTGGCCACCACTCCGGTGATCCGGCTGCCTCTCCTGGAGTGCGTCGGCCTTGCCCTGGCTGAGCCGGTCACCACATCGTTGCCGCTGCCGCCGTTCGACAACTCCGCGATGGACGGCTACGCCGTGCGTGCGGTGGACATCGCTGACGCCACCGCCGAGCAGCCGGTGAGGCTCCCGGTCACCGAGGACATCCCCGCCGGGCGCACCGACTCGCCACCGCTGCAGCCGGGCACCGCGCACCGGATCATGACCGGCGCCCCGATGCCACCCGGCGCGGACGCCGTCGTGCCGGTGGAGCTCACCGACGCGGGGCTGCCCCAGGTGCAGATCTTCGCTTCCCGGTCCGCCGGCCAGAGCGTGCGCCGGGCCGGGGAGGACGTCGCGGCCGGGGATGAGGTGCTCCCGGCCGGCGCGGTACTGGGACCGGCGCAGCTCGGCGTCGCGGCCGCAATCGGCCAGGCCGAGCTGCCGGTCCATCGCCGGGTCCGGGTGCTGGTGCTGGCCACCGGGTCAGAGCTGGTGGCGCCGGGCACGCCACTGCAGCACGGTCAGATCTACGAGTCGAACAGCACGATGCTGGCCGCGGCGGTCCAGGAGGCCGGCGGCGAGGCGCAGCTGATGCATTTCGTGCCCGACGACGTCGCCGCGCTGGAGACCGCGCTGGCCGCCCGGCTGGACGGGATCGACCTGCTGGTGACCTCCGGCGGGGTCAGTGCCGGGGCCTACGAGGTGGTCAAGAGAGCCATGACCGGGCAGGGCGTGGAATTCGGCAAGGTGGCCATGCAGCCCGGCGGCCCACAGGGCGCCGGTCACTATCGTGGGGTGCCGGTGGCGACGTTGCCCGGCAACCCGGTGAGTTCCTCAGTGTCTTTCGAGATGTTCGTTCGCCCGGCGCTGCGTGCCGCGATGGGCCTGCCTGCACAGCGGCCTCGGGTCACCGCGCGGCTGGCCGAGGCACTGGACTCCCCACCGGATCTCCGGCAGTTTCGGCGCGGCGCACTGGACTGCGCTTCGGGCAGTGTCGCCCCGGTCGGCGGCCCCGGCTCGCACCTGCTCGGCGCACTAGCCAGGTCAGACTGCCTGATCGACATTCCGGAAGCCGTGACACACCTGGCAGCCGGCGACGAGGTCGTGGTGCTGCGCACCGGCGGCACCTGATCAGCCTCCAGTAAAGCGTGCTGGCCTCGGGTGTGAGAAACCCACGACTGTCCCGACGGACCTTGTGATCGTGGGTGAGCCGACGCACACTATCAGTGAGAAATTGCTCGGCGAGCTGCTGCAACCCAGAGGCGCGGGGTTCCTGCGCCGTCGGGGGGCGCAGGGGCGCTGGGAGATAACCGTTCGGGAAGCTGGGGAGCAGTCGAACGGTTATGTGCCGGGGATCCGCCGTCGGGGGGCGGTGGATCCCCGGCGTCTTTCACCACCCGGCACCCGCGTACGGTGAAGCCCGCATGGCGTGCACTGGCCCGCCCGTCAACGACCCGAGGACCTCCGAACGCATGGCCCGCCCTCGCTTGTCCTCGATGCTCTGGCACCTGATGGACCTCACCCGCGAGACCCTCCCACCGATGCACCCCGCCGGGAGGCCGTTCGTGGCCGGAGGTGCCGCCGCGACGTTGCTGCTGCGCCGGCTGTCCCCGACTGCGGCGACCCTTGGCGTCATCGCGACCGCGTGCTGCGCGGCGTTCTTCCGCGAGCCACATCGGGTCCCGCCGCAGGATCCGACTCTCGCACTGGCCCCTGCCGACGGCACGGTGAGCAGCGTGACGCTTGCCTCGGCGCCCGCTGAGCTGGGCCTGGACGGTCAGCTGCGGCCACGGATCAGCGTCTTCCTCTCCGTGTTCGACGTGCACGTGCAACGCATCCCGGTGGATGGCGAGGTCCGCCACGTCGTCTACCGCCCGGGGATGTTCCTCTCCGCCGACCTCGACAAGGCCAGCGAGGCCAACGAGCGCGCGAGTGTGCTGCTGCGCTCGGCGACCGGGCACGAGCTCGCTGTGGTGCAGATCGCCGGGCTGGTGGCCCGCCGGATCGTCTGCTCGGTGCGCCCTGGCGATGTGGTGGCGGCCGGATCCACCTACGGTCTGATCCGCTTCGGGTCCCGGGTGGACCTCTACCTGCCACCAGGCAGTGCGGTACTGGTTCGCCCCGGGCAACGCACCGTGGGTGGGGAGACCGCGCTGGCCCGGCTTCCCGCGACCAGGGAGCCCTGAGCGTGCCCGGTGCCGGGGTTCGGCTGCTGCCCAACGCGATCACCGTGCTGGCCTTGTGCTCGGGCCTGTCCGCGCTGAAGTTCGCGCTGGATGGCAACTTTGCCGGCGCGCTCGCCGCGATCGTGCTGGCCGCGCTGCTGGACGCACTCGATGGCCGGCTGGCCCGGTTGCTCGATGCCACCTCCCGGATCGGCGCCGAACTGGACTCGCTGGCCGACGCCATCTCCTTCGGCGTGGCACCCGCGGTCGTGCTGTTCGTCTGGGCGCTGGACGACACCCGCGCCGGGTGGTCGGTGGCACTGGTGTTCACGGTCTGCGCGGTGTTGCGACTGGCCCGGTTCAACACCCTGCTCGATGACATCGAGGCGGTGCCGTTCGCCAAGGAGTTCTTCGTCGGCGTCCCGTCTCCGTCCGGCGCGCTGCTGGCACTGCTCCCGCTCACCGTCTTCCTTCAGTTCGGCGTGGGCTGGTGGTCCTCGCCGGTGACCGTGGCGGTATGGACGATCGCGGTTGCCGTGGCGATGGTGAGCCGGCTCCCCACCCTGTCGGCGAAGACGGTCCGGGTGCCGGCGCAGGCAGTGGCGCCGCTGCTCGTGCTGATCGCCGGCCTGGCCGCCGCAGTGATCACCTTCCCGTTCGCGTCGCTGGGTGTGGCGATGCTGCTGTACGTGGCCCACATTCCCTACGCGAGCTACCGCTACCGCTGGTTGGCGCGGCACCCCTCAGCGTGGGAGGTCCCACCCCGCCAGCGCCGGGCGATCCGCCGCACCGCACGCAGCATGCGCCGCCTCGGGCTGCGCCCGCCGCTGCGACGTCGGATGGCCGGTGCGGCAGCCCGGGCCGGTGCCGCGGTGCGCCGCAGGCGGGGCGGCGAACACAACGGCCGGGTGACGCGTCACGGCCGCACCCGCCGGATCGGGCTGCGCCGACACCACTGACCTCCGGCCCGGGCAGCCTGGTGCAACAGGCATCCATGCGACGGGGCACCAGTCGGCTACACGGCGACGACGGACGCGTCGACCGAGAGCGCGCCGAGGAGACGTTGCAGATCGTCGGGAGCGCTGGTCAGCACTTGATCGCCTGCCTGAGCCAGTGACGCAACGTGTGCGTCGACGACGTCGCAGCTATCGGTG
>DATHTJ010000353.1:0-4648 GCA_035463315.1 Pseudonocardiaceae bacterium
CATGAACACCGGCATCCAGGACGCCTACAACCTGGCCTGGAAGCTCGCCGCGGTCGAGCGCGGCCACGCCGATCCCACCCTGCTCGACTCCTACCACCGCGAACGACACCCGGTGGGGCAAGCCCTGCTGCACACCACCGACCGGGCGTTTAGCCTCTACGCCTCCCCCAGTGTCCTCCCCCGTTTCTTTCGCGGCCACCTGTTGCCGCACCTCGCTCCCCGCGTGTTGACCATCCCGGCCATCCGGCGGCTGGTGGTGGGGCTGATCTCCCAACTGCGCATCGCCTACCCGGACAGCCCCCTCAACGCCGAGTACGGTCACGGCTGGAGCCACGGGCCGCGCCCGGGGGATCGGGCCCGCGAGGGCGACGTGATCGGCGCCGGTGTGATCCGGATCTTTGAGGTGCTTCGCGGCACCCACCACACCGTGCTGCTCTTCGCCGCCGGCTCCGACCCCCGCGGACTGCTCCAGCACGCCATGCACCTTGAGCAGCGCCACCCGGGTCTCGTCCTGGCCCGGGTTGTGTGCACCGAACCTCCAGCGACGAGCCAGCCACGGCTGCTGCACGATCCCCAGAGCATCCTGCACCGCGCCTACGGCGCAGACCAGCCCACCAGCTTCGTGATCCGACCCGACGGCCACATCGCCTCCCGGATACGCCCTGCCACCGCCACCCAACTCACCGCAGACCTCGACGCCCGGCTGGGGACCGCGCCAACCTCAGCATGAACAGCCGTCAGCGGGTGGACGTGGCCGTCGTCGACGCCAGCTTCGACGTGCACGGGTGCTCCGCGCCGGTCAGTGGCTGCGGCGAGCGTGGGCGCGCCTGAACTACGAGTTTCGCAGCGCCACGAGCAGCGCCTTGAGCCACGGTCCGAGATCGTCGGGCGACCGCGCCGAGATCAGGTTGCCGTCGACAACCGTCGCCTCGTCGACCCAGTCGACACCGGCGTTCTCCATGTCGTCACGGATCGCGCTGAAGCTCGTCGCGCGCCGGCCCTTGAGTATTTTCGCCGAGATCGGGACCCAGCCGGCGTGGCAGATGAAGGCGATCGGCTTGCCCTTGGTGTCGAATGCTTTGACGAGGTCGAGCACCCGCTGCGACCGGCGCAGCGTGTCCGGGGCGAACCCGCCGGGAATGACCAGCGCGTCGTACTCCTCCTCGGAGACCTCCTCGATGGTGGCGTGGACCTGGACCGGGCCGTGGCCCTTCTTACCGGTGACCGGTTTGTCGTCCAGCCCCGCCACGGTCACCGACACGTCCTCCTCGCGGAGTCGATAGACCGGGTAGAGCAGCTCCACGTCCTCGAACAGGTCAGCGGCAAGGACCAGTACCTTCTTATCAGCGAGCGACATGAGGCAACAGTAGCCGCTGAGCATGAGCCCCATGGACCGCTGCGCTGATCAGGTTTGGTCCCGCCACCCGTCGGGCAGTCCCGGACATCAACCCGGACGCTGGAGGAGCGCATGGACACGACGAGCGCGGCGCAGTCATTGTGGCTTGAGGCACTACCCAGCGGCGGTTATCCGCGGCTAGACGGTGACCGGACGGTGGATGTCGCGGTACTAGGCGGCGGCATCACCGGGCTGACCACGGCGTTGCTGCTTGCCTATCGGGGGGCGCGGGTAGCTGTCGTCGAGGCGAACCGGGTGGGTAGTGGCGTCACGGGCAACAACACCGCCAAGGTTACTGCGCTGCAGTCCACGGTGTACTCCTCCCTACAGCGGGCACACGGCCGGCAAGCCGCCGCCGACTACGCTGCCGGCAGTGCGGCCGCGGTGCGCCAGGTCGCGACTCTCGCTGACCGGGAGGGCATCGACTGCGATCTGCAACGCCGGCCGGCCCTCACGCTCGCCGCCAACGAGACCGAGCTGTCCGATGTCCAGCGCGAGGCCGATGCGGCCTTGGCCGCGGGGTTGCCTGTGGTGTGGACCGACGACGTCGATGTTCCCTTCCCGGTGGTAGGCGCAGTTCGCCTGGATGACCAGATCGCGCTGCACCCGCTGCGCTATGCGCAGGGACTCGCCGAGGCGATTCGCCGCGCCGGGTCCGAGGTGTATGAGGGCACCCGGGCTATCGAGTTGCACGAGAGCGCGCCGTGCCGGGTGACGACGACGGGAGGGACCGTGCAGGCGGGCCACGTCGTGATCGCCACGCACTATCCGATATTCGATCGTGGCGGCTACTTCGCACGGCTTGAAGCCACCCGTTCCTACTGCATCGCCGCCGCGGTGCAGAGCTCATTACCGACCGGAATGTCAATCAACGCGGGCAGCCCAACCCGATCGCTGACCACCTACGGCGACCTCCTTATCGTGGGCGGGGAGAGCCACCCAACCGGCGCGCGGGGTGTCGACGAGCAGTGCTTCCGGCGGCTAGCGGACTTTGCACACAGGCATTGGGACGTCACCAAGATCAGCCATCGATGGTCCGCGCAGGACCCCACATCCTATGACCAGTTACCAGTCATCGGCCGGTACACGCCGGTGTCATCGGCGGTGTACGTCGCCTCGGGCTTTATGAAGTGGGGGCTCGCCGGCGGGACCATGGCTGCGGCGATTCTGGCCGATATGATCAGCGGCCGGCAACCCGAGCCGTGGGCGGACCGGTTCAACCCGCACCGGGTGTCGCTGCGGTCCGCGCCACGGTTGGTGAAGATGAACGCCAAGGTCGGAGCGGATCTGGTCGTTGATCGGATCATCCCGGCGGAGGTGTCCAGTGCCGCTGAGGTGCCTGCCGGCGAAGCTCGGGTGGTCCGCGACGGTTTCGGAAAGGTCGGCGCGTTCCGCGAACTCGACGGCACCCTGCACGTCGTATCGCTGCGGTGCACCCACCTGGGTTGCCTGCTGCGCTTCAACGGCGCAGAGCGCAGCTGGGACTGTCCCTGCCACGGCTCGCGCTTCGATGTCGATGGCTCGGTGCTGGAAGGACCCGCGGTCCGACCGCTACCGCGCCGGTAGTTTCACGGTGCGCCCGGCCAGTTCCAGATCGGCGGCTAGCTCCTCGAGCATCTGGGCCTGGCGGTCTTTGGGGCCGCGTAGCACAGCGGAGGGGTGGATCGTGGCCACCAGCGGGAGGTCGGCATATCTCAGCACCTCGCCACGGTGCTGGGTGAGCCGAAACGACGTGCCCAGCAACGCCTTCGCCGCCGTGGCGCCGAGCGTCACCAGCAGTGTGGGGCGTACAGCGGCGAGCTCGGCATGCAGCCAGGGCAGGCAGGCCCGGACGTGTTCGACTCCGGGAGTGCGGTGGATCCGGGCCTTGCCCTCGCGCCGGAAGCGGAAGTGCTTGACCACATTGGTGACATAAACGTCGGCCCGGGCCACCCCGGCCCGCTCCAGTGCCTGGTCAAGCATCCGGCCAGCCGGCCCCACGAACGGTTTGCCCTCGAGGTCCTCACGATCGCCGGGTTGCTCGCCGATCACCATCATCGAGGCGCCGGCGTGCCCGCAGCCGAAGACGGTCTGGGTCGCGTCGGTGTGTAGCTCGCAGGCGGTGCATTTCGCTGCTTTCTGACGCAGCTCAGCAAGATCTGGCATATCCGGGAGTACCCGTGCACCGCCGTAGGTATGCCACAAGTCGGAGGAGGCAGCGAAGAGGGCAGTGACACGGCACGGCCGACTGCGGGCGGCGAGGGCGTCGGCGCTCGGCCGGGGAGTCCTTACTGGCTGCCCGTCATTGTTGCACCCGGCGGGTGGCCGGGAGGTTGGCCTCACCGAGGAATTCGATCCAGGCCGACTTGGCGCACGGATAGTGCTTGACGGCCTCCACCAGGTTGAGGAAACCGGTGATGTTGTCTTCGAACCAGTTTTGCAGTTGCGGATCGGCGATGCGGCCGTCTGCGCTGAACGCCTGGTGGGCCTGGGCGAGAGAGAACATGTCCGGGTAGACGTTGGCTCCCAGGTGCTCCAGCGGTTGGCGCAGCGCCCACAGTCCACGGTTGCCACCGGCCATGGAAGGCGAGGCCGACATCAACAGGCAGTGCTTGCCCTTGAACGGCTGCGGGCGATAGCGGGAGACCCAGTCGATGACGTTCTTCAGCGTTCCGGGCATGGAGAAGTTGTATTCGGGTGAGGAGATGACGAAGGCGTCGGCCTCCTCCAGCCGGCGGCGCAGCTCCTCAGCACCTGGTGGGAAACCCTCGGCGTCCTGGACGTCGCCGTCGTAGGACGGGCAGTCGAAGTCGCGCATGGTGGTGGAGTCGACCTTGCCGCTGTATGCCTCGATCGTGCGTGCCGCCAAGGCGGCGAGCCGGCCGTTGAGTGAGTCGCCGCGCAACGATGCCGGGAAGACCAGGCACCGAACGGGCTGAGGAGGGGACATCTGGCCTCCAATGTTGAGTGGTCACGGGCTGATGCGAGCAGGCATCCCTTGGCCAGTCGAGGGGCAAACCGGCCGTGTGTCGTGGCTGCCTTCCGGTGGGGGAGAACCCGCGCCGCCGCCTACCTGTCTCTGCCGATCGTTGCGTACCCGCAGGGCGCGGTCGAGGGGAACCCGCCCCCAGGGAAACCGCCCCTGACGGCAAAGGTATAGATCGTCTCGCCAAGTGAAGATCAGCAGCGCATCATACATGCATGGGGCTACTATCTTCGCGTGAAAAATATCACATAGCGTCCTCGAGAGTCGAATTCTGTAAGCAGCCGGTG
>DATHTJ010000354.1:0-6318 GCA_035463315.1 Pseudonocardiaceae bacterium
AGTCAGTGCGTCTACCGCGTCGTAGGCCATCGCGATCGCGTGGTGGGTGTTGTCGTGCACGAACAGGCCCAGCCGGCCGAAGGTGGTGACTCGCGGCAACGTGCACGCCCAGGAATCCAGGCCGCGCAGGTGCTTGGCGTACCCCGTCTCATAGATCGGGTACACGGTGCGCAGCCGCCGTGCCATCACGTCGACGCAACGCACCGGGGGCAGGCTGGCGCGGTCCAGGGTCCCGGCGACCATCGCGGCGAGTGATCCCTCGTCGGCACTCCACCACCGGTCACCGAACTGGCAGGGGATCTCGCAGCACAGCACGGTGCGATCGTCCGGGTCAGCGGCCGAATCCCGGTAGTTGGCCGGTTCGGAGATCCGGCTCACCGGGGAGTCCAGACCGGGCAGGTAGTGCGCATCGAATCCGGTCCATGGGCGGCCCTCGTGCACCAGGTAGACCAGCACCATCGAGCGGAACCGCAGCGCGGCGGCGGCCTCCACCGCCCAGGTGGGGGCGGCGGGCGTCACGATCCGGGCCAGCAGCGGGAGCGGGATCGTGGTGAACAGATGCCCGGCGCGCAGTTGCTGCCCGTCGCGGGTGTGCACCGTGACACCGTCCTCGCCCGCGTGCACTCGGTCGGCCTCGGTGCCCAGCCGTAGCTGCGCTCCGGCGTCGACGGCCGCAGCCGCCAGCGCCTCCACGATCTGGCCGAACCCACGGCGGGGGTAGTAAAAGACGCGACCCTGCCCGCTGCCGCGGCGCAGCATCCGCCGCGCGATCTTCCAGGGGGTGTCCGCGCTGACCCGCCGGCGGGCCTGTTCGGCGTCGATCTGCGAGCCGGGCAGGCCCCACAGCTTCACCGCGTACGGGGCGTACAGGGCGTCGTAGAGGGTGGGACCCAGACTGGAGCGCAACGCTGCGGAGTAACTGGTGGGCTGCTGGCGCCCGCGCAGCGGCCTGGTGAGCGCTTCGGCGGCGATCCGGGCCAGCATCCCCGCGGGCAGCGCCCGCAGCAGCTCGGCGGGCCGCAGCGGGAACCCGACCCACCGGCCCCCGTCGCCCTGGTAGCCGCCCCCCTGGCTGGCGATCCGCAGCCTGCCGTTGCGCGGCCGGCACTGCAGGTCCCCGCCCAGCAGCCCGCGCAGATCGGCCAGCACGGCAGGGGAGGTGGCCGGGTGCAGGCGGTGGCTGCCGTGGTCCACCCGGACGCCGGCGACGTCGAAGCTTGCCGCCATCCCGCCGACCGCCGGGGCTCGTTCCACCACGATCGTGGACAGCCCCGCCAGCCCGGCCCGCCATGCCGCCGCGAGCCCCGCAGGACCCGCTCCCAGAACGATCAGGTCCGCGCTGGCCAGCACGCCGGAACCCTATTGGTCAGGTCTCGCGGAGAAATCGGCAGAGGGCCCAACCTGACAAATTATCCTGTCGTTCACCTAATCTTCACTCACTTCGGGTGCACGCTGCTCGCCGGTGGCGGTGAGCGGGTCTGGCAGCCGCCCGCGACTCACCGCCGCGACCAACGGCAGATCGCGGGCCCGCACCGCGGGCAACCTGACCTCCTCGCCGCCGTGCAGGACGGCCCAGACCTGGGACCGGTTATCGATCCGCAGGCCCTGGAGGTCCGACCAGATGACCCGCCGCGAGCCCACCACTCGATGCACCACCACGGTGTCCGGGCCGATCACCGTGCGGGTCCGCACCAGCCAGATCGCCACCCCCAACGGCACCAGGTACAGCACCTGCAGTCCGGGCACGCCGAAGGCCACCGGGGTCATGCATACGATCAACCCGAACACCCCGATCAGGGCGGTGAGCGGCCGCCGGAAGGTCGCCGTGGCGGAGTCGGTCACAGTCACATAGTGACAGGGGCCGTCGTGGCACCTGGTCTGACCAAGGCTGGATTGGCGCGTGCCGATCACGCAGGTTGCTCGTAGGCGTACAGTAGGCGCATGCCACGGGTCCAGATCTATCTGCCAGAGGATCTCCACCAGGCGGTCAAGGAGCTTGAGCTGCCGATCTCCGAGCTCAGCCGGCACGCCGTGCGGCTAGAACTTCGCCGGCGGGAGCTGGCCGCCGAAGCGGACCGGTACCTCGCCGAGCTCGCGTTGGAGCTCGGGGGGCCGCCGACGGCTGACGAGCTGGCGGCCGCGGACGCCTGGATCGACTCCGCCACGGTTCCGCCCGCGCGACGCCCGGGATGAGCCTGGTCCTCGACTCGATGGCGGTCACGGCTCTCGGTCGTCGGGACCGGCAGACTGCAGCACGTCTTGCTGCGCTCCGGCTGCGTGGACTGTGGCCACCGATCGTGCCTACTGCCGTGCTCGTCGACTCGCTGACCGGGAATCGGGTGCGCGATGCGCTGGCCCACCGCACGGTGGGGCTGTCCCTGGTTCATCCTCTGGACGAACCGATGGCTCGTCGCGCGGCGCAGCTTCGCCGCCGGGCTCGGGCGGGTTCCGCGGTCGATGCCATCGTGGTGGCCACCGCGGAGCTGTTCGAAGCACTGGTGATCACCGGTAATCTCGATGACCTCGCCCGCTTGTCCCAACCCGCCAACGGGATTGCCCTGCTACCCGCCTGAGCGCCCACCACCTCGGGATCAGATCTGTGCTGGCCGGAAGGTCGGATACCCTACGGCTCCCAGAATGCGGGAGCGGCTCCCGTTAGGTTGACGGTGCCGGGGCGGGCCCGTTACCGTCGGCGACATGCTGATCCCTACCGGTCTCGTACTTTGCAGGCGCGTCGTCTGATCAGCCACGAGACGTCGACGCGCCCACCCTCGCTTCCAGCCCAACTCGGGCGGCGAGGGTTTTTTAATGCCCAGGGTGAGCAAACGATGAGCTGAGGCAGGACCATGACAATCGTGACCCCCCGAGAGATGTTGACCCCCGAGCAACCGCCCAAACCGGCTCCACCAGCAGGTGCACCGGTGCGCGTCACCGGCGCGCAGGCCCTGGTGCACTCCCTCGAGGCGCTGGGGTGTGAGGCGGTGTTCGGTATTCCGGGCGGGGCCGTACTACCGGCCTACGACCCGCTGCTCGACTCGACCGCGGTACGTCACGTTCTGGTCCGCCACGAGCAAGGCGCGGGGCATGCCGCGGTCGGTTATGCCCAGGCCACCGGGCGGATCGGCGTGTGCCTGGCCACCTCCGGCCCGGGGGCGACCAACCTGGTCACCCCGATCGCCGATGCACATATGGACTCGGTGCCGATCGTCGCGATCACCGGGCAGGTCCCCCGCGCCTCGATCGGGACCGACGCCTTCCAGGAGGCGGACATCTGCGGCATCACCATACCGATCACCAAGCACAACTTCCTGGTGACCGATCCGGCGGAGATCCCGAGGGCCATTGCCGAGGCGTTTCACCTCGCAGCCACGGGAAGGCCCGGCCCGGTGCTGGTGGATGTCCCCAAGGATGTGCTGCAGGCGCAGACCACCTTCTGCTGGCCCCCCGAGATCAACCTGCCGGGGTACCGGCCGACTACCCGGCCGCACGGCAAGCAGATCCGGGAGGCCGCCCGGCTGATCGCCACCGCGCGGCGCCCGGTGCTCTACGTCGGCGGCGGGGTGATCAGGGCGCGGGCCACCGCGGCGCTCCGGGAGCTGGCCGAGCTCACCGGCGCGCCGGTAGTCACCACGCTGATGGCCCGCGGCGCGTTCCCCGACTCGCATCCCCAGCATGTGGGCATGCCCGGCATGCACGGCACGGTGGCTGCGGTCGCGGCGATGCAGCGCGCTGACCTGCTGGTCGCCCTCGGTGCCCGGTTCGACGATCGGGTCACCGGGCAGCTGTCCTCCTTCGCGCCGGACGCCGCGGTGGTGCATGCCGACATCGACCCCGCGGAGATCTCCAAGAACCGACGGGCCGACGTGCCCATCGTCGGTGACTGCGCCGAGGTGATCGGGGAGCTGATCACGGCAGTGCGGGCCGAGTTCGAGACCGGCCGGCCGGATCTCGCCGCATGGTGGGCCCAACTGGAGTGCTGGCGCACGACGTTCCCGCTGGGCTATGACCGCCCGACGGACGGCATGCTCTCGCCACAGTTCGCCATCAAGCGGATTGGTGAGCTGGTCGGCCCGGATGCGATCTACACCGCAGGGGTGGGCCAGCACCAGATGTGGGCGGCGCAGTTCATCAGGTATGAGAATCCGGGCAGCTGGATCAACTCCGGCGGCCTGGGCACGATGGGTTTCGCCGTGCCGGCGGCGATGGGCGCCAAGTTGGGCCGGCCCGACGTCGCGGTCTGGGCCATCGACGGCGACGGTTCCTTCCAGATGACCAACCAGGAACTCGCGACCTGCGCCATCGAGAACATCCCGATCAAGGTCGCCGTGATCAACAACGGCAGCCTCGGCATGGTCCGGCAGTGGCAGAACCTGTTCTACTCCGAGCGCTACTCGCAGACCGACCTCGGGACCCACTCCCGCATCCCGGATTTCGTGAAGCTCGCCGAGGCGCTGGGTTGCGTGGGCCTGCGCTGTGAGGCCGAGCCGGACGTCGACAAGGTCATCGAGCAGGCGATGGAGATCGATGATCGCCCGACCGTGATCGACTTCGTGGTGGGCAAGGACGCCCAGGTCTGGCCGATGGTCGCCGCGGGCCACAGCAACGACCAGATCATGGCGGCGCACAACATCCGCCCGCTGTTCGACGAGGATGGTTCCTGATGTCCAAGCACACCATGTCGGTGCTGGTGGAGAACAAGCCCGGGGTCCTGGCCCGGGTGGCGGGGCTGTTCAGCCGCCGCGGGTTCAACATCCACTCGTTGGCGGTTGGCCCCACCGAGAACCCCGACATCTCGCGGATGACCATCGTGGTCGCCGTCGACGAGCTGCCCTTGGAGCAGGTCACCAAGCAGCTCAACAAGCTGATTAACGTCATCAAGATCGTTGAGCTGGACCCGGCGGCGGCGGTACAGCGGGAGCTGTTGCTGGTGAAGATCCGGGCAGACACCACGGTGCGCTCCCAGGTGCTTGAGACCGTCGCGCTGTTTCGGGCCAAGGTGGTCGACGTCTGCCCGGAGGCGCTGACCATCGAGGCCACCGGGACCGCGGACAAGCTCGACGCCCTACTCCGGATGCTCGAACCCTTCGGCATCCGCGAGATGGTTCAATCCGGCATGGTCGCGGTAGGCCGCGGCCCCCGCGCCATCACCGCCACCCCACTCCGCTAGACCCCACGCTGCTCGCTTGTCGCGTTCTGGATGCAGAACGCTGCTATTCGGCCCCAGATAAGCGCGTTCTGCATCCAGAACGCGGCAGAGCCCCAGAGGAGCCCACGATGAGTGCAGAGATCTTTTATGATGATGACGCTGATCTGTCGATTATTGGCGGGCGGCGGGTGGCGGTGATCGGGTATGGGAGTCAGGGGCACGCGCATGCGTTGAGCTTGCGCGATTCCGGGGTCGACGTCCGCGTCGGACTGCCGGAGGAGTCCCAGTCGCGCCCGAAGGCGGCCGATGAGGGCCTGCGGGTGGAGACGACGGCGCAGGCGGCAGCCGAGGCCGACGTCATCATGATGCTGGCGCCGGACACCAAGCAGCGCGCCATCTACGCCCAGGACATCGCGCCGAACCTGAGCTCGGGCGACGCATTGTTCTTCGGGCACGGTTTCAACATCCGGTACGACCTGATCAAGCCGCCGTCCGATGTGGATGTCGCGATGGTGGCGCCCAAGGGGCCCGGGCACCTGGTACGCCGGCAGTTCGTCGACGGCAAGGGGGTGCCGTGCCTGATCGCGGTTGAGCAGGACCCCACCGGCGGCGCCCAGGCGCTGGCGCTGTCCTATGCCAAGGCGATCGGCGGCACCCAGGCCGGGGTGATCAAGACCACCTTCACCGAGGAGACCGAGACCGATCTGTTCGGTGAGCAGACCGTGCTCTGTGGCGGGATCACCTCGCTGATACAGGCCGGGTTCGAGGTTCTCACCGAGGCCGGCTACGCGCCCGAGGTGGCGTATTTCGAATGCCTGCACGAGGTCAAGCTCATCGTCGACCTGATATACGAGGGCGGGATCTCCCGGATGCGGTACTCGATCTCCGACACCGCCGAGTACGGGGACCTCACCCGCGGGCCGCGAGTGATCACGCCGGAGGTCAAGGACGAGATGCGCCGGATCCTCACCGAGATCCAGGACGGCACCTTCGCCCACGAGTGGGTCGCCGAAGACGACAACGGCCGGCCGAACTTCGCCAAACTGCGCGCCGAGGGGGAGCAGCATCCCATCGAGCAGGTCGGCGCTCGGTTGCGTGGGCTGATGTCCTGGGTGGACCGCCCGCTCACCGACACCGCCTGAAGATCGGGCGTTGCCCGGGGTCCGTGCCGG
>DATHTJ010000355.1:0-9696 GCA_035463315.1 Pseudonocardiaceae bacterium
CACGCCGGGAGCACCCAGTCGACCACCGGACGCTGTGGCGTGGGCGGCTGGTAACCGCGCGCGACGAACCCAGCGACCCGGGCGTACCACCACGTCACGGAAGTGCCTCCCTGCTCACCACGGTGCAGCGGTGGCTGTGGCGACGGCGTCGCTCAGCGCCTGGATCAGCAGCCGGATCGTCTGCTCCTGGTCGAGCTGGCGGCCAGCGAATGCGTCCAACCGCGCGCGCAGATCCGCCATCGCGCGCGGATCCCGAAGACGGGCCAACAGCTCAGACGTGAGCACGTCCATATCCTCGGCAACGACCCCGAGGCGCTCGCGCACGACAAGGTCGGCTCCCCACTCCTCCATGGGAAGGCCGGTGCGGAGCAAAAACATCGGCAGCCGGAAGTACGCCGCCTCGAAGATGGAGTTCGGGCTCGCCTTGCAGACGAGCGCGCAGACGGGGCTGGTGCGGGCCTGGCGCATGAGCCCGAACAGCTTGGCCTGGTCAAGGTGCGTGACGACCTGCCAGGATTCCGCGCCTGCGGCCGCCGCGACGGCGCACGCGCTGCGCTGCAACTGCTCGTCGTGCAAGGCGACAAACGTCAGATTCAGCTCCCCGGCGTATGGTGCCAGCCGACGCAGCATAGTGACGTATTCCGCACCGCCACGGTTCGAGACCACGATGAGCGAGGCACGGGCGCCGGGCACTGCCGCGGGCGCCTCGCTGAGCAGCGGCTGAGCGGCGACAAGGTAACCGATCACGCGCACCGTCGCCGGAGTGAAGCCGCACTCGGCTTCGAGGAACCGCTTGGCGTCCGGGAGGCGCACCAGATGCATCCGGGCGCCGGGGCAGCGATGCACCTCGAACGCGAAATGCGCGTGGTTGGTGACGTAGTCGACGACCGGCACCCGGATCCCGGCGAGCCGCGTGGCCGCCAGCAAGGCCCGGCAGAGAACCCCTTTGGTGGCGATCAGAAGGTCCGGCCTGGTGGCCGCAATCCAGTCAGCGAGGCCGCTGATCTCGAGGGCCGGTGCGCCGTCCGGGCGCTCCTCAAAGCCACGCGGGAAGCGCTCGCCGAGCGCGTGCAGCACCGCGGCGTAGCGGTTTCTCCGCTCCTGCGGCCCACGGCTGTTCAGCGTGGCCGCCTTGATCGCCTGGCCGGTCTGCGCGAACGCTGGCACCAGTTCGTCGGCCGCCTGCACGGTCACGGCGCAGCCGGGCGTGGCACGTGCGATCGTCGCCTCGAGGCTCTTCGCCGAAAGCCAGTTGCCAGCCTCCCCCCAGCTCGTCATCGTCACGATCACGATCCGGCAGCCGTCGAGCGCGTGCGCGCCGCCCCTCATCATGAGGCGACGGTCAGCTCGGGCGGGCGATTTTCCTGCGGGCCAGCGAGCAGCCAGCTCTGTAGGCACGCGAGCGACCACAGCGGACGGTGATGGTCGGCACGGCCAGAAAGGTGGTCAGCGAGGAGCGACGCGACGGTCTCGGGGCGGAACAGCCCACCCTCGCGGATCGTGCCGGCCGAGAGCAGATCGGTCACCCACTCGCGGAGCGGGCCGCGCAGCAGTGCCGCGACCGGGGCACGGAAACCGCGCTTGCGCTGATAGACCAGCTCGTGCGGGAGGTAGCGCGCGGCCACCCGTTTGACGACGTACTTGCCGGTGAGCCCGCGCAGCCGCTGCGACTGAGGCAGTCCGAGCAACAGCTCGATGACCTCCAAGTCCAGGAATGGCGAGCGCGCCTCGATCGAGGCGAGCATCGTGGCGCGATCCAGCTTGGCGAGGATGACATCGCGCAGGAAGTGGCAGATCATCCCGAGCTGCAGGCGCTCGCTCGGCGTCGCGTCCGGACTCTCGCGCATGAGCGCGTCGATCGTGTCGAACGGGACATCCGCCCCGGCCGCCGCGAGCGCCGCCGGAGTCAGGAGCGCATGCTGGCCTTCGAACGGGACGGCCGCCGCGGCTGCGTAGTACTGGCGCTCGGGGGCCACTGTCGTGGCGCGCGCCAGCAACGTGGCAACGTGCGCAGGATGGAGGTTACGGTCGCCGGGTGGCCGGCGACCGAGGCGCTCGAGCACGGCGCGAACCACGGGTGCCGGCACGGCGCGAGTGAGCCCGCGAAGCACCGCACTCGCCGCGAACAGCGCATAGCCCATCGCAAGCTCGTCGGCGCCGTCACCGGTCAGGACCGCCTTGACGTCTGCGCTGGCGGCAGCCGCCACCACGATGGTCGGGATCAGCGAGTGGTCAGCGATCGGCTCGTCGAGCGCGCCCACCCAGTGCCTCGTTGCGGTCGCCAGCTCGGCGAGCGACAGCGGCACGACCACGTGGCGCGTTCCGGCGGCCGCGGCCATCTGAATTGCTTGCGGGGACTCGTCGAAGGACGCGCTGTCGGGGAAGCCCAGGGAGTAGCTGCGGAGCTCCTGGTCACACTCGCGCACGGCCAGTGCCGCAACCAGCCCGGAATCGAGGCCGCCGCTTAAGAACACGCCGAGTGGGCCTGCCGGGATCCGCCGCCGGGTGGCGGCGCGGAGCGCGGCCTCCAGTGCCTCCGGACCGCCAGGGCGCCAGTGCCGGCAGGGGTGCAGGCGCAGCGTCCAGTAGCGCTCGCTGCGTACGGTCACGCCGCAGATGCGGACCACGCTGCCGGGCTCAACCTTGCGCACACCGCGCAGCAGGCTGGCGGGAGCGGGCACCGCGTTGAAGGCGAGATAGCGTCCGACCGCCGCGGGGTCCGCGCCGCCTGCCGCGGAGCGTAACCCGGAGAGCTCGGAGCTGAACCGCAGCTCACTGCCCAGCAGCGCGTAGCTGAGCGGCTTCTTGCCGACCTGATCGCGGATCAGCAGCGTCTCGCCGCGACGTGCATCGAAGATCGCGATGGCGAACATCCCGTTGAGCCGCCGCGCCATGCGCGCACCCTCCACGAGGTAGAGCGCAGCCAGCAACGCTGCCTCGCTGCGGCCACCGGGTGGCTGCCCGCTGGCTGCCAGCCCGTCGGCGAGCTCGGCCCAATTGTAGATCTCTCCGTTGAAGGCGACCAGCAGAAGCCGATCCGGGGTGCGATACGGCTGCGGCGGACCGTCGGGGTCGACGAAGCGCAGCTGGCACACGCCGAACGTCGCGGGACCAGCGCGAGCGACACGCATCCCCTCTGGTCCGCGATGGGTCTGGACGGCGAGCATCGCGCGCACTTCCTCCACAGCCGAAGCGGTGGCTCGGTCGTGGACACTGCCCGCGATGCCGCACATCGCGGGTCAGTATCTCCGCCGCGAATGGCGCGGGCAAGGGATGGCGGTGCGCTACCGGTCTCCCTCACCCCGGATGAATGCCTCGACGGCCTGGTAGGCCTCGGAGTCGGAGTACTGCTCCGGTGGTGACTTCATGAAGTAGGACGACGCGGAGATGATCGGACCGCCGATACCCCGGTCCTTCGCTATCTTCGCCGCGCGGATCGCGTCGATGATCACACCGGCGGAGTTGGGTGAGTCCCAGACCTCGAGCTTGTACTCCATGTTCAGCGGCACGTCGCCGAACGCCCGGCCTTCCAGCCGCACGTATGCCCACTTGCGGTCGTCCAGCCACGGCACGTGGTCCGACGGTCCGATATGGACCGCTGCCTTCTCCATCTCGTGCGGCACCTGCGAGGTCACCGACTGCGTCTTGGAGATCTTCTTCGACTGCAGCCGCTTGCGCTCCAGCATGTTCAGGAAGTCCATGTTGCCGCCGAAGTTGAGCTGGTAGGTGCGCACCAGCTCGACCCCACGGTCCTCGAACAGCTTGGCCAGCACCCGGTGCGTGATGGTCGCGCCGACCTGAGACTTGATGTCATCACCGATGATCGGTACCCCGGCTGCGGTGAACTTGCCCGCCCAGTGGGGATCGGAGGCGATGAACACCGGAAGCGCATTGACGAATGCGACCCCGGCGTCCAGCGCGCACTGGGCGTAGAAGCGGTCCGCGTCCTCCGAGCCCACCGGCAGGTAGGACACCAGCACGTCGGCGCCGGACTCGCGCAGCACCTCGACCACGTCGACCGGCTTCTCGTCGGACTCGGTGATGATGTCGCGGTAGTACTCGCCCAGACCATCCATCGTGTGCCCACGGTGCACAGTGACCCCCAACGGGGGCACGTCGCAGATCGAGATGGTGTTGTTCTCGCTGGCCACGATGGCCTCGGACAGGTCGCGCCCCACCTTCTTGGCATCGACGTCGAACGCCGCGACGAACTGAAGATCACCGGCGTGGTAGCTGCCGAACTGCACGTGCATGAGGCCGGGCACCCGGGTGGTGGGATCGGCGTTGCGGTAGTAGTGCACGCCCTGTACCAGGGAGGCAGCGCAGTTTCCCACGCCCACCATGGCGACCCGGATACCGGGACCGGCGGGACGCTCGACGCGGCCTTCAGTCATGGTCTGACCTTTCTCTGTCGTCGTGTGATGGTGCCGGGTTCGCTTGTTCATGGGCGATCAGTTCGTTGAGCCAGCGCACCTCGCGCTCACTGGTGTCCAGACCCATCCGGTGCAGCTCGAGGGTGTAGCGGTCGATCTGGTCGCCGGCCCGCGCGAGCGCGGCGCGCAGCCCCTCTCGACGTTCCTCGACCCGGCGCCGCCTCCCCTCCAGGATGCGCATCCTGACTTCGGCGGGAGTCCGCGAGAAGAACGCCAGGTGCACTCCGAAACCGTGGTCCTCCCAGGTCTGCGGGCCGGCATCGGCCAGCAAGGTGGCAAAGCGTTCCTTGCCGTCCGCGGTGAGCTTGTACACCCGCCGGGCACGGCGAGCCCAGGCTGTGCCCCGGCGGGTGTGCAGCTCCTCCCCGCGCTCGTTGTCCTCAACGATGAAGCCGCAGCGTTGCAACCGGCGCAGGGTGGGGTACAGCGAGCCGAAGGAGCAGGCGCGGAACGCCCCGAGCAGATCGGTCAGCCGTTTACGCAGTTCGTAACCGTGCATCGGATCGTCGTAAAGCACCCCGAGCACCGCTAGCTCCAGCACGCGGCACCTCCTGGCGGACGCTCCGATATGTAAGGTAACTATATCGCGCCGATACATTCGGCGTGTCGCCAGATCGACGTCATGACGGTCGACTCGCCCGAACGCCCGAGCGATGGTCACGAAATGGTTGCGTAGGCTGTCTGGCGTGCGGACCCAACGGCAGGTGGTGGACTACGCGCTGCGGCGGCGTGCGCTGCTCGCGGAGGTCTACGCCGGCCGGGTCGGGGTCATGGAGGTCTGCGACGCGACCCCGTACCTGCTGCGGGCGGCCAAGTTCCACGGCGAGCCCAGCCCGGTCACCTGCCCGGTCTGCCGCAAGGAGCCGTTGACGCTGGTCTCCTGGGTGTACGGTGACGAGCTCAAGCATGCCGCAGGCTCCGCCCGGACCCTCGATGAGCTGAACCGGATGGCGATGCTGTTCGAGGAGTTCAGCGTGTACGTCGTTGAGGTGTGCCGGACGTGCAGTTGGAACCACCTCGTGCAGTCATACGTCCTGGGGACGACGAAGGGTGTGGGAAGTAGGCGGTCCCGCAGGAGGACTGCAGCGGAGTGACCCGCGCCCGCAGCTGGGCGAACACCCCTTCGCGACCCGAGTATCGGTCTGGGAGGCCAGCGCGTGAGCGACCAGCGAGGAGACAGCGGTCGGCACTCGTGGAATCCGAGTGCGAACTGCCCCCCTGAGCGGTTCGCCCACAACCGGCTATCTGACCAGCCCCGACCGCGGGGTGGGCGGGCTGACGGTGCCACCGCGGGCGGTCTACCTCCGCCCGCGGTGGCACCGTCAGCCCTGCCATCCCAGCCGGAGCCTGAGCTACTGACCCACCCCTCCTCCCGCCCCGCCGACGAGGACACTCGGTCTGGCGGCGGGCGCTACCCGCAGGCGGACAGCGGGACTCGCTGGCGCCGGGCCCGCAAGATCGCCCTCGTGGGCCTGCTTCTCGCCATCCTGACGCCGGTGCTGGCGTTCTTTGCTGGCTGGCTGTTTTTCACCGTGCCGTCCCCCACGGCACTGGCGGCGCAGCGCAAGCAGGTCACCACCATCATGGCCAGCGACGGGACCACGGAGATCGGCCGCTACGTGCCCGAGCAGGGCAACCGGATCGCGGTCAATATCGACCAGGTGCCGGCATACGTGCAGAACGCCGTGCTGGCCGCCGAGGACCGCAGCTTCCGATCCAACCCCGGGTTCGACATCACGGGCATCGGGCGGGCCGCGTGGAAGCAGCTCACCGGCGGCAGCGGCGGCGGCTCCACGATCACCCAGCAGTACATCAAGGTGGCCACCGGCCACGACGAGAACAGCCTCATATTTCGGAAGTTCCCCGAGGTGATCATCGCGGCTAAGATGACCAAGCGGAACTCCAAAGATCAGATCTTGGAGGACTACCTCAACACGATCTACTTCGGCCGTGGTGCCTATGGCATCCAGGCCGCCAGCCAGGCGTATTTCGGCAAGAACGTGCAGAACCTGACCATTTCCGAGGCGGCGGTGCTGGCCAGCTCGATCCGGTCCCCCTTCCGCTTGGACCCCGCCGAGAACCCGCAACAAGCGGAGTCCCGATGGAACTTCGTGCTGGACGGCATGGTCGCCCAGGGCTGGCTGCCCCAGGCCGATCGGGATGCGGCGCGGTACCCGGTGACCATCGCGCCGGAACAGGCCCCGGGCTCGCCGACCGACGACCGGGCGCACATCGTCGACCGGGTGCTCGAGGAGTTGGAGAAGCAGGGCATCAACCGGGAGCGGTTGGCCATGAACGGTGGACGGATCAGCACCACTATCGATGCCCGGGCGCAGCGCCTGGCCCGGGACACGGTGCTCACCGAGCTGCGCGGGCAGCCGCCGAACCTGCACTCCTCGCTGGTCGCGATCGATCCGCGCACTGGCGGGGTGCTCGCTTACTACGGCGGGCAGGACGGGGGCGGCTTCGACCTGGCCGGCGGGCCGGTGTGGAACCCGGGCTCGGCTTTCAAACCGTTCACCATGATGGCCGCGCTCGAGCGGGACATCGGCCTGAACTCGATCTATTCCGGCGACTCTCCGCTGGTCATCGATGGTCTCCCCTATGCCAACTCGGAGAGCCGCAACTACTCCAGGTTGACCTTGCGCGAGGCGATGACGCAGTCAGTCAACACGGCCTTCGTGCGGCTGGCCGACCGGGTGGGACCGCAGGCGGTCCGGGATGCCGCGGTCCAGGCCGGCATCCCGGAGCAGGTCAACGGCAAGCGCGCCATGGCGGAGCTGGACAGTGGGCGGCCGGCTCTCGGTATCACGCTAGGCCAGTACCCGGTGCACACGATCGACATGGCCAGCGCCTACGCGACCTTTGCCGCCGACGGGATGCGGCACGACCCGTTCTTCGTCCGCGAGTACGTCGACGCCGAAGGCGAGGTCAACTACACCCACCTCAACGAGCCGAAGCAGGCCTTCGACCCGACGAACCTGGAGCGCAACTCGCGGTTGGCCCGCAACCTCACCGCGACGTTGACCGACGTCGCGCGCAGCTCGCAGATCCCCCTGGAGGGTGGCCGTCAGGTTGCCGCCAAGACCGGTACCCACCAGCGCGGCGACACCGGCACCAACTCCGCCGCCTGGACTGTCGGGTACACCCCCTCGATCTCCACCGCGGTGTGGGTGGGTGATCCGGCCAACTCGGCGATCAAGAACGTCACCGGCGACGACATCTTCGGGAGGGGACTGCCAGGAGCGATCTGGCAGCGGTTCATGAACTCCTACCTGGCGGGCACCCCGATGGAGACCTTCCCCGAGTTCACCCTGATCGGTCCGGCCGCGCCACCTCCGGTGCAGCAGGCTCCGTCACGGTCGACCAGGCGTGAGTCCGCGCGGGTCACGCCATCCGCCAGACCCGAACCGGATTTCGACTCCCTTCCCACGCCGATCGAGCCTGCGGAGGAAGAGCCGATCGATCCCCCGTTGAGAAGGTGCTACCCGTTCGGATGTGGCGACCCGGAAGACGAGTAGGAAGTGGGCGGTCAGCGGCGCTGACCGCGACTTCGTAGCATCACCGTCGTGCTCCGTCGTCGTCATCTGGGTCGTCATCTGGATGCCGGCTCAGCCGGCGGTGGTCCGGTTGCCGGCTCGGCCGGCGGCTGGATCGACGGGCGCTCCCTGACGCCCTCGCAGCGGGTGGTGCCCAGTTGGACCGACCCGGTGCCCCGGCTGGCCAGCCGGATCGTGGGCGGTCCGCTGGGTCGGCACGCGGTGCTGGGTCGGCACTGGTTCTGGAGCCCGCTGCGCGTGGTGTTGCTGCTCGCGACGATCACCTTGGCGCTCGGCTGGCTGGCCAAGGCGCCGTGTCTGCAGACCTACCGGGACAGTGCCGGTGTGCTGCAGGTGGACTGGTCGGACGGCCGCCAGTACCGGGCCATGTGCTACTCCGACACTGTCCCGCTCTACACCGCGGAGCGGCTGGACCGGCCTGGGCTGGCGGGCCTGCCGTATGCCACCTCGTGGGTCGAGCACCAGGGTGAACCCGGGGAGCAGGTGCGGTACATGGAGTACCCGGTGATCACCGGCATGTACCAGTGGGCCGTCGCCAAGCTCGCCCAGGCATGGGTGGCGGTGGCCGAGCTGGGTTGGTTGCCCGCATCGGCTCCCGCCATCGTGTACTTCAACATTAGCGCGGTATGGCTGGCTGCGGCCTGGCTGGTGACCGTGTGGGCGCTGGTGCTGCTGTCGGCGCGACGACCATGGGACGCCGCGCTGGCCGCGCTGTCGCCCCTGGTGCTGGTGCACGTGTTCACCAACTTCGATGCGCTGGCCACCGCGCTGGCCACGACGGGGCTGCTGGCCTGGGCCCGGCGACGTCCAGTGCTCGCTGGTGTGCTGCTCGGGCTGGGCGGGGCCGCCAAGCTCTACCCCCTGTTCCTGCTGGGCCCGATCCTGCTGCTGTGCTTGCGGGCCAGGCGGCTGCGGGCCGGGCTGCAGGCCACCGCCGCGGCGGCGGGGACCTGGGTGATCGTCAACTTGCCGGTGGCGGTGCTGTTCCCGGCCGGATGGTCGGAGTTCTTCCGGCTGTCCGGCCGGCGTGGGGCCGACCCGGACTCGCTGTACACCGTGGTGTCCGCCGTCACCGGCTGGCCTGGTTTCGATGGGGTGCTGGCCCCCGGCCAGATTCCCCTCGTGCTCAACCTGGTCAGCGCGACGCTGTTCCTGCTGGCCTGCGCCGGGATCGGCTGGGTCGCGCTGGCGGCGCCGCGCCGTCCACGGCTGGCCCAGCTGTGCTTTCTGGTGGTGTGCGCGTTCCTGCTCATCAACAAGGTGTGGAGCCCGCAGTACTCCTTGTGGCTGGTACCGCTCGCGGTGTTGGCGATCCCCCAGTGGAAGCCGGTGCTGGCCTGGATGGTGCTCGATGCGCTGGTCTGGGCCCCTCGGATGGCCTATTACCTTGGCCCGGACCGCCAGGGCTTGCCCATGGAGCCATTCCTTGGCGCGGTGCTGGTGCGCGATGCCGCGGTGCTGCTGCTGGCGGCGCTGGTGCTGCGGCACATCTGGCGCCCAGACCGTGACCCAGTCCGGCTCGCCGACAACGACGACCCCCACGGCGGCATACTCAACGACGCCCACGACGCACCCCTCACGGCGCAGTCTGGAGCCAGATCGCAGTAATCAGCGGCAGCTCAGCTGGTCTCGTAGCCAGGCGATGTCCTCAGCCTGGGAGTCGGGGTCGGTCTCTAGTACTACGGTGGCGCCGGCTGCGGCAC
>DATHTJ010000356.1:0-2779 GCA_035463315.1 Pseudonocardiaceae bacterium
CATGTAGCTCATCCCGATACCCATGACGACCTGGCAGGAACCGACCAGGTGGGGCGAGGTGACCACGCCGCGCGGTCCACCCAGCAGGACAGCACCAGCGGAGGTCGCTGCCGCGGTGCGCACCGGCTCGACCAACCGCGCGCCCAACCACACCGCGGACACCAGGAAATACCCGACAAGAGCCCAGGCCAGCGCCGGCAGTGCAATGCCGGGGCCGCTGATCCCGGGCAAGTGCGTGCTGTGCGCTAGACCGTGGCCGGCGGGAACTGCGGCCAGCATGTACACCATCGCCAGGTTCCCCAGCACGTGGTGCAGTTCGGCGCCTCGGCCCGGGCCAGGTTGCGGGATCGTGACTGGTCGCACCCCTCGTCGAAGCAGCCGCACCGCAAACCACGCGGCCGTCATGCCAAACAGCACCTGCCAATACAGCGCAGGTAACGGATTACCCCAGGGCCAGAACATCGCGGCCATGCCGAGGCTCATCACGCCGTGCGACGCGTCCGCGCTGCGGTCAGCGTTCCAGCCACCCCCCGAGGCGTCTCGGCGGAAAGCGAGCAGCCGCACTGCGAAGAACAGGGCCATCCCGGCGAACATCGCGGCAAAGCTCGCCACCGCAGCCACATCCACCTCCTCCTCGTATCCTCGTAGAGGTGTAGTCGTCCCCAGCCGCCAGTTAGTTCCCCGAGTGCTGCTGTTCCATGAACTCCTGGCTAGCCGCTACTCCCCACGCACGAGTCACGCACGGAGCGAGGGCGCTCCGCAATCTCCGGAGTACTTTCCTGACCAGAAGGACGTTTCTTTGTGCATTTCTCTCCGGGGCCATGTGGCTCGGATCACCGGGAGATGTCCACAGACGGCGGCTAGTCCCCGGCTGATCATCGGATCATCACGCTGCCACACTCACCTTCACGTGAGATGCGTCGTCTGGCGACCGCGGCCGGGTATCGCCCCGTCACCTGGAAGTCCGCCATGCGCCGAGTTCCCGCCGGCACCGACCGACCGCTGGCCTCCGGCAGGCATGCTGAATAGGCACGATTGATAACCTGGGGCGTCTGCCCCCGCCCCATTCCATGATCGGATTCGACCCGGAAGCGAGACTGGCCTCTCCATGCTAGACCGCGCGGTCATCGACGGCCTGTTCCCCGCAGACCTGCCCGAACCCCAGCACTGGGAACAGCGCTACCCGCCGCGGCAGCTTCCCGAGGGCGCTCAGGTCACCCGGTTCGGTCCGTCACCGACCGGGTTCGTGCACATTGGCGGCGTCTACGTAGCCACCATCGACCGCGACATCGCCACGCACTCCGGAGGCGTCTACCTGGTGCGGGTGGAGGACACCGACCAGTCCCGCGAGGTCGAAGGCGCCCTGGTCCAGTTCGCACGCGCCTTTGACTACTTCGGTCTCCCGCCCGACGAGGACGACCAGCAGGGTAGCTACGGCCCCTACCGCCAGTCAGCCCGCGACCGTATCTACCTCACCTACGTGCGGGAGCTGTTGCGCCAGGGCACGGCATACCTGTGCTTCGCCACCAAGGACGAGCTCGCTGACATCGCCGCCCGGCAACAAGCCGCGAAGATCCCCACCGGCTACTACGGATCATGGGCCCGCTGGCGCGACGCCGATCCCGGTGCCGTGCAGGCCGAGCTCGCCACAGGCGCCCCGTACGTGGTGCGCTTCCGCGCCCCCGACGAGGCTGCCGGGCAGCGGCTCCGCTTCACCGACGCGATCCGCGGGCAACTTGAACACGAGGCCAACCGCAACGACACGGTCATCCTGAAATCCTCTGACCAGTCACCCCGGCTGCCGACCTATCACTTTGCGCACGCCGTGGATGACCACCTGATGCGCGTCAGCCTGGTGATCCGCGGCGAGGAGTGGATCTCCTCAGTCCCACTGCACCTGCAACTGTTCGACGCCCTGGGGTTCGAGCCGGTCACCTACGCGCACATCGCACCGCTGATGAAGCAGATCCCCGGCGGGAAACGCAAGCTGTCCAAGCGCAAAGACCCCGAAGCCGGCGTCGACTTCTATATCGAAGCCGGCTACCCCGCCGCCGCCGTCCTGTACTACCTGCGGGGCCTGGCCAACGGGCGGCTCGCCGAGCTCCCGCTCGACAAGGCACTCGCCACACCCATTCAGCTGGACCAGTGCGGCGTCGCCGGACCACTGGTGGACCTGGTCAAGCTCGAAGACATCAGCGCCGACCACATCGCGACCCTCACCGGCCACCAGATCCTCGACGCCGTCCGCACCTGGGCTGGCCAGTTCGACCCCGACCTCGCCGCCGTCCTTGACACCGAGCCCGATCTCGCCCTCCGTGCCCTGGCCGTGGAACGCGACGGCGTCGACAATCCCCGCAAGGACCTGCGCAAGTGGTCGGACTTCCGGCCCGCCTACAGCTTCTTCTTCCGCCAACTGTTCGCCCCGCTGGCCGGCCCCACAGACGAGCGCCTCGCCCCACTTGGGGTGAATGCCACCATCGCGGCCGGTTTCGCCCGTGACTTCGCCGACGGCTACCAGCACCTCGACGACCCTCAGGAATGGTTCAACCAGATCCGCGAGCTCGCCGCGAAACACGGCTTCGCACCCAACCCTAAGGAATACAAGAAAAACCCGGACGCCTACCCCGGCTCCATCCGCGAAGCATCCCAACTCATCCGCGTCGCCCTCACCGGCTCCACCCGCAGTCCCGACCTCTACGCCATCGCCCAAGCGCTCGGCGCGGCAGCGGTGCGGCAGCGAGTGCGTGCGCTGGCCGGTTAGTCAGGCTTGTTGGCCGAA
>DATHTJ010000357.1:0-13024 GCA_035463315.1 Pseudonocardiaceae bacterium
GCTCGGCGCGGGAAGGTTGCGGCGGTCGGCCTTGTCGCTCGGGAGCATCGGGATGACCGCGAGTTCCTCGAGGTAGGCCGGCACCATGTACCGCGGGAGCCGCCCGCGCAGCTGCTCGTAGACCTGTTGCTGGTCCACGGCGGCGGTGTCGGTGCGCCGGCTGTAGTAGGCGACCAGCTCCACCGTGCCGGGCTCCGGCTCGTAGGTGTCGACGACAGCCTGCGCGATTCCCGGCACCTGCAGCAGCACCGACTCGATCTCGGTCAGCTCGACGCGGTACCCGCGGATCTTGACCTGGGTGTCGATCCGGCCGTGGTACTCGATCTCGCCATCGTCGTTGACCCGGCCCAGGTCCCCGGTGCGGTAGATCCGGCCTGAGGGATTGTTGTCGATCCCGACGAAGTCGGGGATGAACGCCCGGTCGGTGAGATCGTCACGGTTGAGGTAACCGCGCGCGAGTCCGATCCCGGCGATGCCGATCTCGCCCACCTCACCGGGCAGCAGTGCCCGGTGCTCCCCGGTCGGATCGAGGATCACCGCGGAATAGGTCGGAAGCGGCACCCCGATCGTCACCGGCCGGTCCGGGTGGACCACCGTCCAGGTCGCGGTGACCGTGGCCTCGGTCGGGCCGTAGACGTTGAGGAACCTGCGGTCGGGCCGGTGCCACCGAGCGATGAGGTCCTGCGGGCACGCCTCGCCGGACACCAGCAGAAAGCGCAGGCCGGGAAGATCCCCGTCCAGGGTCGCCAGCAGGGTCGGCACGCAGCACAGCGCCGTGACCTCGTTGGCTGCGAGGAACTCGCGAAGCTCGTCGCCCAGCAGGCTGGACCCGGCTGGCTTGGGCACCAGGGTCGCCCCGGCCAGCAATGGCACCCAGATCTCCTCGACGGAAAAGTCGAAGGCGATCGTCATGCCCTGATAAACACGGTCACGCGGCCCGATCCCATAGACCTCGACCGCGACCCGGACAAAGTTGCAGATGCTGGCGTGCTCGATCGCCACGCCTTTGGGCCGACCCGTCGAGCCCGACGTGTAGATGATGTAGCACAGCTCATCGACCGCGTCGCCCTTCTCCGCGGCGGTGAGCCGGTGGTCGTGCTGGGCGGCGACTACCTCCGCGCTCTCGTCAACACAGAGCAACGTGACGGGGAGATGCCCGACACGATCACGCAGGTGCGACAGCGAGAGCACCATGCCCACCCCAGCGTCGCCCACGATGTAGGACAACCGATCGGACGGGAAACCGACGTCCAGCGGCACGTACGCGGCGTTGATCTTGAGTACGGCCAGCATGCTGACGTAGGAGTGCACGGCATGGTCGAACAGCAGCCCGATCCGGTCACCGGGCCGGGCACCCCGGGCCAGCAGATGGCGAGCGAGCTGGTTGGCCCGCGCGTCCAGCTGGTCATAGGTCAGGACAGTGTCGCCAGCGTCCACGGCGAGTTGGCCGCGCTGACCGTTGCTTCCGCTCCGGTCGCACCGATCCTCGAAAAGGTGATCGAGACGTTCGCCAGGCTGCCACCGGATCGTGTGCTCAGACTGCTCGCAGACCAGGACGCGGTCAGCCGGCGCAGCCCTGCCGAACGCGAGATCAACAAGATCGCTTGCCCCCGAATTGATGATGCCCCCTTGAATCAGACCGCGCTCCCACGCGGTCAGGGGTGTACCGACGGTGACGCGCGGTATACCCCGGGTTCGATTAGTTGGCAGACAGCAGCGGCCCTGGCGACCACGGGGTCGACGGGCAGCACTCCTGCAGGGCGTCGAGGAAGATCGAGCACGCGGTGTCGATGACCTCGGCGGTCACGTTGAGAGGTGGCAGCATCCGCACGACGCAGTCGCTGCGGCCGCCGAGCTCCAGAATCAACCCCCGTCGCAACGCTGCCGCCTGGATCTGGCCCGCCAGCTCACCTGCAGGCCGGCTGCCCAGCGGGTCAGCGAGCTCGATGCCCCACATCAGCCCCCGGCCGCGCACCTCGCGCACCCATGGGTTGTTCCGCAGCCTGGCGAGTATCCGGGCGATCTGTTCGCCGCGCCGCCGCACGTTGCCCAGCACATCGTCCCGGCGGAAGATCCGGATCGTCTCCACTCCCGCCGCGAAGGCCAGCTGGTTGCCCCGGAAGGTCCCGGTGTGCGCGCCCGGAGCCCAGGTATCCAGCCGCTGGTCGTACATAATGATCGCGACCGGGGTCCCGATACCGCTGAGCGCTTTGGACGCGACGATGACGTCGGGCTCGATGTCGTACTGCTCGAAGGCGAACCAGGTGCCGGTGCGGCCGCAGCCGGTCTGCACCTCGTCAACCACCAGAGGGATGTCCAGTGCCCGGGTCAGCGCACGCACCCGTGCGACGAAGTCCGGGTGGGCGGGCACGACGCCGCCTTCGCCTTGCACCATCTCCAGCACGACCGCGGCCGGCAGGGGTACCCCCCCGTTGGGATCCTGCAGCGCCTGCTCCAGGTAATGGACGCAGTTGATCGTGCAGGTCTGCGGGATGAGCCCGACCGGGCACCTGCTGCACGAGGAGTACGGGAAGAAGTGAACGCCGGGCACGCCGTGGGGAACAGAGGCCTTGTTCGCCACCAGGCCCGTCAGCGCCATCGCGGCATGGGTGGTGCCGTGGAAGCCACCCTGGAAGGAGATGACGTCGCCGCGGCCGGTCGCGATCTTGCAGAGCTTCAGCGCGGCGTCAACCGCGTTGGCTCCGGTGGGTCCGCAGAAGTGCACCTTCATCCGGCTGCGCAGGCCCGGCGGGAGCATGGACAGCTGCGCCTCGGTGAAGGCGTCCTTGGCCGGGGTCGGGAAGTCCAGACCGTGGGTGAACACACCAAGCTGCTCAGTCACCGTCCGGACCAGCTCCGGATGGTTATGTCCCAGCGGCAGCACACCAGCACCGTTGAGGAAGTCGATGAAGACGTTGCCGTCGACATCGCGAACGAAGCTGCCCGCAGCATCCGCTATCGCGATTGGTAAATGCCGCGGATACACCCTGGCGTTGGACTCACTGCGACTCTGCCGGGCAAGGAGTTCGGCCGAGTGCGGTCCCGGCAGCTCGCCGTGGACATAAGGACGGTTCAACCCGTCCTGCTGAATGGGCACAGTCATGATTTCTCCCTGAGCTGTTCAGCGCCGTCACTGAAAACGCGCTGAACTAAAGCCACCCGCGTTCGTCCGGTAAGCCGGCCGGTTGGCTCGAAAGTCGAGTTCGACAGCTTAGTTAGTTCGATCCTCCACCGTGTGTGGTTCGGTGCGGCCTCGACTGAGTTGCCGTGAGGGCCGCCACCAGGTGTGTCCCCATCGTTACCTAAACACGGTGAATCCCGCAAAGAAATTACGTGTCGGTGACGTCCGACCCCCTGTTGATCACTGCTTCGGTGACGCCGTGCGGCGCAGCCGGGGGAACAGGTACTCGTCCTGCGCACACACCGTGTGCAGGGCAAACCCGATCATGCCGGGGAGAACCGGCGCGAGCACGGCTGAACTGGGAAATATTCAGGAACGGCAGGTACGCAGGGAGTGGTGTCGACGCTCTGTTCTGTATGACGCTCAGGATGACCAGACCGGTGATCTCAGTGTCGGTGCCAGAACCCGTCACGTGTGACCCGCATGGGCCGCTGGTTGAGGCGGTTTCCGATGCCTGAGACACACATCGCGGTCGCGCAGGAAGGCGATCGGTATGCCCCGGACCGGATGACGGCAGCCGCCGCCGCGAAAGCCAAGCGGTTGTGGCCGGGCGCGATCGGCGAGGTGCTCGCCGACGAGATCATGGCACTGATGGATCTGCCGCTGTGGCTGCGATCCCAGACCCGCACGCAGCGGCTGGTCGACGCGGTTCTGCGCATCCCGGAGGGGGCCGGCAAGTCCTGCGATGACCGGCCGGCCGCGCTACGTCGGTAAGCACCGCGGTGCCAGCGCACCACCGTCGGCCAGTGGAACCTGATGAGAGTTACGGGCCTGCCCCTGTGCTGGCACCGGGGGTGACCGGGGTGCAGAGTGGCGCGGGTGAGTAGCACCGTGACCGACCCCCGCACGGATCGGGCGTTCTTCGGGCATCCCCGGGGACTGGCCAACCTGTTCGGCGTCGAGATGTGGGAGCGCTTCTCCTACTACGGGATGCTCGCGTCGCTGACGCTGTACCTGTATTACGAGGTGGCCGGCTCCAACCCCGGGCTCGGGCTGCCCAAGGCCACCGCCACCAGCCTGGTCGGCGCCTACGGTGGGTTGGTCTACGTCTCGACCATCGTCGGGTGCTGGGTCGCCGACCGGATGCTCGGCGCCGAGCGGACGCTGTTCTACAGCGCCGTGCTCGTGATGATCGGGCACATCGCGCTGGCGATTCTGCCGGGTTTCGCGGGCGTGGGCGTGGGGCTGGCGTGTGTCGCCCTGGGCAGCGGTGGGGTCAAGGGCAACGCCACGGCCGTCGTCGGGACCCTGTACGCGGCCAACGACGACCGCCGGGACGCCGGTTTCTCGCTGTTCTACATGGGGATCAACGCCGGCGCGCTGTTCGGTCCGCTGCTCACCGGGCTCACCCGAACCACGCTCGGTTTCCACTACGCCTTCGGCGTGGCCGCCATCGGCATGGCCGCCGGACTGATCCAGTACGCGATCGGGCGCCGCAACCTGGGTGCCGAGGCGAGCATCGTGCCCAACCCGCTGCCCCGCTCCCGGTGGACCATGGTCGCGGGCGCCGCCGCGGTGGTCGTCGCCGCGATCGTCGTCCTGGTGACCAGTGGGGTGATCACGGCCGCGAACCTGTCGGATGTCGTCGTGGTCCTGTGTGTGGTGGCTGCGGTGGTGTACTTCGCGGTCATCCTGGCCAGTCCGAAGATCACCGTGGTGGAGCGCAGCCGGGTGCTGGCGTTCATCCCGCTGTTCGTGGTCAACGCGGTGTTCTGGTCGCTCTACCAACAGCAGTTCACGGTGGTGGAGATCTACGCCGACGGGCGGCTCGACCGGAACCTGTTCGGCTGGGAGATGCCCACGGAGTGGGTGACGGCGTTCAACCCGGTTATGATCATCCTGCTGGCGCCGGTGTTCGCCCTGCTGTGGACGAGGCTGGGACCGCGCCAGCCGTCGACGCCGATCAAGTTCGCGCTCGGCACCGTCACCATCGGCCTGGCCTTCCTGCTGTTCCTGCCGTGGGCCGGCGGCGTGGGACCGGTCACTCCGCTGCTCGCCATTGCCCTCATCCTGCTCGTCTTCACCATCGGGGAGCTGTTGCTCTCGCCGGTCGGGCTCTCGCTGGCCACCAAGATCTCTCCGGGGGTGTTCCGCAGCCAGACGGTGGCGCTGTACTTCCTGTCCGTTGCCCTGGGCACGGCGCTGTCCGGATCGCTCGCCGGCTTCTACCGGCCGGAGCACGAGGCGCCCTATTTCGGCGGCCTCGGCGTGGCCGCGATCGCCGTCGGCGTGGTCCTCCTCGCGCTCAGCCCGATGATCCGCCGGCTGATGGCCGGAGTCCGCTGAGTGGCGGTCCGTCGGACCGTGCCCGACAGGTGGCCGCACAGCGCCACCCTCACCGGTGGCAGCTCGCCCAGGCCGCCACTGGGCGAAAATCCTCAGGGATAACGGTACGCAGCAGGTGGGGTGGGCACTCAGTTCTGTATGACGCTCAGGATGGCCGGACCGGTGATCTCGGTGCCGGTGCCAGAACCGCCCGACACCCACATCGCGGTCGCGCAGGAAGTCGACCAGTACGCCGCGGACCGGATGGCCGCAGCCGCTGCCGCGAAGGCCATGCGGTTGTGGCCGGACGTGATCGGCGAGGTGCTCGCCGGCGAGATCATGGCACTGCTGGATCTGCCGTCGTGGTTGCAATCCCAGACCCGCACACAACGGCTGATCGACGCGATTCTGAGCATCACGGAGGGTGGCGCCGGGGCCGGTGGCCGTTGACCCGTGAGTCGGAAAGAGCCATGCCGGCCAGTGCCGCCACGCCGGTGCCCCGCTACGTCATGTCGTTCTCACCCGTCTGGCTCTAAGGTCGAGGTTCTGTCCTTGGGGGTGCGGTGAATCGATCTCGACTGCTGGCCGGCGTGTTGGTTGCACTGATGTGGGGCGTGGCGGCCTGCGCGAGCACACCACCACCGCTGGGATCAGGGCTGCTGCTACCCGGATACGACCGCCAGGCGCGAGCGCAGGACGACCTCTTCCAGTTCGCGAACGGCGAGTGGCTTCGCACCACCGACATACCGGGCGACCGATCCCAGTACAGCGCATTCGTCGCGCTTGCCGACCAGTCCGAGACGAACTTGCGAGCGATCGTCGAGGACAGCGCGGCCCGCCGCGGCGCGGCCGGCTCGCCAGACCAGCAGATCGGTGACTTCTACGCGAGCTTCATGGACGCCGCGCGAGTCGACGCGCTCGGGGCCGCCCCGCTGAAGGAGTCGCTGGACCGCATCGACGCGCTCGCCACCCCGGCGGACCTCGCCCGGTACTTCGGCGAGAGCGCGACGACGAACATCTCCAGCCCCCTCGCGCTGTCCATCAATCAGGACGCCAAGAACGCGTCGGCCTACCTCCCGAGCGTCTGGCAGTCCGGGCTCACCCTGCCCGACCGGGACTACTACCTGAAGTCCGATCCGCAGTTCGTGACGATCCGCGACAAGCTGCGGGCCTACGCCGCACGCATGCTGGGCCTGGCCGGCATCGCCGATCCGGACGGGTCGGCCAGCCGCGTGCTCGCCCTGGAGAACCGTCTCGCCGAAGTCCAGTGGTCCGCCGCGATGGAACGCGACGCGACGGCCACCTACAACAAGTACACCGTCGCCGATGCCACTGCGCGGACCCCGGGGCTGGACTGGAGGGCTTACCTCGACGCGGCGGGTGTGCATACCCCTGACTTCGTTGCCGCCGAGCCAAGCTACTTCACCGCGCTGGGTGTCGCGCTGACCTCCGTGCCACTGGCGGACTGGAAGGCCTACCTGAAATTCAAGCTCATCGACGGCCTCGCCCCCTACCTCAGCGAGGCCTTCGTCACGGCGCGCTTCGAGTTCCGCAGCCGCGAGCTGGCCGGGCAGCAGGAGATGCGCCCACGGTGGAAGCGGGGAGTCGCCGCGGTCGACAGCGCGATGGGTGACCTGCTCGGCCAGCGATACGTCCAACGGTACTTCCCGCCAGATGCCAAACGGCGGATCGACGCGCTGGTCAGCACGCTGATCGACACTTACCACTCGTCCATCGACGGCTTGGACTGGATGAGCGACGCGACCAAAACACAGGCCAAGGACAAGCTCAGCAAGCTCGCCGTGAAGATCGGCTATCCGGACAAGTGGAAGGACTACTCGACGCTGACAGTCGCCCGCAACGATCTGATGGGCAACGTGCTGCGCTCGGCCCGGCTCGAGCACCAGCGGGACCTCGACAGGCTCGGCAAGCCGGTGGACCGCGACGAGTGGTTCACCACACCGCAGACGGTCAACGCCTTCTACCACCCGAGGCGCAACGAGATCGTGTTCCCGGCCGCGATCCTGCAGCCACCGTTCTTCGACGCGACCGCTGACGATGCCGTCAATTACGGCGGCATCGGCGGGATCATCGGTCATGAGATCAGCCACGCGTTCGACGACCAGGGCCGCAAGTTCGACGGGACCGGCAATCTCCGCGACTGGTGGACGCCGCAGGACGTGCAGCGCTTCACCGAACGGACCGCCGCCCTGACCGCGCAGTACTCGGCCTACGAGCCGCTGCCCGGCCAGCACATCAACGGTGAGCTCACCCTGGGCGAGAACATCGCCGACCTGTCTGGCCTCACGGTGGCGATGCGCGCCTACCGGCTGTCGCTCGGCGGCCGACCGGCAGTTGTGCTGGACGGTTTTACCGGCGAGCAACGCTTCTTCCTGGGGTGGGCGCAGGCGTGGCGCGGCAAGAGCCGGGACGAGGCGCTGCGCTCGCAGCTATTGAGCGATCCCCACAGCCCCCATGAGTTCCGCACCAACGGCGTCGTCAGCAATCTGCCCGAGTACTACGCGGCCTTTAACGTGAAAGACGGCGACAAGCTCTTCCGCCCACCCGACCAACGCGTGAAGATCTGGTGACTGAGGCTCGGCGGAAAGCAGCGGGCGAGCAGCTGCTCGGTCAGCACGGCAGCTGACGCCGCGCGAGAACGCTCCCGGTGCACTGGGCGAACCGGGGACCCCAGGCCCGGTCATCATTTTCACGGATCATCTTTTGTCTACCCCAGGGCCATGCAATCCTCCTGCATCAGATGACTGGAGGCACCCTTCATGGCAGGCGGCTGTGCCATTTCCGCTGGTGGGCCGGCTACAGGTCATTCCACGAAGGTAGGAACCTGCCCAAGCTACCTCATCTGAGGTAGCAGGAGTACCTGACCTGGGATACCCGGAAGGTGGTCTGTGGAAGGGATGACCGGTCCCGGAGCGTCCGGCATCCTGGAGAAGCAGGAGACCATCCCTCAAGACAACCGTAAGGCGACCCAGAGTAATGCGCCGAAACCGATGCGCGCGCCTACCGGCGATGCGGTCAGCAGATGGGTCGCATTCGGTCAGGACTGCCGATCTGGCTATACCAAAATACACCGCCCTTCGACAGCACTAGCAACGCGCGTGCAGAACCGTTGCAGATCACGCCATCGAACAAGGGACCACCCGCCATGACCGACATCGACTTCACCAAGGGGCCGCGATTCCGATGACGACCGCCACCATCAGTGACTTTCCCGCCGATGCCACGGACAGTACGGCTGACCTGTTGCAGGGGATCGGCGAGGGGGATCCAGCGGCGTGGGATGAAATTTTCCGCCGGTACGGCAAGTTCGTTTTCGCGGCGGTGCGATCGTTTCGGCTGCAGGAGGCCGACGCGCTCGACGCGATGCAGATGACCTGGCTACGGCTGGCCGAAAATGCCGATCGGGTGCAGTTCCCCGAGCAGTTGGGCGGGTGGCTGGCGACCATCGCCCGCCGCGAATGCCTGCGCATCCTGCGCCAGGCCAAGCTCGGACCACATCTCACCGACGTGACGCTAGAGACTGTCTCCGACCCCTCGGCGGGTCCCGAGCAGCACGCCATCGACGCTAACATCACACGGACGCTGCGGAAACTCGTCGACGAGTTATCACCACGCCGACGGACCCTGATAAGGATGCTGTTCACCGACAATCCCAGCTCCTATAGCAAGCTCTCTCGCATCACCGGAATTCCGATTGGCGGGATCGGGCCCACTCGATTGCGGATCTTGCGACAGCTGCGCGACAAAATCGACGAACACGAGGTGAGACCAGGTGCCTGACAATAACCATCGCTGTAAACTTCCGTCGCCCTCGAAGGTCAGCAGGTCACCCTCACCCCGCCCAGCAACCCAGGCCCGGCCCGCGCGCTAAGCCCGCACACTGCACTGGGTGAACCGGCGCTGCCGGGCAGGGCTCGGGGGTACCCGGCCCGGCAGCGGAGGGATCATACCCGGTCACCTGATGCGTTCCCCGCCTCCCCCGCCATCATTCGGACGTGAGCCGACAACGGCGCCCGGGCAACCCAGTCTCGTGCAGGGCCTGCGGCGCGGCGCCGGGATCGGACAGCGACCGTAAGCAGTCCCCTGTCGCCAGGGCACGATGGGGACGTGAAACTGCTGCTGATGGCCGACACTCACGTTCCGCACCGCGCCCGGGATCTGCCCGAGCAGCTGTGGCGGGCTGTAGCCGAGGCCGATGTCGTGGTGCATGCCGGGGACTGGGTCTGCGTCGAGCTACTGGATGCGGTGCTGGCCCGGTCGGAGCGGCTGATCGGGGTGGTCGGTAACAACGACGGGCCGTCGTTGTCCGCAAGGTTGCCAGAGGTCGCGACGGCCCAGTTAGACGGCGTGCGACTGGCGGTCGTGCATGAGACGGGATCGGCGCGCGGCCGGGAGGCGCGGTGCGCCGCCCGCTTTCCCGACACCGACGTGTTGGTCTTCGGACACAGCCACATCCCGTGGGACACCGTCGCTCCTACTCACACCCCGACCGGCCTGCGGCTGCTGAACCCGGGCTCTCCGACCGACCGGCGCCGCCAACCGACCTGCAGCTGGATGACCGCCGAGATCGAGGACGGGCAACTCTGCCGGGTGCGGTTACACCAGCCCGATTCGCGTTAAGGAGATCGCTGTGCCTGCCGCCGTGCTCAGTTGAGCGTTGTGCCGCTGATCCACCGGTGAGAGCCGAGCTGCCATCTCACTCCCGCGCCCCCTCCTTATCCTCCGATCCGCCCTCTGAGGGGGTCTCACCGCAAACGGCACAAGTTGTGTCCAGCGCTCTGCCCTGTAACCACTCCCGTACTTCTGTCAAACTCTGTTCTTTCCCTAGACTCTCGAATAACCGCCACCACACCTCGTCCAAGCCTTGGCCCATGACGAAGCTCACAGTTCTATACACGGTGCAGGGCGGTCGCCGACTCCAGGGCCTCCACTTCCATCTCGACGACCTACAAAATTGGCATTGTCCCCGCCTGTTGACATGGTGCCGACGCACCAGGATAGCGACCACAGCCAGCAGTTGAACGATTTGCTCCTCGGTTACCGCTGGCGATACCGATTTCTTGCCACTGAGCCGATCAGTAAGCTCTTCAAGCTGTTCTCGAAACAGTCGGTACCATGCCTCCGGCACGCTTCGCACGGGTTCTGGGGATTCCCTGTACCTGTACCACCGTTCGAAGAAAGAGCGACGGATTGAGTCAGGAGAATCGTTCACCCAATGACCACCCGCTGCGTCTCGTCCGCTCGGCGATGAAGCCGTTGTCTCAGCGTGATCAGACGTTCGGCGAACTCGTGCCGCACATCGGTTCTCATCAGTTCCGTCCCGTAAGCGGTGCTACCGGCGGGAAGTCGCCGTGTGTGATCGCTTGGTTGCAGGACAATGATAGCCTGAAGAGCGACCGGGAGGAACTGGCTGCCAGTACGAGTATTCGCAGCTCAACAATAGTGGATGGGGACACTCGATGGTCAGCGGCCGAGCAACATTGCGCGGCAGTCAGGGCTCGCGGCGTTGCCTCGGCGCGGTGTCAGGCTTCCTGCTCAAGTTGATCAGAGAATCGGCCGGGCTCACTCAGGTCCAACTGGCTGGACAGCTTGGTGTGGACGTGGCCAGCGTGCAGGGTTGGGAGAGCGGTCGCCGGCCGCTGGCAGCCCTGCGCACCGCGGACTTGATGCGGCTGCGATACCAGCTGTTGAGATGCGGGGCGCAGCCCACCTTGCTCGCAACGCTGGAGGACGCCATCCAGGCGGATCTGATCATCGCGGACACGGTGCAGGCCGGCGACCAGCTCATCGAGGCCGACCGGCACCCGCTGGGCGCAACCGTTCACCAGTGCAAGCTGACCAACCTGATCACGTGGCCGTTCACCGGGATAGTCCCGACCCAGCTGGGAGACCTCGTCACAATGCGGGCGCGGCGCGGGCCTGCCCCCGGCCAGCCGACGCTCACCGAGGACGAGCGGACGCGCTTCTTCGATCACCTCCTCGTCACCGCGAACGCCAACCCGCATGAGTACGCCGCGCTGCCCCGTCGCCAAGCGATCTACCTGCTCGGTTTTGACACCCGAGCGAGCACGGCCGAGTGGCTGCGCACCGAGCAGCTGCGCGCCCTGCGCGACGCTGGTCCCACCGATCATGTTCCGTCCTGGGTGGTTGTCCGGTCCTGCGCCGTCGCACTGGCCTACGGCGGCGATCGCGACCCGTTGCGGGCGTTCCTTCAGCGGACCTTGACCACCGACCAGCTGGAGCAGGCGAACCTCAACTACTGGGCCTATTGGGTGGGTGAGATCGACGGCATCCAAGTCGATGACGAGTTCATGGTCCGTGTCGACCCCCGGGACTGGAGCGGAGATCGGCTGCTGGGACACCTGCTCGAACGTCTGCATCCCGGCTCCGGGCAGGTCGAGCTCAACATCCACACGGTGTGGGCGCTGCTGCTCGCCCATCCCGCTCTGCTCAGCAACCATCCCGGTCTGAGATCTGCAACGGCCAGCACGGTCGACAAGCTTGCCGCGGATCGCGATCTCAGTGTGCAGGCGCGGCGTGAGTTGTCGGACATCGCCTACGCGGTCCGCCTCGTACACCGGTAGGTAGGGTCACGCTTGTGGAGGAGCCCGACGAGCAGCATGCCGCCGTCGCCGAGTTCGCATTCGAGCTCGGTGTGCTCAAGCGGATACGCCGCGCCGGCTGGTGGCATGTAGGAGTCCGGGATCCCGAATCGGTCGCGGAGCACAGCCTGCGGGTCGCGCAGCTCGCCTCGCTCATCGCCGCGATCGAGAGTGCCGAGCCAGGCCGGGCGGCGCTGCTCGCCATCTGGCACGACTCGCAGGAAACCCGCACCGGTGACATCCCGCACACCGCCAGGCCCTACCTCGACCAACGCTCCCCCGAAGTGATCACTGCTGACCAGACCGCCTCGTTACCCGATGCCGCCCGCAAGACGGTGCAGGAGGCGGTCGCCGAGTACGAGGCGCAGCGGACTCCGGAGGCACGCTGCGCGAAGGACGCCGACAAGCTCGAATGCCTGATCCAGGCAATCGAATACCAGGAGGCGGGCTACGCCAGGGTGCAGGGTTGGATCGACTCCGCACGCAGCGGCCTGCATACCGACACCGCGCGCCGCATCGCCGATGCCGCCCTCCGCACATCCCCGCTCGCTTGGCGGGATCGCTGAGGAGCCAACCCTGACCGCGACGGAGTGTTCCGCAGCTGTCGACCCCGGAGCAGGTCGAAAAACCACACGTATAGCAAAATGCTTAACGACAATAGCAATAAGTATACGAATTACCCTGCATCAGACGGCATCGAGTCGCGGTGGTGCTACGCCCAGAACCGCGCCGGTCGGGTGGGTGCGATTGGAGGGCAGGTACCCGATCCGGTGGTGACGCGGGCAACGATGGTTGCATCGGCAGCGCAGCCAGCAGAGCGCCTGACCAGAACGCCGACGACCCGCAGCACGGCAGCGGGCTAGGCTCCGGCCATGTCCAAGCCGACCCTGCTCACCCCGCAGAGCACCGACTTCCCGCGCTGGTACCAGGACGTCATCGCCCGCGCCGAGCTGGC
>DATHTJ010000358.1:0-9975 GCA_035463315.1 Pseudonocardiaceae bacterium
GTCGCTGGCGCTGTTGCTGTCCTCTTTGCTGTTTGTGTTTTCGACCAAGTCCTGTGCAGCAACGATGGCGTCATCGGCGCTGGTGACGCCATCAGCACTGTCCTCCGCGCCCTCGGTTTCCGCGGTTTCTTCCGCGTCCTCGGATTCCTTAGTTACTTCGGCTTCCTCGGCTTTCTCGACTACCTCGGAATTCTTAGCGAAGTCGCCACCGGTGTCCTTGTCGGTAGCGTCGTCGTCGTTGCCGTCGGCTTCCTATTCTTTCTTCTCGTCATCGGCGTCGTCGTGGTCGGAGAACGTCGAGCTATGCACGTTTCTGCGCACATTCTCGCCGCCGCAGATGAGGCGCCCATGACGCTACGTTGGGTGAGCTGGCTGCTGCCCGGTTACCTAGGTGCGGAATGGTTGGCCGAGAGGACGTCCTTCCTGCCCCAGGCGGGCGACGAGGGCGAACGACGCCGGCGTGTCCGCTGCTACCGCCGCGGGGTGCCGCAGCTGATATGGACTAGCTGGGCACTGCATTTGCGTGGCCCGCGATCCTGTCCGCCGTCGTGAGCGCCAAGAGGATCGACCCAGTTCGGGGCGCAACCGGGCGATTCAGTCTGGGCGCGGTTGGCGTTCCGGGTGGTGGATAGCCCTGACGGGCAGTGGTGGCGTGTGTTTCTCCTGGTGGCGCTCACCGGGCTACTGCTGATTGGCGTGCTGGCAGTGCTGCCTGTCGGATGGGTCGGTGGTGCTCTGGGTGTCGGATTGCTGACCGCTCTGGCCGTGGCTCGGCGCCGCGGTGGCGCTACGCGCTTGTGAGTGGCATTGAGGGCTATAACACTGTTACGCACTCGCGGGGCGCGTAGCGTCGCGCCGTCCGACGCTGCGGACCTCGAAGCCGACTCGGCGTAGGACGTCGGCGTCGAGCAGGTTGCGGGTGTCGACCACGATTCGGCGCTCGACCAGCTCAGCTAGCCGGCCCCAGTCCAGTATCCGGAACTCGGGCCACTCGGTGAGCACCACCAGGGCGGCGGCGCCGGAGGCGACTTTGACCGGGTCGTCGGTGACCTGCAGGTTGTCGGTCATGCCGGGCACCGCGGCGGGCACCGCGGGGTCGTAGCCGATCAGCTCGGCGCCCTCGGCGGCCAGCAGCGCGGCCACCGTCAACGCGGGGGAGTCACGCAGGTCGTCGGTACCGGCCTTGAAGGTCAGCCCGAGTAACCCGACCCGCTGCCCGGCCAGCGATCCGCCGACGGCGTCGCGGACCTTGTCGACCATCCGGTGGTGCTGGCGGGTGTTGGTGTCCAGGCTGGCCTGCAGCAGTCCGAAGTCGAAGTCCACTGTGGCGCAGACCTGCAGCAGCGCATGGGTGTCCTTGGGCAGGCAGGACCCACCCCAGCCCGGCCCCGGCTGCAGGAAAGCCTGCCCGATCCGCCGGTCGTAGCCGATACCCTCGGTGACGTCCAGCACGTCGGCCCCGAATCGCTCGCACAGCTCGGCGACGGCGTTGACGTAGGACAGCTTCATCGCCAGGAAGCAGTTCGCCGCGTACTTGACCAGCTCGGCGCTGGCCGCATCCGTGAGTACCGTCGGTGCGCCCAGCCGGGCATACAGGGCCGCGACCCGCTCGGCGGCGTCTTGGGCGTCGCAGCCCACCACGATGCGGTCAGGGTTGAGGAAGTCCTCCACTGCCGAGCCTTCCCGCAGGAATTCCGGGTTGCTGACCACCGCCACGCCGGGATGGTCCAACAGCTGCGCGGTGCGCGCCGCGGTGCCCACCGGCACGGTCGATTTGTTGACCACCACGCAGCCCGGCGGCAGCAGTTCCCGGATCTCGGTGACCACCGACTCCACCGCCGACAGGTCCGCCGCACCGCCGGCCCCCATCGGAGTCGGCACGCACAGGAACACCACCTCAGCGGCATCGGGTCCCTGGCCCACCGCGGCGGCAGCACCCACCACGAACCGCAGCCGGCCGGCAGCCAGGCCCTCCGCCACCAGCTCGGGCAGCCCCGGCTCCAGGATCGGCACCTCGCCACCGGACAGCCGCGCCACCTTGGCCTCGTCCACGTCGGCGCACACCACCCGGTGCCCCAGCGACGCCAGGCATGCCCCAGTAGTCAGGCCCACATACCCGGAGCCGATCACCGCGATCCGACGCACGAACATGTGCCCTCCCTCACGCTGTGTTGATCCGCCCATCGTGACACACCACAACCGGGATGCCCGGGTAGCGCGCGGCGGGCAGGTCATAGATCGCCGGCGTAGGGCACCTCGTACACCTGCTCGGAGCTCATCCACAGGCGCAGGGCGTGAGTGGCGCGCACGTCGTCGGCGTTGTAGGTGAGCAGCCGCTCGCGCTGCGCCGGATCCGGCTCACCGCCGCCCAGCCCGACAGCATCGGCGTACCAGCGCATCGAGTTCTCCCCGCTGGCTTCGGGATCGTGCCAGGAGAACCCGGCCGCCGGGGCGATCGTCTTGAGCCCCTTGCCGCGGGCGCACAAGAACTCCGTGCTGACCAGCCCGTACAGGTCCACCCACTGGGCGCAGGAGATGAACTCCTGCACCTCCGCGACGGTCGGCATGCCGGGGGCACCGGCGAAGCGCTCCGCGGAGGAGAGCATCCAGCGGTTCTCGGCCTGCTCGTTGTAGCAGTAGGCGTGGAAGCTCAAGCCGCGCTGCGCGGCCCGGCTACGGACGTCGGCCAGCCAGCGCCAGAACGCGGCGAAGGACCGCGCCTCGTCGTGGGTCGGTACTGGCTCCCAGGTGGCGAAAGCGCGGTAGCCGTTGGGCACCCCGATGTCGGAGCCGGACAGCAGGCACCCCCACAGGTAGGCCCCGGCCTCGTCGAAGCTCTCCATGTCCACGTCCACCTCGACGTCAGCGCGCGGCACGGTGACGTGCTGGTTACGCCGCACCAGCGTGAGGTCCCGCTGCCAGGCGCGGGCCAGCAGCACCGCGTCACGCAAGGACATCCCGGCCATCGGCACCGGCGGGTCGCCGGTCAGGTCCAGCGCCGCCAGAGCGTCCACAGTGGATACCCCGGCCGCCCGCAGTGCCATGGTGTCCTCGCCTCGCAGCACCATGCTGACGTCCCGGGATGCCCGCAGTGCCGGACCGCAGGTGGGCCACCACGGGCAGGAGCGGCATTCGGTGACCCTGGACGGCAGGGCCAGCGGCTCCGCCTCGCTGGCCGCGGCGCGCGCCACCGCCAGCCGATCGGCGAATCGGGCGTCGTACTCGGCCATCGCGGTGCGCCCGCCCGGCCAGGTGGGGGCGTCCAGATCGTGCCAGACCACCACGTCGGCCTCCAGCCCGACGACGCCGCCGGTGGCCCGGCCGCGGGCCGCTAACCCGGCAGCCTGCAGCAACCGGATGGTATGCGCCAGGCGCAACTGGTCCCGGGACTGCGGGCGGACCTTGCGCTTCGGGTCGGTACGGGCCGCGGCCAGCACCGGCCGGCTCAGCGGGCTGGTCCGGGCTCCGGAGCCGGGGTCGGTGACCTTGTGCCGAACAACGATCACCGGGAGGTAGCCACCCCGGTGCCGCACCAGCAGCTCCACGCCGCCCCGTCGCCCCCCGGAGGGGTCCGCCGGCAGCAGCCCGCCCCAGACGAACGGTGCCCCCTTGATGAGCAGGGCAAGGGTGGCGGCCTGGCGCTCCGCGGCAGGCAGGTCGGGCGGAACCTCCCGCCAGTCAGCGGTGTGCTGCTGGGCCAGACCGTCGGCGACCCAGCGACGGTGCGCGACGGTATCGGCAATCCGCCGTTCGGAGGTCGGGTCCAGGGCCGCGCGCTGGGCGTCGACTGCTGCGGGGTCGTGCTCCAGGTGCACCCGGCGACGGCACCGGGTGACCACCCCTGCGTCAAGCAGCACTGCTGAGTTCACGGCGCCAGACTAGATCCAGGGACTGACAGGTGTGCGTCTCCCCAGCGAGGCTAGCCTGACCTTTCATGGCGGTCGCGCTCCACACCCACCACGCGACCGAGCGAACCCTACGCGGCCACCCCGTCATGGAGACGACCGATGCTCAAGAAGTGGATCTACGCGAGGTACCTGCTTGCCCTGCTGGGGTTCGTGGGGTTGGCGCTGCTGGGTAGCGGCGGCGTTGCGGCCGCGCACAATGAGCTGATCGGCAGTGACCCGCCAGATGGCGCGACGGTGGCGACCAGCCCGGCGCGGGTCAGCCTCACTTTCGACCTGCCCGTGCGGCCCGGTTTCAGCACCGTGACCGTGACCGGGCCGGACGGCAGCCAGTGGCAGGCCGGTTCCCCGGCCGAGTCCGGTGCCGTGGTGTCGGCACCGGTCCACCCGCTGGGGCCGGCCGGTCAGTACACGATTGCCTACCAGGTGCTCTCCGCCGACGGTCACCCGGTGCGCGGGGCGGTGCGGTTCACTCTCACCGCCCCGGGTCCGGGTGCTGCGGCCGCGCCGCCGCCCGCGGAGCAGTCGGGCATCGCCACCCAGAGCGCCTCCGGCAGCACCCCCGTGTGGCCGTGGCTGGCCGGGGTCGGTGTGCTGCTGGTAGCCGGTGTGGTGGTGGCGCTGCGGGTCGGCCGGTCCGGCTGATGACTCCAGATCAGTCGATCCGGTTCGCCGACAGTGGCTCTCCGCCGGGGACCTGCCGTAACACGTCCAGATCGGCGAGCGCACGTTCGGTACGGTGTCGCAGCTCGCGGCGGTTGATCCAGCCCTGGGCGTAATGCCGGTAGTCCTGGGCGAGCATCACGAGCACCGCGAGCGCATCAGTGGGCCCGCCCCGGAGGTGCCCCGGTAGCTGGCGCATGAACGCCAGTTCGGCGTCCACCAGGTCGTCCAAGAAGTCGGCTTCGAGCCGTGCCGTGCGGCGGCGGCGCAGTGGCCCAAAGCGGTTCCAGGTGCGCGGCAGCTCGACCTGCTGACCGGGGATCCCGCTCGGCTGTCGTGTCACAACGCACCGCCCTGATTAGTCCAGTTGTCGTAACCATCGTCGGACCGGTGCTCGGCGTTAGCTGCCAGGCCGAAATCAGATATCACCGAGGACGCAGCCGGGCTGTAGCCAGTAGGTCAGGGTCCACCCGCCGACGACCGTCGGCGTGCACGATCTGGGTATAGGGCACCATCAGCAACGGCTGTTCGTCGCCGATGAGGTCGGAGTAGACCGGGCAGAAGCCGCGATGGTCCAGACTCACCAGAAACTCGGCGCACAGCAGGCCCCGGCCGTCCAGGCATCCCGTGCCGTGCCACGGCAACAGCGTCGAGCCACCGAGGTAGGAGAAACCACTGCAACCCGGCCGGGAGGCCACGGTGGCAAGCCGGACGTGCGGTGGATAGTGCTGGGTGACCCCGGCGGCGGCGTCGGCGAGGGAGGCAGCGAGGTAGTTCACGGAGTCCTGCCATGCCGATGCGACCACCTCCCGCCGGGCCGAGGCGAGATCCGGCGACAGGTCCGGTTCGGTGTACCCATCGGGCCAGGCGAGCACTTCACAGGCCCACCGCCGCGGGTCGGTCCCCGCCGGAGCAGGCACCGGCACCGAGTACACCAGCGAAGACAGGATGTCGTGAAAGGACGGCACGCCGGCCAGCAAGCTGGCCGGCAGCGCTTCGGCCAGCCGCTGGTCGGCTCGGCTGGCACTGTCCAGCGAGCGCGGGCTCGCGGCCAGCAGCGAGATCAGCTCGTGAAACGTGCGACGGTACTGCTCGCGTTTTCGCCAGCCCTGGGAGCCGAGCAGCTGGGCGACGAAGCAGGACTGGTCGTAGAAGAGCACCGAGTCGCCCACGCCGACCAGCTCGGCGTAACGCCGCAGCTGGCGTCCGTAGCGCCGGATCTCCGCTGAGCCGCGCGGTCGTGAGTAGCCACCGTCGTTGAGCACCACCACGCGTGCGCCGGGCGGGTACAGCGCCGTGAAGGCTCCGTGCAGCTCCTTGAGTCGCAGCAGCGCACCGAGCTCGGCCAGGTCCGGCCAGGGGCCGGCGGCCTTGAGCCCATTGTCATGCTGCTTGAACGGGAAACCGCTGGCCAGAATCGTGACCGGCTGCCGGGCTTCGACGAACGGCGCGATCTGCGCCATCGCGGTATCCAGTGGGAAGCAGGAGCGCGAGCCCTTGAGAAACCGGGACCGAGTCAGGATCCGGTGCAGCCCCACCACCACATCGTGCGGATGGCGTGGTGACCAGCCTCCCGTCGCAGGGACCAACTGCGCCGTGACGTTATCGGCGAGCCGGGCTGAGGCGGCCTCCGAGTTGGCCCGCAGGGTGCTCAGCAGCGCGTGGACCTCTTCGCAATCCAGCCGAACGGGCCTCTGGTCTGCCCAGATCGAGGTGCGCAGCAGGTCCAGTGGGAGGGCGCGCAGCGACCGAGCGTGCGAAATGGTGACCGTCGTGGTGCCCCCGCCCACCGCGTCGCCGCTCTCGGTCCGGGGCGGACCCAGCGCTCCCGCCCGCGATCGGGGAGCCAACGGCACAGCGTTCGACAGTAGACGCCCGGCTAGAGCGACGCATCCCCCAGTTGCACGGCTGCGCAGGGGAAAAGCTGGGCAGCTGACGAACTCAGCGCCGAATGGTCCGCCAGCGCTCGGACAGCAGCCCAGCCCGCAGGCTTGCCATCCGGCGCTCGAACTCCGCTTGCACGGCCGGCGGGGACCCGGCTCGGGGGAATACCCCGGCGATCAACTTGAGGTCGCGGATACCGTGCAGCACCTCGAAGCCCTCCCAGCCCCGCACGTCGAACCCGTATGCCTCGATGAAGTCGCGCTGGTGGGCAGCGGGCCTGCCGAACCGGACGTCGGCTACCGCGACCGGCGTCAGGTCCCACTCCGGCGGCCCGATGGCGCACGAGTCGAAGTCGCACAGCACCGGACCGTCCGGTCCGGGGATGACGTTGCCCAGATGCGCGTCGCCGTGCAGCACCGCCGCGGGCAGCGCGAAGTTCAGCTCGGCGACCGCGGCGGCCAGCTCGGCACTGCGGCGCAGCAGAAAATCGCGGTCGGCATCGGCCATCGTGGTGGTATGCCGCATCCGGTTGTCGAAGTCGGTGAGTGGATCCCAGTCCGGCAGCGCCCGGCACCGTGCCGGCACAGCGTGCACCGCCCGCAGCAGACCGGCCAGGTCCGCACCGCCCGGCCGGGGGCCGGTCGGCGGCACCGCCTGCCACACGGTGGCGACGTGCTCGCCGGCCCACACCGGCTGCGGGATACCGGGCAGTAACCGAATCGCCGGCACGTCGTGCTCGGCGAATACGGTCGCGGCGGCAACCGCGAGCTTGGCGCGCGGGACGTAGGAGGGCAAGGTGACCAACCGGACCACCACCGGATCCCGAGGCAGCCGGAACACCGCGTTGTTGACGTTACGCAGCAACCGGGCTCCGGTCGGCTCCAGGCCAAGTTTGGCGCATACCGCCAGCAACCCGCTGGCGAGTCTCTGATCACGGGGGAGAGTGGAGAGTGCCGTCACGGCAGCCTGCTTCATACGCCGCGGTACTGCTTGATCAGCTGGGAGAGTTGACGGGAGTCTGGGTTACTGGACCGTAGCCCCGTCTCGATCTCCAACGGTTCCAGCCGGTCAGCTACCCGCTTCGACTTCAGCCCGGTGGCCAGCGACAAAGCCTCCCGACCGATCCGGACACCATGGTCGACGTCGCCCTGCCGAATATGGTTCGTGGCCAGCGCCGTGAGCGAGAACGCCCGGCTACGGCTCATCGGCTCGTCGTACTGGGTCAAAGCAAAGTTGAGCGCAGGGATCGCGACGGCCGCATGCTTCACATCGATTGCCGAGAGCACGGTGTGCACCGTTCCGATCATCGCGTGCATGTCGGTCTGGTTGTAGAACCGGGCCCAGTCGGGAATGTCGTTGGGATCGGCCCTGGCCAGCTCATCCCGGGATCGGCCGAGCAGCTTCTTGGCCTGCACGTCGTTGCCCAGCATCGCGTAGGCCCACGCCTCGTTGCCGCACAGCACCGCGACAGCCAGCTCCGATCCGGAGTCCTGCGCGGCGATCTGGCCCAGCTGGAACCACTTGAGTGCGTCGTCGGGCGCATCGTGGTGCAGGTACACCCGGCCGATTCGATACATGATGTTGGACATCAGGGATGCGTCGCCGGACTGCTTGGCGAACTCCAGGGCAGCGGCGAAGTGGCTGCGCGACGAGTCCAGCAACCCCACATCGAAGGTGGTCCACCCGGCCAGGTTCTGCAGGTCGCCCAGCGCCCGGTACAGCCGCGTCCGCACCACGTCCTTCGCTGAGGCGGACAGCAGGCGCTGTGCCCAGGACAGCTGGGCGACAACCGCGTCACGACACGTGCCGCCGCCGAATCGATAGTCCAGTGCTCGCATAGCCCTGGTGGCTGCCTCAACCTGTTTGACATCCGTCAAACCGATGCTGCTAGGTGCCGGCGTCTGGGTGGGGCTGGGCAGCCACTTCCCACAGTCGGCCCCGAGCACAGCGGTGCCGAACATCACGGCAGCTCCGTGCGCCAGGAGCTTCCGGCGCTTCACCGACTCATCCTCCTTGACCTGTGTGTCGTCGGGTGGTCCGACCATGCTTGTCGCGGTCGCATCGTCGTAGGCGAGGCCCATGTACCCGCGCGGGATACCGAGACCGTCAGAAATCCGTGCCAGCACGTCGTAGGCCATGACCTGGCGGCCCTTGAGGATCTCGGAGACCTCGGACTGCGACTGCCCGGTCAAGGCTGCGATTTGCCGTTGCGAAATGCCCTCCCGTCGGAGTAGACGGTAAACGGTGCTGATGTCGCGATCCACCAGCGCCCGTTTCATGTCTGGTGCCTCCCATGCCTTGGGAGACAGTGGGTGGCCCTGCGGGCCGGTCACGTTCATCTTGCCCCCTTGCCCTCCGACTGGCGACGCGTGCAGCCTAGGCATGCTCGTAGTGACTGGTGAAGAGCACTTCGGCGAAGCTTATAGGCGCCACCGGTCACCTTGCGCCGTTCATCGTCCAAGCATGGCCGATCGGCGCAGTGCGAGCTCATATCGGGTTTCGGGCCCGGACTATGTACGTGTGAGGCTGCGAGTACGGGCCGCGTGTGAGCGGACACACCCGAGCGTGGCCGGGAAGGTGGCTGAGGTGGACCGGGTTCTGGGCCAGATACTCCGGCAGGCGGTGTGGGACCGGCTTGACATGCTTGATGAGCTGGCGAGCAGCGCGGATAACGGGTCGCTGCTGTCAGTTGCACGTAGCGAGCTGCCGCGCTTGACCCACGGGTGGCGTGCTCTGCTCGCCACCCACGCGCCGGACCCGCGGGGCCGCTGCCCGGAGTGCTCAAGCCGTTGGCGCCCCCGTGCGTCGCCGTGCAGTGTGTGGCGGGCCGCCCACGAACACCTCGTCTCCGCCGAGGCCATGCCCCAGGCGTGGCAGGCGCCATTTCCTGTTTCAGTGGGAGTGGCGTAGCGCGCTTGATGCACCTCAACTCCAAAGAGCTGGCGGTTTCGCCTTTGTGGGCCTCCCCCCCACCCGCGAGGGCTTGAACAGCCGCCATGTGGCCGGTGATCCAACGAACGTCCGTGCCCCCGACCGCGATGTCGAAGGATCACCGGCCACACCACTTTCTTTCCCACAACTCCACAGCCCGGACTCACCCTGCTTCCCACCGAGCGGAGTGCCGCGCCGGTGGCACCGTCGTTGCCTGACCGACCGCCACCGTGAACGTTGGTCCGAATGACCGCCGGATCCCGTCGCCCGGTGCCCTAGTTCGAATCGCTAGTGCATCGCAGGCCCGGGAAACCCCGTCCCGGCGCCGGACGCGTGCAGCGCAGGCACCCGCAATGGGGCGGGGCCGTTCGAGAGGAACGGCCCCGCCCCGTAAATCTATTCTATTCCGCTACAACCGCCGTCGACGCTGCCAGTTTCAGCCCGCGTCCTGGAGCGGACACCATCGCATCGTTCACTTCGATCGGTGGCCACGCTGTTGCGGCGAGTGGCCACCCAATCGGGTGGTGTCGAATGCGACCGTCGCTTGGCTTGCCGGTAGGCGGCGAACACCACTGCCTCGGCGTGATGAGCC
>DATHTJ010000359.1:0-9579 GCA_035463315.1 Pseudonocardiaceae bacterium
TCACACTACCCCAGGCAGTGGAGGTTGCTGAGTCGCCGGTTCGCGCCGGGTGAGGCCGCTGGCTTGACGTTGACGCTCGGCGTGGCCACGGTGCTCGCGTTGGGTATGGGATTCGGGGAGCTGTTGGACAATGTGCTCGACGGTGAGGGCATCGCGGTGGCCGACCACCCGGTGGTGCTGTTCCTCGCCGCACACCGCCAGCCTTGGTCGACCACCGCAGCGCGGGTGATCAGCGATATGGGCAGCCCGGTGGGGGTGGCGGTGACTGCCGTCGTGGCGGGTGTGGCGTTGGCCTGGGTCCGGCGGTCGTGGCTGCCGTTGCTGGTCTTCGCGCTCGGCGCGGGCGGCATCGGGGTGATCAATATGACGGTGAAGCGGCTGGTAGGTCGAGATCGCCCGCCGCTGGTGACCGCGATGCTGGATGCGCAGGGCTTCTCCTTTCCTTCCGGGCACACCGTCGGCACCACGGTGGTGTGGTTGCTCTCGGCATGGATGATCGGCCATTGGGTGATCGACCGGCGGGCCATTCAGGTCGCGGTGTGGACCGGGGCACTGCTGATGATCGTGGCGGTAGGGGCAACGCGGGTCTATCTGGGGGTGCATTTCCCCAGTGACGTGCTGGCGGGCTGGGCGTTGGGCGCAACGTGGGCCGTCACCATCGCGCTGGTGGTGAACGTGTGGGAACAGTCCGCCGACCGGACCCCGAGGCTGCCGTAGCGTGGGGCTGGCCGGGCACGTCAGGAGAGGTAGGTGCCCATGCCCGTCGGCGACGGGAGCGGGTCACGCGCCCACGCGGTCATGCTGGGTGCTGTCATCCGGGAGTTGCGGGAGTCCTTGGGCTGGTCACAGTCTCGGCTTGCCACGGTGTTGTGCAAGGTCGCCAAGCACGAGACGGTGACCCGCGAGACCGTGTCCCGTGGGGAGACCGGCAAGCGCGTGCCGGGCCTGTGGTGGCTGCGCCACCTCACCACCGTGCTGCAAGTCCCCGTCGAGATCCTGGAGCGAGCTGGGGTGGATCGACACCGCCATGGGGTTGCTGGACGAGGGGCGCAGGGTGTTCGACGCTGTCGGGTCCGACGACACCGAATCTGACTACGCGGTGCCGTGGTGGCGGTTCAACGTATTCATCTCCCTGATGGCCGCGCGGTTGGGTGCCGAGCACCTGGCGCTCCAGGCTCAGGACGAGGCGGCCCCGCTCGAGCAGCACTCGACACGCTACCGGTAGAGAAGCACTCCCTGACGCTTCGGATGCTGATGACGGAGATCGAACGTTCGTGACCGGTGCGGCCACTAAGTTGGCCACTCCCGCGCCCGCATGTCCTCCCCCAGAGTGAGACGCATGCATACGACGAGATCAGCGAGACGCATCACCGGGGTGGGTAACCAATGATCCCGCCCCCCGAGAAACCGACCAACGGGCGTCTCCCGATCGGGACACTTATCCGGCATGAGTGAACAACACAGACCGTAGACGCGCTAGCTCGGCGTGGGCTTACGAAGTGCTGTCCGCCACTACGTGGTGGGCTCCCGGGAGCGGGCCAGGTCAGCGGCGCCGACGAGGCCGGCCTTGGGGCCCAGCTCGGCGATCCGCAGCTCGGCCACCGGCCGATGCCCGCCACCGGTCAGGTACTCGCGGAAGGCGGCCGACGCGGGGGCTCGGAGCACCTCGCCGGCTGCGGACACCCCACCCCCGATGACGAACAGACCGGGGTCGAGGATCGCGGCCAGCCCGGCCAGCCCGCGCCCCAGCCACCTCCCGACGATCTCGAAGCACCGTAGCGCCGCCACATCGCCAGCCGCAGCGGCCTGGGTGACCATCCGGCCGGTGATGTCCTCAGGACAGCCACCGGCCAGCCGCAGCAGTTCCCCGGCCATCGCGGGTGAGACGCGGGCCAGTTCCTGGGCCTCCCGCTCGAGCGCCCGGCCGCTGGCGTACTGCTCCCAGCAGCCCCGCAAGCCGCATCCGCAGCGCCGTCCGTCCGGGACGACGATGAGGTGGCCGACCTCCGCGGCCGCACCGAACTGGCCCCGCAGCAGCTGCCCGTTCACCACGATGCCGCCACCGATCCCGGTGCCTAAGGTGACGGCCACCACATGGTCCGCCCCGCGGCCGGCACCGAAGCGGACCTCCGCCCAGGCGGCGGCGTTGGCATCGTTCTCGACCACCACGGGCAGCCCCAGCCGGCGCTGCAGCGACGCCTGCAGCGGCTCATCGCGCCAGGCGAGATTCGGGGCGAACATCACCGTCGCCCGCTGGGCGTCGATGAAGCCAGCCGCCCCGATGCCCACCGCTTCCACGTCGTACTCGCTGGTCAGCTCCCGGACCGCGGCGACGATCGCGTGCTCGATCTGCGACGTGTCATCGGCAGGCGTGTCCCGGTGCGTTGTTGCGACGATCGTCCCGCACTCGTCGACGACGCCGGCTGCCACCTTGGTACCACCGATGTCCACCCCGATGGTGAGGGTCGAGCGCACTGCAGGCAGTGCGGCCGCAGTCAGTGAGCCAGTGCGTTCAAGAACCGCTCCACCTCCCCGATCGACTCCAGCATGAAGTCTGCGGCAGTTGTCCGACCGGCCTCCCCCGGGTCGCGCCGAGAAACAGCGGGCTGCTGGCCATCGCGCAGCGCGTGTGGCCGGTCCGCAATGCGCCGCGGGGCGGTTTCTGGTGGCAGCAGCACGGGACCTCGGGAAGATCAAGGACTATGGCGTGAATCCCCAGTAGAGATCTTCAGCCCGGTGCACGTCAAGTGCCGACACGCAGCAGGACATCTGAGCAGCGTGCCCCGCCGATCAGGAGGCGAAGCTGCGGATGTGGGCGAGGGCAGCGTCGAGCCCGACCAGCAACGGGGTCGCGTCGCGGCGGGTATTCGTGAGGAGCAGGCCACCCTGCAACGCGGTGAGGATGACCAGGGCCAGCCGGTCGGGGTCGGCGTCGGCGCGAAGGTCCCCGCGCTCGCGCATCGCGGCCAGACCATCGCGGATCGCGCCCTCCCAGCGGGCGAAGCCGGTAACGAGCGCGGCACGGGCGTCCTCGTCGATGTCGGCGAGCTCGCTGGCCAGGGACCCGAGCGGGCAGCCCCCGCGGCAGTGGTGCTGCCGCTGCAGGTCGATGAGCAAGTCCCGCCACGCCTGCAACGCCTCGAACGAGTCCAGCCGGCTCAACAGCGGCTGCTGGGCGGCGAGAACCTGCTCGGTCTGATGCACAATCACCGCCCGGACCAGGTGGTTCTTGTCGGCGAAGTAGTGGTACAGCTGCGAGTTGCTGACTCCGGCGGCGCCCCGGATGTCCTCGGTGCTGGTGCCCGCGACCCCACGCTCGTACATCAGTGCGGCGGCGGCCCGCACGATCCGGGCGCGGGTCGCCCGACCCTTCGCCGTCCATCGAGCAGTCTCGTGTGATGCCGCCTTAGCCGACGTCATGTGAGCAGCGTAGACATGTGTGGCCTTGACAGGCCAATCGATACGGCAGATGATTGGCTTATTCGATCCAATTTGCCGCGGTTGCCGACAGGTCTCCTACTCGAGGTGCTCCGCGACCGCCAGCGGCTCGATTTGAGGAGAAGTCATATGACCAGCAGCACGGTCTCGATCGCCGACCAGGTCGGCGCGTTCAACACTGCGGTGGCCGACCAGATCCCGGCCGAGGCTCTGACCACGTTCACGGCCGAGCAGGCCAGGTTGGACGCCGCCGGCGTGCCGGCCGGGGTGGCAGCGCCCGGGGCGGTGTTGCCTGACGTGGAGCTGCTCGACGTGCACGGGGCACCGACGTCCCTCTTTGCGGTGACCGGTGGTCGGCCGGCCGTGATCGTGTTCTACCGGGGCGCCTGGTGCCCCTACTGCAACATCGCGCTCAAGACCTACCAGGACCAGCTGCTGCCGCAGCTGAACGAGCACGGGATCGCGCTGGTGGCGATCAGCCCGCAGAAGCCGGACGGGTCACTGAGCAGCCAGCAGAAGAACGCCCTGGCATTTCCGGTCATGTCCGACCCGGGCAACGTGCTCGCCGATCGGCTCGGGATCCTGAGCACCCCCTCCGCGCAGGCGCAGGCGGCCATGGCCCAGCTCGGGCTCGACCTCACTGCGGCCAACGCCGATGGCACCCCCACGCTGCCGATGCCCACCGTCGTCATTGCCGACGCCGACCACACCATCCGCTGGATCGACGTGCACCCGGACTACACGAACCGCACCGAGGTCGCCGACATCATCAACGCCCTCGACGCGGTCCAGTAGTACCCACCGCCCTGGCGTAGTGGATACGTGCCGTGCCCGTGATCGTCAGGCCGCCGGTCCCAGCCCGTGTTCGTCGAGCCTGCGCCGAAGCTGCCGCAGGGCCCGCGCCCGGGTGGGCCCGATCGCGCCGGTGGGGATTCCGGCGTCGCGGGCGACCTCTGCGTAGGGCCGGGGGTGGTCAGCGAACAAAGCCCGTAGCAGGGTCCGCTGGCGAGGTGGCAACTCCTCGACGAGCTTCCACAGTGTCTGAACCGCATCGACGTCAATGAGGTGCTGCTCGGGACCCGCCGCGGGATGGGCGGCCGTTTCGACCACCGTGTCAACGGGAATCGGGATGCGCTTGGTTTGGCGCAGGATGCGTAGGCATTCGCGGCGGGCAGTGGTGACCAACCATCCCCCCAGCCGTTCTGACCACTGCACGCGGTGGGCGTTTTCGGCCAGCCGCAGCCAGGTCATCTGCACCGCGTCCCGCGCGTCGGCGTCCTGCAGTCGAAACGACCGCACCGTCGTGGACACGAGCTTTCCGTACTGGCGCAGGACCTCGTCCCAGGCCACCGCGTCGCCGTCGCTCCCCATCGCGACGACGTCGGACACGGCACGCGCCGGAAGTGCGGCGACGGCTCGGGTGGTGTCTCGCTGGACGTGTTGCCTGATGGTCATGTCAGTTCCCCGAGGGGTGTACGGCGCTAATATGTATACTATGTATGTCAGGGCGTACAGTGTCTAGCGAATAGTGGCGGAATCGCTATAGGCCAAGCGGGTAGGGGTGTACGCCGTACACGTACGACTACAGTGGGTTGCAACTCCAGCGGCCACACTCGGGAAGGCCCGCACAAAACGGCACAGCTTCGCCGCGCTCGGGTCAGCTAGTCAGCGTTTGTGGATGTGAACGGTGGCGTTCATGCCGGGAACGAGGTTGAGACCTTGGGCGTCCCCGAGCGCGATCTTGACTGGGATGACCTGGGTGACCTTCTGGAAGTTGCCGGCGCTGTTGCTCTGCGGGAACAGCGAGAACACCGCGGCGGCTCCGCCCTGGATCTCGCGGACGTGACCGGTCAGCTGGGCGTCGGGGAAAGCGTCAACGGTCATGTCGACCAGTTGACCGAGGTGGACCTGCTTGATGTCAGTCTCATCGACGCGGGCGGTGACGAAGATCCGGTCGAAGTCGTAGGCGACGGCCAGTTGGGTACCGATGGTGACGAACGCGCCTGGCACGCCATTGTCCACTGCCACGGTGCCCTCGGCTGGGGCGCGGATGCTCATGAGAGGTTGAGCGAACCCGCCTTGGATCTTGATGCGTCCGACGACCTGGTTTTTGCTCAGCACGGCGCCTTGGGTGGCGCTCCAGTCAACGAGAGTGCCGGTGGCGGGAGCATTGACCAAGATCTTGTCGCCATCGATTTGAGCATTGTCAGTGCTGACGAAGTTGCGGGCGTTGAGAAAGTAACTCGTGGCGAAACCGCTGGCGGCAACCAGCGCCACGATCAGGATGATGGCCAGTGCGATGCGAGTGGAGCGTGTGAGCTTGCGCCGTCCTGGTGTGGCGGTCGCGGTGCCGTCGGTGGGCTGCTGGTCGCCCGGCGCTGCGGGTGGCAGCACGGGGCCTTCCATGCTCACACCTCCCCGTAGATGTGATCGAGCCCGCCAGCGCGAGCCTCATCCATAGACTACGCGCCGTACCCTATATTGGGGAATTAATTACGAATGGATCAAGGGGATAATCACCTCGTCAACGATCTCGATCAGCACCCCGTCCGGGATCGGGGAGCTGTGCACCAGGAAATACTGGCGGAGCAGGTCGGGACCGACACTCGCGATGCGGGGTGTGAGCGAGGCGGTGCGGACCTCGCCACGAGCGGCGCCGCGCCGGAGCACGTCGAGCAAGAGACTGACACTGGGGTCGATAAAGCGAATCCGGATGACCTCCATGAGGTCAGGGTTTCGGATGGTCTCGGCCATCAGACCGCGGACCGCCTCGCCGGAGGCGCCGTTGAGCAGAGTGGCGAATCCTCGCAGGCAGGTGAGGACGTCCTCGCGCACGCTCCCGGTGTCCGGTGGCTCGCCACAGCTGGGAAGGGTGTAGTGGACCGCATCGGCCACCAGCTCGGCGCGGCTGGACCAGCGCCGATATAGCGATCCCTTGCTCGCATGGGCCCGGTTGGCCACATGCTCCATCTTCAGCTCGGCGTAGCCGACCGCAGTCAGTTCGTCGAGGGTGGCCTCGAAGATCGCCGCGTAAAGGGCGTCGCCACGGCGTCGAGGCCCTTTGCGGTGGTCGACCGCGGCCTTCATAGGGTCACGAGCCCCGCACGTCTCGCCGACGCTGCTCAACGTCCACACCTCTCGCGCTTGAGGTGAACACCATGCGTTCCCGAGAGCAGGGTAGAACAGAGTAGAGCACGCGGCGTTCCGATGGCACAGTGAAGGCATGAGTCGCCCCGTGGTGACGGAGCCAGAGGCGAGCCCCCCGCACGGGATGGCCGCTGGTGTGGCTGCCGGAGAGGGCGCCCAGGCGGGCTGGGGGCTGCCGCTGGCAGTGCTGATCGCCGGGATGTTCATGTCGATCCTGGATATCAGCATTGTCAATGTGGCCATCCCCACCATTCAGAACGAGTTCGGGGTGACCACCGACGAAGTGCAGTGGGTGGTCACGGGCTACACGCTGGCACTGGGCGTGGTGGTGCCGGTCACCGCGTGGCTGGGGGATCGCTTCGGGCTGAGCCGGGTGTACACCCTGGCGCTGCTGGCGTTCGCCGCCGGGTCGGCGCTGTGCGGGCTGGCCTGGGACCTGAACAGTCTGGTGATCTTCCGGATCGTGCAGGCGATCCCGGGCGGGATCCTGCCGGTGATCACGCTGTCGATTTTGTACCGGATCGTGCCGCGGGACCGGCTCGGCGCCGCCATGGGCCTGTATGGCCTGGGGGTCGTGTTCGCCCCGGCGATCGGGCCGACCCTGGGCGGGTATCTGGTCGAGTACGTGGACTGGCGGCTGATCTTCTTCATCAACGTGCCGATCGGGATCCTGGGTGCGGTGGCTGCGGTGCTGGTGTTGCCGGGGTTCCCTGGGCGGGCCGGGCAGCGATTCGACGTGCTGGGCTTTGTCACCGTGGCGGGTGGATTGTTCGCGCTGCTGCTGGCGCTGTCGGAGGGCCAGTCCTGGGGATGGGGCTCCTACCGGATCCTGGGCCTGATCACCGTCAGCGTGCTGAGCCTGGCGCTGTTCGTGGTGATCGAACTTGAGGTCGCCGACCCGTTGCTGGATATCCGGGTGTTCCGTTACTGGGCGTACACCCACTCCCTGCTGTTGATCGCAGTGCTCTCGGTGGTGCTGTTCGGGGTGCTGTTCTACATCCCGCTGTTCCTGCAGCAGGCCCAGGGGCTGGGAGCCTTCGACGCCGGGTTGATCCTGCTGCCCCAGGCGCTGGTGATGGGTTTGTTGATGCCCATTGCCGGGCGGGTCTATGACCGCATCGGGCCTCGCTGGCCAGCGGCCAGCGGCTTGGCGATTCTGGCCACCAGTACCTACCTGATGCACAACTTGACCATCGAGACGTCCCGCGAGCAGGTCATGTGGTGGCTGGTGCTGCAAGGCGTCGGTCTGGGGATCGCCATGATGCCGATCATGGCCGGGGGTATGGCGATCCTGCCGGTGACCCACATCAACGTGGCGAGCGCGTTCAACAACGTCGTGCAGCGGGTCGCGGGTGCGCTCGGGTTGGCCGTGCTCACCGCGATCTTCACCACCCAGCAGGCCCAACAGCTGGCCGGACGCGCCGCGCTGCTGCCCGCCGACACCCCCACCCCGCTGCTGGACCCGACCGCCCCAGCCTGGGCCGGCCAGTACGCCACCCAACGGGTGACCGAGCTGCAGGTCTTCGTCGCGGCGATCGACGACCTGTTCCTGATCGCCGCCGCGCTCAGCGCCCTAGGCGCACTGGGCGCGCTGCTGCTGCGATCCGGACCCGCCCCCGCGACCCCCGCCGGCTTCGCCCCGTCGCAGCAGGCGACCACGCCGTCGACATCGGCCAACGGCGACCCCACCCGGCAGGCCAACGAGCTGGTCGACGTCGGGATCGACACTCGTCCACGGGATACCTGACCATTGCGGGCCGCACTCGAGCAGTTCCTCACCACGGGTCTGGACGAGGTCCTCGCCCGCCCGGCACCGACCGAGCCGGAGCAGCGCGCGCTGGCGCTGTTCGACTCGGTTGCCGCGACAGTGCCGGCCTACCGCGCGTTCCTCGCCGAGCACGACGTCGACCCGGCAGCGGTGCGGACCATCGATGACTTCCGGACACTGCCGCTGCTGACCAAGGACAACTACCTGCGCCGGCATCCGCTGGCCCAGCTGTGTCGCGGCGGCCAGCTGGTGGGCTGCGACATGGTGGCGGTGTCCTCCGGCTCGACCGGCGAGCCGACCTTCTGGCCACGGTCGATGGCCGACGAGTTGGCCGTCACCACCCGTTTCGAGCAGGTCTTCCACGACAGCTTCGGCGCCGGTCGGCGCGCGACGCTGGCCGTGGTGTGCTTCGCGCTGGGTACCTGGGTGGGCGGGATGTATACCGCAGGGTGCTGCCGGCACCTGGCGACCAAGGGCTATCCGATCACGGTGATCACCCCGGGCAGTGACGTCGAGGAGATCCTGCGGGTGGTCACCGCATTGGGTCCGCAGTTCGAGCAGGTGGTGCTGCTCGGGTATCCCCCGTTTCTCAAGGGCGTCATCGACACTGGCCGGGCCCGCGGCGTGCCGTGGCCGGACTATCGCGTCAAGCTGGTGCTGGCCGGTGAGGTGTTCAGCGAGGAGTGGCGCACCCTGGTGGGCGAGCGCCTGGGCGGTGGCGAGCCGTGCTTCGGCTCGGCCTCGCTCTACGGCACCGCCGATGCGGGGGTGTTGGCCACCGAGACGCCGCTGTCGATCTGCATCCGGCGTTACCTGGCGGCCCACCCGGCCATCGCGCGGGAGCTGTTCGGCGAGTCGCGGCTGCCCACCCTTGCCCAGTACGACCCCCGCAGCCGGCTGTTCGAGACCCACGACGGCACCTTGCTGTTCACCGGGGACAACGGGATCCCGCTGATCCGCTATCACATCGCCGATACCGGGGGGCTCACCTCGTTCGACGCGATGCTGGCCTTCCTGGCCGACCACGACTTCGATCCCGCCGCCGAACTCGGTCCTGGTCGGCGGATCCGCGAGCTGCCGTTCGTGCACGTGTTCGGGCGCTCGCAGTTCACGGTGTCCTACTTCGGCGCGAACATCTACCCGGAGAACATCACCGTCGGCCTGGAGCAGGCACCGGTCGCGGCGTGGGTCACCGGCAAGTTCGTGATGGAATCCCGAGAGGACGC
>DATHTJ010000360.1:0-3244 GCA_035463315.1 Pseudonocardiaceae bacterium
TGAACAGGTCGGGGACCACGGTATCGGCGTGGGCGGGGGTGGCCATCTGCTCGCAGCTCCACAGCAGTCGACCCGATCCGCGGGTGGGTGCCAGCCGTCGCCAGCGAATGCGGCGACCAAGATCGTTGGCCACGACCGCGATCCAGGGGTGCACCGCGCCGAGGTGGCCTTGGGCGGCGAGCCAGGCGAAGTAGCGGGGCGCTTCAGCCAGGATGGGGTAGAGGACCGAAGTGGGCAGTCCAGCGATCGCGCGAGTGGACCGGGTGAACGCGCGGGGGCTGTTCGCGACGAGTGCGAAGGCGACTTGCGCCAGGTCTCCCGGGTCACAGGAGTTCGCCGGCGCCACTCCCGGTGGCGCGGGGGTGGAGTCGAGCTGGTCAAGGTGGCCGCGGATATGCAGCAGCCGCGCGACCAGAGGACTGAGTACTTCGCTGACCGGGGCCTGGGCGAGCTGGGGCACGAGCGTGGCGATGGCCTGTCCGAGGAGCTGTTCGGCGTGCTCGGGATCGGCCGGTACTGATTCGTCGGTGAGAAAGGCGCGCAATTCGGCTCCGACCACGACCGGCACCATCAGGCGTGTGGTGAGCATGCCCAGCTCGGTGACGGTCAGGACAGTGACCTCATCGGGGCGGGTGACCGTGGCGAGGTAACCGCCTTGGATCAGGAACGCAACCGCAGCGTGCACCGGGGCCAGGTCTGCGGTGCCTTGGTGGTAAGCCAGGGTGCGGATCCACCAGTTCTCTGCGTCGGCCAGGGTGTGGATCCGGTCCTGGGCCGCTTCGGCCAGGATGTGGTCGGCGAGGCTGTCGGCAATGCGGGAGGTGACGGTGTATCCCGCGACGAGCTGTGCTTGCCAGCCGGGACGTTCCGTTTCGTCGGTGATCAGGTAGGCCCAGCCTTCGGTTTCGCCGGCCCCGATCCGGCCGGCACGACCGAACATCTGCTGGACGGTCGCCACGTCGATCTCATTCACACCGATCTGGGTGTCACGGACCACGACAGCCCGGGCGGGCAGGTTCACCCCGGCGGCCACGGTGGTCGTGGCGACGAGGACGTCGAGTTCACGGGCGCGGAAGGCCCGCTCGGATTCCCGCTTGTGCTCCCAGTCCTTGTAGTGCAATCCCACCCCCACCGCTGCGCACACGCGATTCAGCCGGGCCAGGTCGTCGGGATCGACCCCACGGGTGTCGGCGCCGCGCGCAGTGGCGATGGCCAAGGCGGTGGCGCGGACATTGCGCTTGCTGCCGCAGAACACCAGCACGCTACCCCCATCCTGGGTGATCGCGGTGGTGATCGCGGTGGCCACCTTGGTCCGGTTGGTCTGGTCGACCAGCCGGTCGGAACTGGCCGCAATCATCGGCAGCTGCCAGGTCAACCTGCTGGGGCGCCACGTGATGTGCACCAGCTGCGCGCCGAGCCACTCGGCAATGTGGCCGGCGTTGGCCACCGTCGCTGACAGCGCGAGGATGCGCACTGGTGAGTCCTCGCCGCGCACCCGCGCCAGCAACGCCTCCAGCAGCGGCCCCCGAGTGGGGTCACCGAGCAGGTGGATCTCGTCGACCACCAGACAAGCGACCTCGGCCAGCGCAGTGCGCAGCGAGGACGCGCGGCAGATCGCTTCGAACTTTTCCGTGGTAGCCACCCACAGGTCAGCCTCGCGGACCTTGTTCACGTCGGTGACGTACTCGCCGGACAATCGTTCGACCCGCAGGCCCAGGCTGCGCCAGGCCGCCAGGTCCCGATCCAACTCGTCGGTGAGTGAGCGTTGCGGCACCAACCAGGCGGCCTTGCGGTGCTCACCGAGGATTGCCTTGAGCGCGGCGAGCATGCCAATCACGGTCTTGCCCGCCCCGGTCGGAGCGGTCACCACCACATGTTGGCTGCTGCCCAGCACCGCGGGGACGGCGCGCGCCTGGGCCGGATTCAGGGTGGTATGTGGCAGGTACCGTACCCACTGGTCGGGCACCAGGTGGGCGGCATCGACGCGTTCCCAGCCGCTGTCCTGCGGCTCGGCGTGAACGTCCCATAGCATCTCGAAGGCGTCCCGTGCCGCCAGCGCCGGCCATCCCAGGGCTGGGGCGGTCGGGTGCCGGACGGAAGTGGTGATTGCCGGTAACTCAGCCGTCACCCGCAACGGCACCAGATCGCCCTGCGGACCCACGGTGCTGACCGTCTCAGCTTCCCACCAGTACCGCACCTGCCGAAACGGCACTCCAGCAGCGTGCAGGCGAGCGCACAGCCCGGCGAATTCCTCTGCTAGCGGTAACAACACCCGCACATCGACGCCAGCCGGTTGCACTGGGACGGGAGCAGCCGGGTCGGTGATCTTGCACCAGTGCAGCAGTCGCTGTTCCACGACAGTGACCGGCGGCGGCTCCAGGTTGCTGGCGATCACCCGCGTTCCGGGCCGGCCTAGCAGCTCAGCGAGGAACTCAGGGACATGGTCGGCCGGAATGGTGCGCACCCGGACGTCGCCTGGTGCCACGTCGCAGTCCAACCATCGCCAGGGTGACGACGATGACGGCTTGGGTAGCTCTTCGTAGGTCTTGACCCCCAGGTCGGCGAGGGTGAATGTCGCGGGGCAGGCCGGGCACACCAGCGCCACGTACCGGTACTGTTTACCGCCGCTCTCATACGGCTTACGCAGCGTGTGCAAGGGGCCACCGCACTGGGAACAGGGCCGCGGCGCGACTTCCTCGTAGAACCAGCCGAACTCGGTGAACCGCTCGGTCGCCGGCTGTGGTCGGACGCCCCATCGCGCGTCGGCGATCCCCGCGACAGTGGTGTCCACCGCGTCGCGCTCCTCTTGGCGATGCCGGCCCACCCAGCCACCTCCCGCTGTCCAGCGTCGTGCTCACAGTCACTCACCGTACCCAGTCATGGCTGCTACCAGCACGGTCTCCGGGCAAGGAACGCTGGGACTGATGCTGTGCTCAATGCCGGGTGCTGCTTCCTGGTTGTTGTGGCTGTTGCATTGGTCGGTACCGGCACGCTGAACTGGGATAACCACCAGCACCAGCGGGCTTCCGCGACCCGTCGGGGTGATGAGACGTTATTCGAACCGCTCTGACCTGCTAGAACAGCTTCGGAGGGTAGCTGTGATCTTGTCGGATGGTGGCCAAGGCGATGGTGCGGGTGGAGAGGTTACCGTCGAGTGTGTGACCCGTTCGCGGTGGCTACGTGATCGCTTCTCCTCGGATGATCTTCAGGCGATGATCGATCTCTACAGGTCTGGCACCACCGC
>DATHTJ010000361.1:0-1520 GCA_035463315.1 Pseudonocardiaceae bacterium
TCATCTCCGTCACAGCATGAGCCTCGAACCGGCAGCTTGGTAAGGAAGTGCCCCATGCGCATGAGTTACACCGTCGAGGACGAGGACGCCTTCCAGGTCCGCCGCGACGAGGTGCTGGACGACTACGCAGGATGGCTCGCCACCTCGAACGTCTCCGACGCGGAAGCCGGCGACGCGGGCGTGGCGATGGACTGGAAGTGGGGCTACCAGGACGGTGAGCTGGGCCGGTGGACGGTCACCGACCTGGAGGAGTTCCTGCTGGGCTGGTGTCCCCGCAAGCTGTCCATGCCGGCCGAGCAGTGTGCCGACTTTCCCCGCTCGATCTGCGCTTTCATGACCTTCCTGGCCGCCCGGGGACTGCTCGCGCCCGGCAGTGGCACGCTGCCGCAGCTGCAGCGCTGCTGCGAGCGCAGCACGTCGCGTTTCGTCACGAAGATGGCCGACCCGGCACACTACGGGCTCGCCAAGGGGCTCTTCGCCGGCGCGGGCGGCCTGGGCCCGGGCCTGCTGGAACCGGGCATGGACCTGAACGACGGCGCCCTGGCCGCGATGATGCAGCAGGTCAACGCCATGTTACCCGGCGGCATCGATGAGTTGCCGACCATCGCTGTCGGCCCGGCCACGCTGCCCGAGCCGCAGGTGCGAGCGGAGTCCGCCGCAGCGGCCCCAGTGCTGGTCCAGCTGCACACGCTCTGGGAGTTCTGTGCCGCGCCGGGACGCCCGTTGACCAAGAAGGGCAACCTGCGGCTGGCCGACGCCCGGCACCTGGTGGACGCCCTCGACACCGGCGATGTGCCTGACGGCGTCGGCGACTACCAGCACGCTCTGCACTCGGCAGAGGAACTGCCGGTGCTCAGCTGGCTGGTGGAGCTCGCGATCGACGCCCGGGTGCTGCGTCGGCACCGGGGCCGCCTGGTGGCGGTGGCGCGGTGGCGCGAGCTGTCCCCGGTGCAGGCTCTCGACCGGCTGGTCGACGCGGCCGTCGAGGCGGGCCTGTCCGGGGATCTGTCGCTCTCCCCGCCCTGGATGAGCGACGTGCAGGACATCATCGACGAGGGTGTTGGTCGGCTGCTCGCCGAGCTGATCGACTGGCAGGCGGCCGGCAAGCCGGTGCCCATCGATGACCTCGTCGAGTTGATGGTCGAGGGCGTGGTCCGGTCGTTCTCCGGGCTGAACGAGTTCCACCTCGACATCGTGCGCGACTGGGTCTGCGATCAACTGGACCGGCTGGCCGCACTCGGCGTCGTCACGTTGCGCGACGTGCAGTACGTCCCCACCGCGTGGGGCGACAAGACGGCGCAGGGCGGCATCGCCGAGCTCACTCCCGCCGGCATGCCCATCGCGGTCCGGCTCGCCGAGGAACTCGGCATCATCGTGCTCAGCCGGCCGGATCCGGCCACCGCGACCGCCCGGGATCTCATCGAGCTGATCGAGCGCCTCGAACCAGAGGAATGGCTTGCCGACGCCGGTGCGTGGGTAGCGCACCGCGGTGCCGGGCCGGCGGCGCGGGAGATCGTCGG
>DATHTJ010000362.1:0-5895 GCA_035463315.1 Pseudonocardiaceae bacterium
CGAGGGAGACGTGATCGACGGCTACCACCTCCCCCCAGGCGCCGACGTGTTCGTGAGCCCGTGGGTCACCCACCGCCACCCACGGGTGTGGGAACAACCGCAGCGTTTTGACCCCGACCGCTTCACCCCGGAACAGGAAAAGCACCGCCACCGCTACGCGTACCTGCCCTTCGGTGGCGGCCCCAGAGCCTGCATTGGCCAGTATTTCTCCATGCTCGAGGCGACCCTGGCCACCGCCAGCATCGCCCGCGCCTTCGACCTGCACGCCCCGCCCGGCCCCGTCCCGCTGACCACCGGCATCACCCTGCGACCTACCGGATACGTGCCTCTGACGCTCACACCCCACCCACCACAGCGAAACCTCCACTGACCCAAACAGTCACATCCACTCACCCACCATGGCGACACCTGCACTGCCCCGGGTGTGCTGGCCGGTGTTCTTCGTGCAGCCCAAGACGCTGCTGCGCTGGCACCGGGAACTGGCGGCTCGCAAGTGGACGTATCAGAACACGAAGCCTCCGGGCCGCCCGCCCACCGCACCTATGGTGCGCGAACTGGTGCTGCGGTTCGCGACCGAGAACCCCGCCACAGAACACAAGGACCGCAGGTCAGACGCTACATCGAGCATTCGGGCCCATACCCTCAATGAACTCGCGGCGGCCGAGGCGGTCTATGCCTATTCGTTCCTCCTGACCAACCTGGATGACTTCCCGGGCGTCGCTACGCTGCGTGCTGTGCTGGACCGGTACTTCTTGGTTTCCGAACGTGGTTCTACTGTGGCCCGCGAGATTCGGGGCGGGCTGATCACCTTCGTGACCATGGCGTACATCGTGGTGCTTAACCCGCTCATCATCGGCAGCTTCTCCGCTGACGCCATTGGCGCCAAGCGAGACGTGCTCGGCGAGGTGCTGCCCGTGCCGGAGGTGGCCGCGGTGACCGCGTTGGTCGCAGGCGTGCTGACGCTGGTGATGGGCCTGGTCACCAACTACCCCTTCGCGATAGCTACCGGCCTGGGCATCAACACGCTGGTGGCGGTGACGATCGCGCCACTGATGAGCTGGCCACAGGCGATGGGGCTGGTGGTGATCAACGGACTGGTGGTGCTGGCGCTGGTCGCCACCGGGGTACGCCAGGCCGTGTTCAACGCGGTGCCTGCGCAGCTCAAGGCGTCGATCGCGGTGGGCATCGGGCTGTTCATCTGTCTCATCGGGTTCGTCGACGCCGGATTCGTGCGCAGGCTGCCAGACGCGGTGAGCAGCACCGTTCCGGTCGGGCTGGGGTTGGACGGCTCGCTGGCGACGTGGCCAACCGGGGTCTTCACGGTGGGGCTGCTCATCACCGTGGCGCTGGTCGCGCGACGGGTTCGCGGCGCCATCCTGCTTGGCGTCCTGGCTACCGCGGTGCTGGCGATCGTCATCGAGGCTGTCGTTGCGGTTGGCCCTTCCGCGGGCACCAATCCTCGCGGCTGGAGCCTGGGCTCCCCAGCCGTGCCCGACCAGGTCTTCGGGATCCCGGACCTCTCGCTGATCGGCCAGGTCTCCTTTGGCGCGCTGTGGCAGGTCCCGATCCTCACGGTGGTGGTGCTGGTGTTCACCCTGGTACTCACCGACTTCTTCGACTCCGTCGGCACCCTGACCGGGCTCGGCAAGCAAGCCGGCTTCATCCGGGCCGACGGCACGTTGCCCGGCGCAGGCAAGGCGCTGGCGGTGGACGCCCTGGGCGCGGTGGCCGGCGGCGCCGCCTCCTCCTCGTCCAACACCGTCTACATCGAGTCCGCGGCGGGGATCGCGGACGGCGCGCGCACCGGCCTGGCCAGCGTGGTCACCGGGCTGCTGTTCCTCGCTGCGATGTTCTTCACCCCGCTGTACACGGTGATTCCCATTGAGGCGGCAGCGCCCGCGCTGGTCGTGGTGGGGGCGCTGATGGTGGCCCAGGTCCGCGAGATCGACTTCACCGACTTCACCGTCGGGTTGCCTGCCTTCCTCACCATCGTGGTGATGCCGTTCACCTACTCCATCACCAACGGGATCGGCGCGGGCTTCATCAGCTGGGTGCTGCTGCACGCAGTGACTAGCCGGGCGCGGGGGATGCACCCGCTGATGTGGGTCGTGGCCGCCGCTTTCGCCGTCTACTTCGCGGTGGGCTAACCCCGTAGGCGCTACCACGACGTCACCAGGTCGCGGTGCCGAATAGCTCATCCACAGCGGTGACCTGCGGCATCACGCGACGGCAGCGGCCCCCCTGGCGACAGTCCCTCACCGCCCCAGCCCACGGCATCCTCGCCACCGCCCTTGTTCTGCGTCGACACCCTGCTGGGTCACCGGCTTTCCGTGCTGGTCGTGGTGGAGCACACCACCCGCCGCGTCCACCTTGTGGACACCACGGCCACACGCCCTCATCGCTGTTGGTGGTGGCCAGGATGGTGTTCTGTCCTGGTCGTGGCTTTGGATGGCGGTGATGATCTGGGAGGCCCAGTCCGTGGGGTGGTGGTGTCCGAGAAGGTCGGCGAGGTGATCTAGGCGTGTGCGGCGTTCTGCGGGGGCAAGTGTCAGGGCTTGCTGCAGGGTGTCGATGAGGTTTGCGGGTGAGTGGGGGTCGGTGAGCAGTGCTGCGGTGCCGAGTTGGTCGGCGGCGCCGGTGTAGTGGGAGAGCACCAGCACGCCGGACAGGCCGGCGGCTGCGTGGGTGGCGATGAACTCCTTCGCGGTCAGGTTCATGCCGTCCTGCAAGGAGGTCACCCAGAACACGTCGGCGGCGAGGTAGTGGTCGATCACCTCGGTGAAGGGCAGGCTGCGAGGCAGGTAGTCGATGGGCTGCCAGCTGCTGGTGCTCCAGGCGTGGTTGACCTCGGTGATGCGGCGTTCGAGTGTCTGCCGTGTCGCGTCGTAGGCGGTGATGCCGGATTCGGGGGGCGGGCACACCAGCCGGAACTGCAGGTGTCCGCGCAGTTCCGGGCAGCGGGCGAGCAGCGCCGCGATGGCCTCGACCTTCTGCACCGGGGCCTTGACGTAGTCCAGTCGTTCGACGGAGAGCACCAGCGGTCCACTGCTCGGTCGGCGGTGGAGCTTGCGGGTGCGGGCCAGTGCCTCGATGGCGTCGCGGTCGATGCCCAGCGGGTGCACGCCCAGACGTGGCGGCCGGAGGATGCCGACGAGGGCCTGCCGGAAGTACTCGGCGAATGTCTCAGTGTGGAATCCAGCCCAGTCCAGACAGCCTAGAGAGGCCCGGATCTCCGGGGCGGCGGGGAGCGCAGCGAAGATGTCCGGCGGGGGAAAGGGCGTGTGGTGGAACAGGCCCAGCCGCAGGTCGGGGCGGGTCAAGCGGAGCAGGCTGGGTACGAGCCACAAGTTGTAGTCGTGCAGCCAAACTGTTGCGCCCGGTGCGGCCCGGGTGCTGATGTGGTCGGCGAAGCGTGCATTCACCGCGCGGTAGTGCGCCCAGGCGGCAGACTCGAAGCGCAGCCGCTGGGGCTGGGACATCAGCACCGGCCACAGCGCCTCCTTGCAGGCCCGGTGGAAGTATCCGGCCCATTCGGTGGGGCTCAGCGGCAGGAAAGACAGCGGCAGCCCGGTGTTGTGCTCCTCGAGGCGGGCCGGGCGTGCGTCCTGCCCAAGAACCGCGGCGGCTACCCAGATGGCCTGCAGGTTCCCGGTGAACAGGCTGCGCAGGGTGGGCAGGACGCCGTTGGGGCTTGACGGCGGCTGCCATCCACCGGGGGTCCAGCTCACCGGCGGGCGGTGGTAGCCGACCACGAGCGGGTAGTCGCGTTCCACCCAGCCCAGGTCTTGAAGGGCCGACAAGACACCGCCAGCGCCCGCCTGATCGGATCGGTGCACGGTGTCGTCCGCGGCTACCGCTGCGAGCAGGGCGGGCTCGGCATTGCCGACGATCACGCCGTGCGCGCCGAGCCGAAACAGCGACAGGTCGTTAAGGGAGTCGCCGACGACCAGGACCGAGGCCATGGGCCAGTTATGCTCTCGAGCGAGGGCTACCAGGGCGCTGCCCTTGCACACACCCGGTGGCAGCACATCGAAGTAACGGTCCGCCGAGTACAGCCACGTGCACCCCAGCGCCTGCACAGCGTCGATGATCTCCTGCGTCAACTGCTCGGGGCGCAGGTAAAACGAGCAACGGCCATCCTGTGCCACGCCCTCTTGATAGATCAGCGCAGGGAAGCGGCATAACGCGGCACGCACCCACTCCGCACCGGGCCAGCCGGCCCGCAACTGCGCCTGCAGCGCCTCGATCGGGGCCAGATCCACACCGTCGATCACACTCGCCCCGACGTCAGCGATGATCCAACGCGGCCGCGGCAGCAGCGGGTCTCGTAGCGCCTCGCGTACCGAGGGCAGCCCACGGCCAGTCGCGAAGACCACCGTCACCTCGGGATGGCGGGCCAGAGCGGCATGCAGTCGGTGCCGGTCGGCCGCATCGGTGCCCAGCAGCGTGCCGTCCAGATCGGCGACCAGGATCTTCATGCAGCTCTCCTCCGGCGACGCGGGGCTGCCGTGTGCCCGGGCGCGCCAGGTTCCGTCACGGTCCTTGCCGAGTGCCACGGGGAGATGCGCCCCGGCCGGTGGGCCGAGGCGCATCGCGAGATTAATACCAGCGGAACGTTACATGAACAAGTAACGGGGTAAAGCGCAGTTCCCACGTTGGGCGACATGGTCGGCACCCTCAGCCGCGTTACCGGAATTCCGGCCGGTGGCGGTCATGGTGGGGAACGCGGGAGAGCCAGTGCCGCAGCCCCGCCAGGTCGGGTGCGGTGCTGGAGCCTGGGCCGGTGGTTGCCGCGGCACCACAGGCGACGGCGGCGTCGAGGCAGGAGGGAAACTGTTGCCCGGTGAGGTGGGCGTGCACGAAGCCGGCATTGAAGCAGTCACCGGCGCTGGTGGTATCCAGGACCTCGACCGGGACCGCAGCGATATCATACCGATACCTGCCCTGGACTGCGGCAGCTCCGCCGCCGCCGCGTTTGACTACCACGGTGTCCACGAGGCCGGCAAGCACCTCCAGAGCGTCATCGACAGTGGTGGTGCCGGTCAGCCGCAATGCTTCGTCGGCATTAGGGACGAAGACGTCGACCTGGGCGAGGACCTCGCGCACCGTGGGGGTGTCGAGGGTGGCGGGGACGTCCTGGCAGTCCATAAACACCTGGGTCCCGAGCTGGTGGGCGACCCGCAGGGCAGCCTGCACGGCTGCACCGTACTGAAGCTTAGGCAGTATCAGTACCCGAGGGCGGTGCTCGTGCAGCAGCGCGGTGAGCGACTGCGGGCTGACCGGGTCCTGATAGCTGATCATGGCCCGGTCACCGGGAAGCGACAGCGCCACCGTGATGCTGCGCAGTGGGATTGGGTGATGGCGAAAGCCGGTCTCGTCGAGACCTTCTGTGCGGGCGACAGCCAGGACATGCTGGCTGAACAGATCATTGCCGAAGTCGGTGGCCCACACCACGTCGTGCCCCAGGCGGCGCAGGGCCATCGCCAGCGTGAAAGCCCCGCCGGGCAGCAGGCTGAATCCCCCAGCAAAGACCTCGGTGCCAGACAGGACAGGCCAGGATAAATCCCGAAAGATCAGATCGGCAAAGTAGGCGCCAACGACGAGCACCTCGCGACCTTGTGACGGAATGTTCACGATCGGGACGGCTACAGACGCCGCCAGGTGCAATCCTGACACCAGCGGGAGTGTGAGGCTAGCCCCTGGTCGATCAGCCCCCACGCCTGCTCCCCCACCACTGCCCACCCCATGTGCTGCCCCTCCATGTCGGTGATCGTCGGCGACCACACCAGACTTCCCCGCCTCCAGTGGCCAAAAGCGCCCGGGAGACCGCCTGTCAAGCCTCAACGGGCTTCTCACGGTGTGACTGCCCGACGGCGCCAAGACTGGCACGCCACC
>DATHTJ010000363.1:0-4158 GCA_035463315.1 Pseudonocardiaceae bacterium
TGGCAGGGTAGGCGAGCCCCCCGACAGCTCTGGGTCTGCCACCATGACCGTCCGTGACCCGACCCAGCGGACCCTTCCAACCCGGCGATCGGGTGCAGCTCACCGACCCCAAGGGACGCCGGCACACGGTAGAGCTGGAGCCCGGCGCGCAGTTCCACACGCATCGCGGTGCGCTGGCCCACGACGATCTGATCGGGCTGCCCGAGGGCAGCGTCGTCACCTCCGCCGCGGGGACCCAGTACCTCGCGCTGCGCCCGTTGCTGCCCGACTACGTGGTGTCCATGCCGCGCGGGGCGCAGGTGGTCTATCCCAAGGACGCCGCGCAAATCCTGATGTGGGGCGACATCTTCCCCGGTGCGCGGGTGCTCGAGGCCGGCGCCGGCTCGGGGGCGTTGACCTGCTCGCTGCTGCGGGCGGTGGGGGAGCACGGCACCGTGACCTCCTACGAGGCGCGCCCGGATCACGCCGAGCATGCCGCGCGCAACGTCGAGCGGTTCTTCGGGGCGCCGCCGCCGAACTGGCAACTGCGAGTGGCCGACCTGACCACCCACCCCGCCGATCAGCTGGTGGACCGCACAGTGCTGGACCTGGCCCGTCCATGGGAGCTGCTGCCCACGGTCTCGGCCGCACTGATTCCCGGCGGCGTGCTCACCGTCTACGTGGCCGCCACCACCCAGCTCTCCCGAACCACCGAGACACTGCGCGAGGCCGGCTGCTACACCGAACCGCAGGCCTGGGAGACCCTGCTGCGGCCCTGGCACGTGGTCGGGCTGGCGGTCCGCCCTGAGCACCGGATGGTCGCCCACACCGCATTTCTGCTCACTGCCCGGCGGCTGGCCGAGGGCGTCGTGCCGCCTACCCCGCAGCGCAGGCCCAGCCGGTCAAACCGGCGCCTGTAGACGGCGCCGGGGACCGGAACCGCCAAAGGACGTGACGTTGTTCACCCCCCGATCTGGCGGCCGTCGCATGACTGTTACCTCACAGTCCGGCGCTGAGTCCCGTACCGTTAACGGTCTGAGAACCATGCGGGAGGAGGTGCCTCGTGCAGCACGATCATCCCAGCGACCGGAACGCCGAGGGTCGGAACCGCTTCGATCCCACTCTGGCGGCCCAGATCAGGGTCCTCGAGGACGAGGTGACGCTGCTGCGTCGCCGGCTGACCGAGTCCCCCCGGCACGTCCGGTTGCTCGAGGAGCGCCTCACGGAGGCATCCGTGTCGATTGCCCAGCTCACCGAGCGGAACGCCAAGCTGGTCGAGACGCTGCGGGAGGCCCGCGGCCAGCTCCTGGCGCTGCGTGAAGAGGTCGACCGGCTGGCTCAGCCGCCCAGCGGCTATGGCGTGTTCTGTGGCGACTTCGACGACGGCACCGTGGACGTGTTCACCTCCGGCCGCCGGATGCGGGTGGCGGTGTCGCCTGCGGTCGAGATCCCCCTGCTGCGCCGAGGACAAAGCGTGCGGCTCAACGAGGCCCTGACCGTCGTGGAGGCCGGCACGTTCGAGTCCACCGGTGAGGTCTGTGCGCTGCGCGAAGTGCTCGACGGTGACCAGCGGGCACTGGTCATCGGGCACGCCGACGAAGAACGCGTGGTGTGGCTGGCTGACCCGCTGATCCCGGGCCCGGCAAACCCCGATGCCGTGCCGCTCAAGCCGGGTGACTCCCTGCTGGTGGACACCAAGGCTGCGTACGCCTACGAGCGGGTGCCCAAGGCCGAGGTCGAGGATCTCGTGCTGGAGGAGGTGCCCGACGTCGGGTATGAGGACATCGGTGGCCTGGCCAACCAAATCGAGCAAATCCGCGACGCCGTCGAGCTGCCGTTCCTGCACGCGGATCTGTTCCGCGAATACGAGCTGCGCCCGCCCAAGGGCGTGCTGCTGTACGGCCCTCCCGGATGCGGCAAGACGCTGATCGCCAAGGCAGTGGCCAACTCGCTGGCCAAGAAGGTGGCCCAAGTCCGCGGGGACACCGACGCGAAGAGTTACTTTCTCAACATCAAGGGTCCTGAGCTGCTCAACAAGTTCGTCGGGGAGACCGAGCGGCACATCCGGCTGATCTTCCAACGGGCCCGGGAGAAGGCCTCCGAGGGCACCCCGGTCATCGTGTTCTTCGATGAGATGGACTCGATCTTCCGTACCCGCGGATCGGGCGTTTCCTCCGACGTCGAGACAACGATCGTGCCGCAGTTGCTCAGCGAGATCGATGGCGTGGAGGGGTTGGAAAACGTCATCGTCATCGGCGCATCCAACCGCGAGGACATGATCGATCCGGCGATCCTGCGGCCCGGGCGCCTTGACGTCAAGATCAAGATTGAGCGTCCGGATGCCGAGGCGGCCAAGGACGTCTTCTCCAAGTACCTCAGGACCACGCTGCCGCTGCACACCGACGACCTCGCCGAGTTCGGACACGACCGCCATGCCTGCATTCAGGCGATGATCCAGGGCACCGTCGAACGCATGTACGCCGAGAGCGAGGAGAACCGTTTCCTGGAGGTCACTTACGCCAACGGTGACAAGGAGGTCCTCTATTTCCGGGACTTCAACTCTGGTGCGATGATCCAGAACATCGTGGACCGGGCGAAGAAAAAGGCGATCAAGTCGGTGCTGGAGACCGGTCAACCGGGGTTACGGATGACCCACCTGCTCGACTCGATTGTCGACGAGTTCGCCGAGAACGAGGACCTGCCCAACACCACAAACCCGGACGACTGGGCGCGGATTTCCGGTAAGAAGGGGGAGCGGATCGTCTACATCCGCACCCTGGTCACCGGCAAGAACGCCGACTCCGGTCGAGCCATCGACACAGCGACAAACACCGGCCAGTACCTGTAGTGGAGTTTACTGCGTTCTGCATCCAGAACGCGGGGCGCCACCGTGGGCATTGCACCGCAGGTGTAGTTCACTCGTTCTGGAGCACGGCCTGGATGTCCAGTGAGATCTGCGCGGTGTCACCGATCATCACGCCACCACCGTCCAGCGTCAGCTCGATGTCGAGGCCGAATCCTTTGCGGTTGATCTTCGCCGTGGCGGCGAAGCCTGCCCGGATGCCGCCGTCAGCGTCCATGCCGCTATCAGGTCACCGACACAGCACAAGCACCGCGATCATGACCATCACGACTCCCCATGCGAGGAGGATCCCGCAGAGAGCACCACCACTGGGGTCATGCTCTGTCTCCAACTCCGGAAGATCGATACCCATACACCTCGGGTCATCCCTCATCGCTGGCACCCCCGCCCATGGCCTCCACGTCGAACTGCAGCGTGATCTCTCGCAGCCGCTTCGACGACACCAGTTCGGCCACTGTCGGGATACCGGTCGACAATTCACGGACGGCGGAAGTCTCTAGCGACGCTCGGTTGCTAGGAGGTTGCGAGTTGAACCGAGTTATGAGGTGACACGACGGGCCAGGGCGATGCGAAGACTCCGCCGCCAGGGCTCTGCTCAGGTCAACCTCTTGCGAATTGTGCTCCCTGTGCAGGTCGGCGACCCGCTGGTTCGTTTCGCCTGTGAGCCAACGCAGCATTTGGCCGAGTGCATCAGCCTCGCGGTGCTCCTTGGCCAGACGCCTCTTTGCCTCCGCGATCAGCTCGGCCGTGCGTTGCTGCACGTCGGTCTCCCTCCCAACCGGTTACATCAGTTAGATCGCCTTGTGGCGTGGTTTGTTACCGGAATATATCGATCTCACGAATCGTGTTTGAATCGTCGCGCTATGCCACGTGCAAGAACCAAAAAGTGATCTTGAAAGATCGTTGCACAAGGCACAGCGCCTGAGTTTCTCTTATCCTCACTGACATTCAGCCCGAGGCTACATTGGTTAGCCGGTCAGCTCACCAACACGACCTGGATATCCAGCGAGATCTGCACGGTGTCACCGATCACCACGCCACCACCGTCCAGCGGCAGCTTGGTGTCGATGCCGAAATCCTTGCGGTTGATCTTCGTAGTAGCCGAGAGGCCCGCCCGGGTGCCGCCCTAATGGTCCATGGTTCTTGGATGTGACGCAGCCCACTGGACGGCGCCGAGGACCGGCGGCCGCCGAATTCGCACCCGGACCACCGAGCCACCTGCGCCCCGGCGCACGTACCCTCCGAGTATGCGCCGGATCATGGGGACTGAGGTGGAGTACGGCATTGCGGTGCCCGGGGACAGCTCCGCCAACCCC
>DATHTJ010000364.1:0-7267 GCA_035463315.1 Pseudonocardiaceae bacterium
CGTAGGCCGCAGTGAGCACCGACGCACTGACATCCCGGACGTAGCCTTGCGCACCCCCGGCGAAGCGCCACACCAGGCAGACCAGTGCAGTGATCACAAACGCGACAAGTAGCCCGTCGCGACCGAAAGGCCAGGACAACCACACCATTGCCTGCCCGCCGAGCAGTACCGGCGGCAGCGCGACCCGGGTACCGGCGCGGCGCAACGCCGCGGCGAGCTCCCAGCTGGACACCGCGACCGTGACGGCCACAATCCCGATGAACGCCTGGCGTACGGTGAGCAGCGCAGCCAGGATCACGGCGGCCATCAGTAACCCGACGGTGATCGCGGCCCACAGGTTCCGACCCGCCCGGGTGGCCCTGGAGCTGCCTGCCGGATGCACCGCAGCCGGCGGATGCTCAGGCAATCCGGTGCCGGACACTCAGACCTCGAGCAGCTCGGATTCCTTGTGTTTGACGAGTTCATCCACCTGTCCCACGTACCGGTGGGTGGTGGCCTCGAGCTCTTTCTCGGCTCGGGTCACGTCATCCTCGCCTGCCTCACCATCCTTGACGATGCGGTGCAGCTCCTCTTTGGCCTTGCGACGGATGTTGCGGATGGACACCTTGGCGTCCTCCCCCTTGGTGTGCGCCACCTTGACCAGATCCCGGCGGCGTTCCTGGGACAGCTGCGGAATAACCACGCGGATGATCGTGCCTTCGTCGGTGGGGTTGACGCCGAGGTCGGAATCCCGGATCGCCTTGGCCATGGGCCGCAGCAGGCTGGGGTCGTAGGGCTTGATCACAGCCATTCTGGCTTCCGGGACCGTCACGCTGGCCAGCTGGATCAGTGGAGTGGCGGCGCCGTAGTAATCCACGACGATCTTGGAGAACATCGCCGGACTGGCGCGACCAGTACGCACCGTGGCGAGATCTTCCTTGGCGACCGACACGGCCTTGTCCATCTTCTCCTCAGCGTCGAGGAGGGTGTCGTCGATCACGGCTGCTCCTTGTCCGGAACCCGTCTGGCGCCTGGGCGGCGTGGCCCCAGTATCTCCCCTGCGTCCATCTTCCTTGGGACCAGCACCCGACCCGGGCTCAGGCCGGGGAGCTGACCAACGTTCCTATCGGCTCACCCCGCACCGCACGCGCGATGTTGCCTTCGGTGAGCAGATTAAACACGATGATGGGCAGCTTGTTGTCCATGCACAGGCTGAACGCGGTGGCGTCGGCTACCTTGAGCCCCCGCTCAAGCACCTCACGATGCGTGATGTGGCGGAACATCGTGGCCGTGTGATCGGTCTTGGGGTCGGCGGTGTACACCCCGTTGACGGCCTTGCCCATCAGCAGGACCTCACAACCGATCTCCAGCGCCCGTTGGGCGCCGGTGGTGTCGGTGGAGAAGTAGGGCATCCCGACACCCGCGCCGAAGATCACCACACGGCCCTTCTCGAGGTGCCGAATGGCCTTCCGCGGGATATAGGGCTCGGCAACCTGACCCATGGTGATCGCGGTCTGCACCCGGGTGTCGAGTTTGTGCTCACGTTCCAGGTAGTCCTGTAGGGCTAGGCAGTTCATCACCGTGCCGAGCATGCCCATGTAGTCGGCCCGGGACCGTTCCATGCCGCCTAGCTGCAGTTCCTCGCCACGGAAGAAGTTCCCCCCGCCCACCACCACGGCCATCTGCACCCCGGTGGCCACCACATCGGCAATCTGCCGTCCGACGGCCTTCACGACGTCGGGGTCCACCCCGACGCCACCGCCGCCGAACATCTCACCGCCGAGCTTGAGCAGCACCCTGCGGTACCCGGGACCCACCAGCCGGTCGGCGTTCATCCCGGCTCAGGCCTGGCCGACCTCGAAGCGGGCAAACCGTCGGACGGTCACCCCAGCGTCGTCCAGGATGGCCTTGACGGTCTTCTTGGAATCCTGCACGGAGGACTGCTCCAGCAGCACAGTGTCCTTGAAGAAGCCGCTGAGACGGCCGTCGATGATCCTCGGCAGGGCCTGCTCGGGCTTGCCCTCCTGGCGGGCGGTCTCCTCGGCAATGCGTCGCTCGCTGGCCAGCACATCCTCGGGCACGTCCTGCCGGGTGACGTAGCGTGGTTTCATCGCGGCCACCTGCATCGCCACCGCACGCGCCGTCTCGGGAGAGCCACCGTCGTACTCGACCAGCACGCCCACCGCAGGCGGCAGGTCCGAGGCACGGCGGTGCAGGTAGGTGGCCACCTCACCGTCGAAGGACACTACCCGCCGCAGCTGCAGCTTCTCACCGATCTTGGCCGAGACGGCCTGCACCGCGTCAGCCACCGTGCCGCCGTTCAGCTCGGCCTGGGCGAGCGCTTCGGCGTCGGCCGGCCGGGTCTGGATCGCCCCAGCGACGATCTTGTCGGCAAGCTCCTGAAAGTCGGCACCCTTGGCCACGAAGTCGGTCTCGCAGTTGAGCTCGATCATCACGCCACCCCCGGCGGCCACCAGCCCGTTAGCGGTGGTGCGCTCGGCCCGCTTGCCGACGTCCTTGGCGCCCTTGATACGCAGGAACTCGACCGCCTGCTCAAAGTCACCACCGGACTCTTCCAGAGCCTTCTTGCAGTCCATCATCCCAGAACCAGTCAGGTCCCGGAGTCGCTTGACATCGGCGGCGGAGTAATTCGCCATTGTGGCTTTCCGTCCTGTCGTTCGTGTGTCGGATCGTGGGGTGCAGGCTGCTCAGGCGTGCAGCACGCCGTTCGCAGTCGTCGGTTCGGCCTGCTGCGGCGCGGCCTCCTGCTCCGCCGGGCTGCCGGAGACCATCAGCTCCTGCTCCCATTCGGCCAGTGGCTGGTCGGCACCGACCACAACCTCGGGCTTGTCCGAGCCGTCGACTCCACCGGAACGTCCGGCCCGCGACATCAACCCGTCGGCGGTGGCGTCGGCCACCACCCGGGTGAGCAGCGCCGCGGAACGGATCGCGTCGTCGTTGCCCGGGATGGGGTAGTCGACCTCGTCGGGGTCGCAGTTGGTGTCCAGGATGGCCACGATCGGAATGCCCAGCTTGCGGGCCTCACCGACGGCGATCTGCTCCTTTTTGGTGTCCACCACCCACACTGCGCTGGGAACGCGCTGCATGTCCCGGATGCCGCCCAGGGTCTTCTCCAGCTTGTCCTTCTCCCTGGTACGCATCAGGATCTCTTTTTTGGTCAGGCCGGTGAATCCGCCGGTCTGCTCCATGGACTCAAGTTCCTTGAGGCGCTGCAGGCGCTTGTGCACGGTGGAGAAGTTCGTGAGCATGCCGCCCAGCCAGCGGTGGTTCACGAAGGGCATGCCCACCCGCTGCGCGTGGTGCGAGATCGCTTCCTGGGCCTGCTTCTTCGTGCCGATGAACAGGATCGAACCGCCATGGGCCACGGTCTGCTTGATGAACTCGTAGGCCCGGTCGATGTAGGTCAACGTCTGCTGCAGGTCGATGATGTAAATGCCGTTGCGCTCAGTGAAGATGTAACGCTTCATCTTCGGGTTCCAGCGGCGGGTCTGGTGCCCGAAGTGCACGCCGGAGTCGAGCAACTGCTTCATGGTGACGACGGCCATGGCCGGTGCACACCTCTATGTGTCGGGCGTGTCGGGCTCCGCCGGCACGCTCATGCGGTTGTCGCGGCGGGCCGGGTCAGACCGCCGCCCTGGCGCCAGGCCGACGGCCGGACCCCGTGCGATCACCGATCGCGACGAGGACCGCCGGACGCCGAAGCCCCCACAAGGCTAGGGCCCCGGTAGAGGTGAGCGCTGGCGCGCGAAGTCGACCCGCATACGGGCCGCTCCTGGAGTGTACGGCGTGCCCCACCCGCGACCCCAGCCGAGGTGGGGCTGCCGTCCGCGGTTGTCCACACCGTCCCACCCATCCACAGCGGTAGGCGTGGTCGCTGGGCGGCTGAGGCCGGCGCCGGGACGCTGTCCAGCGTGTCTCGAGTTCTGATCTGCGCCATGCTCATCACGGTGCTGTCCGGCGGGACGGGGACTGCGATGGTGGCCCTGACTAGCGTGGCGGTGCAGCCTGGGCCGGATGCGGCCGATGATCAGCCCCGGTTGCGCACCGGGATGTTCGGCTGGCCGGTGTCTGGCCCCCCGGCCGTGGTTCGAGCCTTTCACGCACCCGCGTTCCGTTTTGGACCGGGGCATCGCGGTGTCGACCTGGCCGCCGTATCCGGCGCTCCCGTGCTCGCCGCGGGCGCTGGCACGGTGGTGTTCGCAGGAGCAGTGGCCGGCCGCGGTGTGGTGTCGGTGGACCACCCAGGCGGGCTACGTACGACGTATGAACCGGTGTCGCCTACCGTCACCGCCGGAGACCGCGTAGCCAGGGGTCAGCAGATCGGCACCGTCGCGCCCGGCCACCTGGGCTGCACCGCTACGGCGTGCCTGCACTGGGGCGTCCGACGGGGTGTGGACTATCTGGATCCGCTGCGCCTGGTCGTGCTCGCACGGGTGCGCCTGCTGCCGCTCGACGGCCGCTCGACCGCCGGTGACGCCCGCAGATTCTCAGCCGGCGGAGGCGTCGAGCATCTTGCTCCGTAGCCGGAGCACCGCTCTGGTGTGCAGCTGGCATACCCGGGACTCGGTGACCCCAAGCACCCGGCCGATCTCGGCCAGGGTGAGATTCTCGAAGTAGTACAGGGAGACCACCACCCGGTCACGGTCGGTGAGCTGGGAGATCGCCTCGGCGAGCAGGCGCCGGCTCTCGGCCGAATCGAGGACCGCGCCCGGTTCGTCCACCTTGTCATCGGGCAACGTCTCCGCGAGCGAGGTGCCGCCGCAGCCGACGGCAATGAGCTCGTCCAGCGCAATCACGCTGGTCAGCTGCAGCTGGGCGTAGAACTCCCGCAATTCGGCAACGGTGATGCCAAGCTCCGCAGCCACCTCGGCATCGCTGGCGGAACGCTGCAACCGGCTTTCCAGACGTTCCAGCGCACGCTCGACGTCCCGGGCCCGGCTGCGCACCGAACGGGGCACCCAGTCCTGAGCACGCAGTTCGTCCAGGATCGCCCCCCGGATCCGCTGCATCGCGTAGGTCTCGAACTTCAAACCGCGCTCGGGCTCGTACCGGTCGATGGCGTCCCACAAGCCGAACACGCCCGACTGCACGAGGTCGGCGATGTCGACGTGGGCGGGCAGCCCGATCCCCACCCGACCGGCCACGTACTTCACCAGCGGCGCGTAGTGCAGAACGAGCCGGTCACGCAGCGTGGCGTCCCGATCCTTCCCGTATGCCTGCCACAACGCGAGGATGCCAGCTTCCACCTCCTTGGCCCTGGCGCCGGCATCCCCGCTACGGGACCCAGGACCGGCAGGGGGGACGGCGGTCAGAATGCGGTCGCGACCCCCAGAATACTCAGGAACGGGGGTGGCTCCGGTCATGGATCGCCTTCAGCCTCTCGACAGTGACATGCGTGTAGAGCTGCGTGGTGGCGAGCGTAGCGTGACCGAGTAGCTCCTGAACGGTGCGAAGATCCGCGCCCCCCTCCAACAGGTGAGTCGCGGCGCTGTGGCGCAGCCCGTGCGGGCCCATGTCCGGGGCGCCCGCCACCGTGCCGACCACGTCGTGCACGACGGCTCGAATAATCCGCTGATCGACCCGTCCACCACGCGCTCCGAGAAACAGCGCCGCGGCTGAATGGGACTGCACGAGGGCCGGGCGCCCCTGTTCGATCCAGCGGAGCAGGGCGCGTTCGGCGGGCAGCCCATACGGCACTGCGCGTTCCTTTGAGCCCTTGCCAAGCACCCGGACCAGGCGCCGCTGCCCGTCGAGGTCATCGAGATCAAGTCCGCAGAGCTCGGCGACACGTATCCCGGTCGCGTACAACAGCTCCACGACTGCGTGATCGCGCAGGGCAACCGGATCCGCCTCGGCGGCACCCCGTTGCGCCGCGTGAAGTGCCGCGGCCGCCTGTTCCGGATGCAGCACCGCGGGCAGGACTCGGTGCGGCCGCGGCGCGACCAGCCGCAGTCCCGGGTCGCTGCCCAGCAGGCCGGCCCGGGTAGCCCACGCGGTGAAGGCGCGGGCCGCCGCCGCCCGCCGCGCCAGCGTGTTGCGCTGGTGACCGCTGCGGTGCTGCGCCCCCAGCCAGCCGCGCAGCAGCGTGAGGTCCAGCGCCGCGAGATCGTCGCAACCCGAACTCGCCAGGTAGTGCAGCAGGGTGGTGACGTCGCCGCGGTAGGCCCGCACGGTGTGCGGTGACAACCCGCGCACGGACCGCAGATGGGCTGCGAAACGCTCCCGATAAGCCGCCAGGTGATCCGGTAGCGAGTCGGGTGCCGGCGGGTCCTCGCTCACCCACCGGACGCTGCGCGCCCGACGGCGCCAGGTCAAGCACCGCCACGCCTGGGATCCTCACGACACCCGGTACCAGCCGGTCACCCCACACCCCACCAGCCCCTTCAGTTCCAGCAACGGCAGCGCGGACCGCACCCGATGGAGCGGCACCCCGGAGTCGCGCACGAGCTGCTCGGGGTGCCGGCACGCTCGGGCCGGAAGCGCGTCGTACACCGCAAGCAGCTCCGGGCTCAGTCCGTCGGTGCGTCGGTGGGGGGTGTTCAACGGTGGCGCGAGGTCGGTCCCGATCCGCCCCACGGCCTCGATGACCTCCGCTACCCGGGTGACCAACACCGCCTGCTCGTCGCGCACCAACAGGTGGCAACCCACCGACAGCGCCGAGGTGATCGGTCCCGGCACCGCCATCACGACCCGGCCCAGCACAGCTGCAGCGGTGGCAGTACGCCGAGCACCGCTGCGCACCCCCGCCTCCACGACGACGGTGCCAGCCGCTAAAGCAGCGATCAGGCGGTTTCGGACCAGGAAGCGGTATCGCGCGGGCCGAACGCCCGGCGGATACTCACTGACCACGGCAGCACGCTCGGCGACCCGGTCCAGCAGCCGCTGGTGACCTGCAGGGTAGGCCCGATCCAGCCCACATGCCTGCACCGCAACGGTGCGGCCCTCGGCCGCTAGCGCGCCCCGATGCGCCGCGCCGTCAATGCCGAACGCGGCACCGGACACCACCACGACACCACCCTCGGCAAGCCCGTAGCCGAACGCGGCGGCGACGTGCTCCCCGTACCCGGTCGCGGCCCGGGCCCCCACCACCGCCACCGCCCGCTCGGCGAGCTCATCAAGGCGGCCGGCTCCCCGTACCCAGAGCGCCACCGGGGCACGCCAGCGCTCATCAGCCCGCGCCATGGGTGTGTCAAAGCAAGTGAACGCCTCGGTGGGCCACTCATCGTCCTCGGGAACCACCAACCGGCCGCCGAGCGCGGCGATCTCA
>DATHTJ010000365.1:0-1537 GCA_035463315.1 Pseudonocardiaceae bacterium
CCCAGAGGAGCGCGAGAGCCAGCACCCCGAACAGCACCCACACGGCGACGTACGACGCGACGTAGACGGCCATCGCCCACCGCCGCCGTCGCCGGATGCTGTTGAGGCCGACGTGGCGGACGGCCGGCAACGTCACCGGCATCATCATCGCCACGGACATCAGCGCCCAGCCTCCGAGCGCCCCACCCCCGATGGCGACACCGACCGGGATCGACATCGCACTGTGCAATCCGTGCCCACCCTGATCTGACGGTGAAGCGTGGATGACGGCGAGCGCCACCCACGCCATCGCCACGACCACCACCAGGGGCCATTCGGGTCGCCAGGCCAGCGCGATGGTGGCCTGCCGTACAGCGGAGGGTCGACCGGTCACCAGTGATCAGCCCACGAACAGGCTGACCCGGCCGATGCGTATGGGGGGAACGTCCGCCTCCTCGGCGAGGGCGGCCCTGAGGTGCTCCTGGCCAGGTGGCGGTATCGGCGGGATGGGTTCGAAGGTCACCGTGATGGCGTGCGGCTCCCAGTTATCAGCTTCGCTCAGCTCGCTGACGACGCGCGTGATGTCGAAGGTGTGACGGAAGCCGGGCACCCCCCGGTGCGCCGCATCGGGGTCGTTCATCGCCTCGATACCGAACAGCGCGATGTTACCGACGTGATATCGGGCCCGGTCCGCCTCAGGGTCGTCGGCGGGCATGTTGACGAACACACCGTAGACGACACCGGGGTTCTGCTCAGCTTCGATGTCCTCGACGTTGAGGTACAGAGCCCGCTCGCCCACAGTGACATCCTCGCGGGCGAGCAGGGACCTGGTGCTCGGCGGCACCGTGAGCTCGACCGAGCGGGCACTACCGGTCAGCTCAAGGGGCCGCTCCGTCGCAGCCGCCAGCTCCGGCGGTTCGGAAGGCTCGGGTGGTGTCGGAGCGCCGCTCACGCTGACCTCCCTTGCCTGGGCTGATGGTTCAGTGTCGTAGCGGTAGCCTAACTGCGCGGCACTGTCCACCACCTCGGCGCCGGTCACGGTGACGGCTGCCCCGGTCTCGTCGTAGAGGGTGAAGGGCTGGTCGAGCCAGGCGGCGTCGCTGGGATTGGCGCGGCCACCACCGAGGGCCAGCCACTGGTTCCACAAGCGGTCGACGTTGGCGTGGTGCAGCCAGAAGATCGGGTCAAGCGCGGCACAACCCGGGTCGATCATCAAGCCGCCCTGGCACTGCCCGATTCCGGTGCCGCCGACCTGGACGTGGATGGCGTTGTGCGGCGTCTGCTCCAGACCCCCCACGCTTCCACCGAATTGCATCGGAGGTCGTCTTCCGCCCCCGAAGCCGGGCCCGGGCGGGCCGGTGAAATTTGTCATCGCCATGGCGGCACTGCTCGACGTCACGAGGGGCGAGAGCTGGAAGCCGCTGGCAATAGCGTTGCTGCGCCGGGGGGGAGGCAGGAACAGCGGGTTCGGCGCGCCGTCCGGCAGGGTCGGCTCGCGGAACGGCTGCGGAAGCGTGTTTGCCGGGAACGGCTGGTCGTAGTTCCAGTACGGGATCGC
>DATHTJ010000366.1:0-14414 GCA_035463315.1 Pseudonocardiaceae bacterium
GCGCCCCCGCCCTGATCACCCGCGAGCAGCGCACCGAGGCCGGGGTGGACGCGAAACCTGCCTCGACGGGGTAGTGGGTGCTGCACCTGCGCGTCACGTGCCCGGCGGAGGCGACCGACGCGGTGGTAGGGGACGATTTTATCGGGCGGACCGGGGACGACTCCCGGCTGCCCTTCACCTTCCTGGCCTTCCTCGTCTTGACCTGCCTCCTCACCCATGCTCATCGCCGCGGCTGGTGCGCTGCTCGGCGAATGGGCTGGGCTGATCGACCCGGCGGTCCTGCGTGAAACCCATCAGGTCGATTTCATCTACGGCGTGGGGGCATTCTCATTTATCGTCGTCCTGCTTGCGGGGGCCGTGGGGATGCTCTCTGACCTCGGCGAAGCCGGCCGCACTGGTCGGAGTGTTCATCTCGGTTATCACGGTGCCCGCGGCGGGGTTCGCGGTGGTGGCGGCCACTGCCGGGGAATGGGGACGGCTGCGCAGTCCGCTCTGCAGCTGCTGGTGAACCTGGTCGGCGTTGCGTTCGCCGGGGCGCTCGTACTTCTGCTGCGTACGCGCCGTGATAAGCGCAACCTCGGCCGTCCGCTGGCTCAGGGTTGATTTCGCTCGATCCGTCGCCTCCGGGCCCAAAACGGATATGGTGGGCGGCGATGACGACGGAGTTTGCGGATCCCGCCGATCCGGTCCCCCGCACCGATGATGCATCCGAGGCGGCCGTGCAGCGTGCGCTGCGCGGCGCCGAGCAGCTGCTCGGCGCGCGGCTCGGAGTTCGGGTCCAGCTCGCCGATCCGGAACACCTCGGTGGCAGCGGCCGCTCCACAGTGCTGCGTGTCCGAGTGGCCCACTCCCCGTTCGCGCTGCCCCGGACGCTGGTCGTCAAGCATTGCCCGGCACCAGCACCGGCCGACGGCGTGGATCCGTTCGCGTTAGAAGCGGCAAGCTGCCAGCTGTTCACCGCTCTGCTGCCCGAGAACCGGCCTGGCCCCGAGCTCATCGCCTGCGACAGCGTGCAGCGGTTACTGGTACTGGAAGACCTGGGCCGCTCTGGCACCGTGGCGAGCCTGCTGAATGACGCCAGTGCCTCGCGCGCCGAGCAGGTCCTGCTGGGCTGGGCGCACGCCTTGGGTCGGCTGCACGCCACCACCCGGGACCGCGAAAGCGACTTCGCTGCGCTGCTGCGCCGGCTCGGTGTAGCGCGGACGAAGGACCCAGTCGCTGAGCACGGTCGGGCCGCTGTCACCGGGCTGCCGGCACTGCTGGAGATCGAGCTGGGGGTCACCAGCTCGGCCGACGCGGTCGCGCAGGCGCGCCAGGCAGCGGAGATGCTCGACGGCCACCCGCACCGCGCGTTCAGCCCCGCCGACCTGGCGCCCGACAACGCCATCGTCGCCGGCAAGACCGTGCGGTTCATCGATTTCGAGGGCGGCGGCTTCCGCACCGCACTGCTCGATACCGCGCAGCTGCGCGCCCCGTTGCCCTCGTCCGGGATCGCGCTTGGATTCCCGCCGGGCATGACGGAGGCGATGGTGTCGGCCTGGCATGCCGAGGTGGTCGTTAGCTGGCCAGAGCTGGCCGACCGGTCCGTGCTGACCCGCCGGCTGCTGGACAGCCAGCTGCTGTGGACCTGGTTGTGCACCTGGTGGCTGCTGGGTGCACAGATCGCGGTTCCCGACCACGGCGGGCTGCTGGTTGACCGCTGGGAGCGGCTCGCCGCCGATGCTGACCGGGTCGGGCACCTGGCGACTGCTGAGCATGCGGTGACAGTGGCCGACGCGCTGCGCCACCGATTCCACATCGTCGGTGACGCGCTCCCGTGGTACCCAGCTTTCCGGTGAGCACGGACCGTTCGCGAAGCCGTGGCGGTACCGTCGCGGTGTGTCCGGTCATGACGCCCCGTTTGATGAGCAGCTGTTCGATGCGGGACTGTTCGCTGCGCAGGCGCAGGACCGTGCCGAACAACGGCTGTCCGCCTCAGCACCGCTGGCGGTACGGATGCGGCCGGCCGCGCTGGAGGAGGTCCTCGGGCAGGACCACCTGCTGGGGCCGGGCAGCCCGCTGCGCCGGCTGATCGAGGGCGGTGCCGCGGCGTCGGTGATCCTGTACGGCCCACCGGGGACCGGAAAGACCACACTGGCCCGGCTGGTCTCGCAGGCCACCGGACGGCGCTTCGAAGCGATGTCGGCGCTGTCCTCCGGGGTCAAGGAGGTCCGCGCGGTGATCGACGCCGCGCGCCGCCGGCTGGGCCGCGAGGCCGGTGAAGCCACCGTGTTGTTCATCGACGAGGTGCACCGCTTCTCCCGTACCCAACAGGATGCCCTGCTCGGCGCCGTCGAGGACCGGGTCGTCCTGCTGGTCGCCGCGACCACCGAGAACCCGTTCTTCTCCGTGGTGTCGCCGTTGCTGTCCCGCTCGCTGGTGCTGCAGCTGCACCCGCTGTCCGATGACGACGTGCGGACACTGATCGGGCGTGCCCTGGCCGATCCGCGCGGGCTGGGCGGTTCGGTCACGCTGGAACCGCAGGCGCAGGAGCATCTGGTGCGGCTCGCCGCCGGGGATGCTCGACGGGCGCTGACCGCACTGGAGACCGCCGCCGAGGCGGTGACCTCCAGGGGTGGGGCCGAGGTGGATCTGGCTGCCGTCGAGTCGGTCGTGGATCGGGCCGCAGTGCGTTATGACCGGGCTGGGGATCAGCACTACGACGTGATCAGTGCGTTCATCAAGGCGATCCGCGGGTCCGATGTGGACGCGGCGCTGCACTACCTGGCGCGGATGGTGGAGGCCGGTGAGGACCCCCGGTTCATCGCCCGGCGGCTGGTGGTGCACGCCAGCGAGGACGTCGGGATGGCTGACCCGACAGCACTGCAGACCGCGGTGGCCGCCGCCCACGCCGTCCAGCTCATCGGGATGCCCGAGGGCCGGCTCGCGCTGGCCCAGGCCACCGTGCACCTGGCCACCGCACCCAAATCCAACGCGGTGATCACCGCCATCGACGCGGCCCTGGCCGATGTCCGGGCGGGCGCTACCGGGCCAGTTCCGGCGCACCTGCGCGACGGGCACTACGCCGGCTCAGCCCGGCTTGGTCACGCACAGGGCTACCGCTACCCGCACGATGTGCCCGACGGCGTGCTGGCCCAGCAGTACCCCCCGGACGCCCTGGTCGGGCGCGACTACTACCAGCCCAGCAACCACGGCACCGAACGCGCCCTTACCGAGCGGCTATCCAAACTTCGCCGCATCATCCGCGGCCACTAATCGCGGAGACGGCGGGGGTGAGGTGGCTGAGCTCGACCCCTCTGTGCAGGTGATCGGGTACGAGGACGGAGTGGTCACCGCCCGCCGCAACGACTCAGGTACAGGATCCGCGGCGTGCCTGCCGAGATGAGCTCGGTCGCAATGGACACGGTTCTCATGGTGCGGTGCGGCTCGCATCGAGGCTTCCGTGCTGCCGCTTGGCCAGCCAGTCGTCGTCGTACATGAGGTCGAGATAACGGTCCCCGCGGTCCGGGAAGATCGTGACAATGCGGCACGGCTGCCGCAGTTCAGGCAATGCTGTGGAGATCGCGGCCACCACAGATCCGCTCGAGCCGCCTGCGAAGATACCCTCGGTCTCCAGGAGCGCGCGGCAGGCCTTCGCAGCCGCTAGGTCGCTCACGTGGATGACTTCATCGATCTCCTCCCGCCGGAGCAGTTCCGGTACGCGGCTGGCGCCGATACCGGGGATATCGCGGCGTCCCGGCGGGCCGCCGAAGATGATCGAACCGATGGCGTCGACCGCCACCACCCGCACATCAGGAAAGCGCTCGCGTAGCCGCCGGGAGCAGCCAAGGATGCTGCCCGTAGTGCTGACCGCGGCGAACAGGTAGTCCGGGGGCCGCACGAGCTGTTCGGACATCTCCGCTCCGGTGCCGTGGTAATAAGCCTCCCAGTTGCGGCTATTTGCGTACTGGTTGATCCATACAGCAGCGGGAATTTTCCGCAACAGCTCCTGCACGCGGCAAATCCGGGTCTGCAGATACCCGCCTGCGTCGTCCGGCTCACCGACAACGTCGACATCAACACCGAGCCGGCGCAGGATTGTGATGTTCGCCGGGGTCGTCTTGGGATCGACCACGCAGGTAAAGGTCAGCCCGTATAGCCGTGCGGCGATGGCCAGCGCGATCCCGAAGTTCCCGGAGCTGCTCTCCACGAGATGGGCTCCCTGGGGAATTGAACCGTCCGCAAGACCCTTCTCGATAAGGTAACGAGCTGGCCGGTCTTTCATGCTCCCCCCAGGGTTCATGAATTCGAGCTTCGCGATCACCTCGACGTCGGGCTGCGGGAACAGCCGGTTCAACGTCATCATCGGCGTGTTACCCATGCACGCCAGCACGGAGTCGTGCAGGCACTCGATGGTGGTGTCGGTGATGGTCATGCAGCCCCCCTCATGGTTACAGAATGTAATCATTGAGATACATATCGTAATAGTTCGGATAGCCTAATGATACAACCACAAGGATTGATGTCGATCGCTGTCGATGGTGGTCAATCCGGTGCCAGGTGCTGATTGCGGGGCCTGGGCCGCCACGGTCGGTAGTCGTCACGTATCCCGACCGGCTGGGCGTCGACGTGGCGCGGTAGCCTGAGCGCCCATCACCCGGCGTGGCCGATGTGAGTCCGGTCACGACCGGTTTGACCGGTATCGCGAGGAGGGCACGTGTCGGCAGGCCAGATCGCCGCGCTCATTGCTGCCGGTGCGTTCGTCGTGCTGGTCGGTTTGCTCGCTGTGCCACTGATCAAGCTGGGGCGTACCCTGGACGAGGCGACGCTGGCGATCCGCAAGGCGAGCGACGAGTCCGACCCGCTGTTCACTGGTGCGAACACCACCGTCACCCACGTGAACACCCAGTTGGAGCGGCTGGACGGGATCACGGCGAACGCGCAGGCGGTCACCAGCAACGTCTCCGCGCTGACCTCTTTGTTCACCGCGACCCTGGGCGGGCCGCTGGTGCGGGTGGCGGCGCTGTCCTACGGTGTGAGCAAGGCGATGAGACGCCGCCGCAAGAGCCGCAAGGGTGACGAAGGCGCAGCACATCCACGCGGGCGGCGGAAAAGGGGTCGGCGGTGAGGCTTCTCTGGTTTGGCCTGGGTGTCGCCGCTGGGGTCGCGGCGAGCCGCAAGGCCAGTGCCGCCGCTCGCCGGATGACTCCCGCAGGCGTCGCCGAGAACGTCAGCGATGCGGTGCGCGAACTAGCTGCAGCGGTGGGAGCCTTCGGCGCCGAGGTACGGGCTGGGATGGCTGAGCGGGAGGCCGAACTGCACTCCACCATCACCCAGCGCACCGGTATCGACACCGCACCGCGGCAGGCCGGTGCCCGAGCGGGGTAGAGCCTCCGCGCGGGCCTAGCCCCCGCCACCTACCCCGTTTCACGAGGAAGACCGTGCAGACCCACGAGATCCGTCAGCGGTTCACTGACCACTTCGAGCGCGCCGGGCATACCCTCGTGCCCAGCGCCTCGCTGCTGCTCGATGATCCCAACCTGCTGTTCGTCAACGCTGGGATGGTGCCCTTCAAGCCGTACTTCCTCGGCCAGGCGACGCCGCCCTACCGCCGCGCGACCTCAATCCAGAAGTGTGTGCGCACCCCCGACATCGATGAGGTCGGAAAGACCACCAGGCACAACACCTTCTTCCCGATGGCCGGCAACTTCTCTTTCGGGGACTACTTCAAACAGGGGGCCATCGAGCACGCCTGGCAGCTGGTGACCGGTGGGCAGGACTCCGGCGGCTACGGTTTAGACCCAGACCGCATCTGGGTCACCGTGTACACCGACGACGACGAAGCCGAGCAGCTATGGCGCACGGTTGCCGGGATACCCATCGAGCGCATCCAGCGCCGCGGTATGGAAGACAACTTCTGGTCGATGGGCGTGCCTGGACCCTGCGGGCCCTCCTCGGAGATCTACGTTGACCGTGGTCCGGAATTCGGCCGGCCCGGAGGCCCGGTCGTCGATGAGGATCGCTTTCTGGAGATCTGGAACCTCGTTTTCATGCAGGACGAGCGGGGTGAGTCCACCGGGCCGGGCAAGGGCGACTTCCCGATCCTCGGACCACTGCCCGCGAAGAACATCGACACCGGGATGGGCATCGAGCGGGTCGCGTTGCTGCTGCAGGGTGTGCCCAACGTGTATGAGATTGACCTGCTGCGCCCAGTGATCACCCGCGCCGAGGAGCTGTCCGGCCGCTGCTACGGGCAGGACCCGGCCGACGACGTGCGTTTTCGGGTGATCGCCGACCATGCCCGCACCAGCGTCATGCTCATCGGCGACGGGGTGACCCCGGGCAATGAGGCACGCGGCTACGTGCTGCGCAGGCTGCTGCGCCGCACCGTGCGATCCGCCCGCCTGCTCGGCGTGACCGAACCGGTGCTCAGTGAGATCGCCGCGGTGGTGCGCGCCACGATGGGCCCGTCCTACCCGGAGATCGACGCTGACTACCAGCGGATCGAGGCGGTCGCCTGCGCCGAGGAGGAGGCGTTCCTGGCGACCCTGTCAGCCGGGTCCCGAATCTTTGATCTGGCGGTGGCTCGGACCCGCCAGGCTGGCGGCTCGCAGCTCGCCGGGGACCAGGCCTTCCAGTTGCACGACACCTACGGGTTCCCCCTCGACCTCACCCTGGAGATGGCTGCCGAGGCTGGCCTGTCCGTCGACGAAGACGGCTTTCGCACGCTGATGGCGCAGCAGCGGCAGCGGGCCAAGGCCGACGCCGCGGCCCGCCGCTCCGGGCACGGAGACCTCAGCGAGTACCGCACCGTGCTCGACGCGCACGGTCGCACTGATTTCCTGGGTTACACCGATCTCACCGCCGAGGCCCGGGTGGTGGGCCTGCTCGTCGACGGCACCGGGGTGCCAGCAGCGGGCCAGGGCAGCGCGGTGGAGGTGGTGCTCGACCGGACCCCGTTCTACGCCGAGGGTGGTGGCCAGCAGGCTGACGCCGGCCGTCTGACCGGTGACGGGTTCGCCGTCGAGGTGGCAGACGTGCAGTCCCCGGTGGACGGCCTGTCAGTGCACCGGGGAACGGTGGTCTCCGGTGAGATCCGGCTGGACGCGCCGGTTGCCGCCGAGGTGGACGTCACCCGACGGCAGGCGGTGGCGCGGGCGCATTCCGCGACGCATCTGGTGCACGCCGGTATCCGAAGGACGCTGGGCACCAGCGCCGCCCAGGCCGGCTCGCTCAACGCCCCGGGCCGGTTACGCTTCGACTTCACCTCGCCGGGCGGGGCGGTTCCGCCCAGCGTGCTGACCGACGTCGAGGACGAGGTCAACGAGGTACTGCTGCGCTCGCTACCGGTCACCGCCGACGTGATGTCGATGCAGGCCGCCCGCCGCGACGGCGCGATCGCGATGTTCGGCGAGAAGTACGGCGACGCGGTGCGAGTTGTCACGATCGGGGACTACTCCAAGGAACTCTGCGGCGGAACCCATGTCCACAACTCGGCCGACATCGGGCTGATCAAGCTGCTGTCGGAGGCGTCCATCGGCTCCGGGGTGCGCCGGGTGGAGGCGCTGGTCGGCCTGGACGCGTTCCGCTTCCTGGCCCGCGAGCACGTGCTGGTCGCGCAACTCGCTGAGCAGTTCAAGGCCCGGCCCGAGGAGCTGCCTGAGCGCATCGGTGCGATCACCGAGCGGCTGCGCGCGGCCGAGCGCGAACTGGAGCGGCTGCGCGCCGCCGCGGTGCTCTCCTCGGCGGGCGCCCTTGCGCAGGGAGCCGAGCAGGTCGGCACGACTGCCCTGGTGGCGGCCGAGACCCCCGAAGGGGTGAGCGGCCCCGACCTGCGAGCGCTGGCGACTGACGTCCGGAGCCGGCTCGGCGAACGGGCCGGGGTGGTGGCGCTGTTCAGCGTCGACCCTGCGGCGAGCAAGGTCTCCTTCGTGGTGGCCACCACCGCCGCCGCTCGACAGCAGGGGCTGGCAGCGGGTGCGCTGGTACCGGTGTTCGGGCCTGCGGTCGGTGGCCGCGGTGGCGGTAAGCCGGATCTGGCCCAAGGTGGCGGTACCGAGCCGGCGGGGATCCCGGCCGCGGTGGCGGCCCTGCGCACCGAGCTCGCTGGCCGCAACGGCGCATGACCCCTGCCGCCGGACCTGGTCGCCGCCTCGGCGTGGACGTCGGGGAGGTGCGGGTTGGGGTGGCGCTGTCTGATCCATCCGGATTACTCGCGACGCCCTTGGTTACCCTCAATCGCGACCGGTCTGGAGGCAGCGATCTCGCGGCGCTGGCCGCGCTGGTTGTCGAGCACGAGGTTGTGGAGGTGGTGGTCGGGCTCCCGCGCACGTTGGCCGGGCGGCACGGTGCAGCGGCACGCGCGGCGCAGGATTACGCCCGCAGCCTGGCAGGGCGGATCGGTGTCGGCGTCCCGGTCCGGCTGACTGACGAGCGCCTCACCACCGTCTCAGCTATCCGGGTGCTCGCCGGCAGGGGCGTTCGCGGCCGCAAGCAGCGGGCGGTGGTCGACCAGGCGGCAGCGGTGGAAATCCTGCAGAGCTGGCTGGAGGCACAGCGGGCCGGTGGTGGCGCGTGACTGACGACCTCGGGCTGTTCCGGGACACTGTTGACGATATGGAGCTACCCAACTCAACGGGGCGGCCCGGTGGGCGGCGGGAGCGACGCCACGCCCTGGAGCGGCGCCGTCGCCGTATCGTCCTCGGCACCATACTGGTCGTGCTGGTGCTGGCGGCTGGGGGGGTCTTCTTCGGGATGCGCCAGCTAGAGGCGTTGCGCAAGACGCCCGACTTTGCCGGCGCTGGCGGTGCGGCGGCCGTCGTGCAGGTCGAGAACGGCCAGAGCCTCAGCGCGATCGGGGCCGCCCTGGTCCGACGCAACGTGGTCGCCAGCGTCCGGGCCTTCACTCTGGCTGCTGAGGCCGACCCTCGGGTCAAAGCGGTGCAGCCTGGTTATTACCAGTTGCGCGAGCAGATGTCCGGTTCCGCCGCCGTGGCGAGGCTGCAGGAACCTGCGGCCCGGGTTGGTCAGTTGGAGATCCGCGGCGGTGAGCAGCTCGATGACGTCGGTCTCCCCGACGGTAAGACTGTCCCTGGGCTGCTCACCGAGATCTCCCGAGCCAGCTGCGCGGTGAACGGCGCGACGAGCACCTGCGTGAGCACCGAGGAACTCCGCATCGCGATGGGCCAGACCGATCCCGTCCAGCTTGGAATGCCGACCTGGGCCGCTGATCCGATGTCGCGAGTTGAGCCGCGCCGGCGCCTGGAGGGTTTGCTGGTCCCCGGTCACTACGACGTGCGTCCCGGCAGCTCGGCGGTGGAGCTGTTGCGGCAGGTCACTGGCACCTCGATGGCCCGGCTGCTGGCGGCTGGGTTCCCCGCCTCCACCGCGGGCACGGGTTACAGCGCTTATGAAGTGCTGGTGATCGCCTCGGTCATCGAGCGGGAGGCCATCACCCCGGACTTCCGCCGGGTCTCTCGGGTCATCTATAACCGGCTTGCTGCCGGGATACCGCTGCAGATGGACTCCACCATCAACTACCCGCTGGACCTGCAGCAGGTGCGCACGTCGGATGTCGACCGCGCCCGGCCGGGCCCGTACAACACCTACCTCAACAGGGGGCTGCCGGCATCGCCGATCGGATCGCCGAGCGCAGCGGCTATCTCGGCCGCACTGAATCCAGAGCCCGGCGCCTGGCAGTACTTCGTGAAATGCCAGCGAGACGGCACATCGTGCTTCTCGGTGACGATCGAGGAGCACGGAGCGGCGGTCCGTGACGCGATCGCCCGGGGCGTGTTCTGACCCTGCGTGTTCTGTCCCCAGTCACCCCGCTATCCACAGCTGGCGTTCGGACGCGCCCGTCGGTCGCGCGTGACTGGGCAGGCTCGGCAGGCGTGGGCAGTGGGTGGGTGGTCGTGACCGGAGCCGTTGCCGGTGCCGGGGGAGCGGTGCTGCTGCGCCGGATCCCGCGGGGTGTTCGGGTGCCGGTGCTGGTGTGTGGCCTGATGGTGGCCGTGTTGTGGGCCGTGGTCGGCGCGCTGGCGGGCGGGCTGCCGGTGTGGTGGTGGCCGGTACCGCTGGCGCTGGCCTGGGCCGGCGTGCTGCTGGGCGCCGCCGACGTCGCGGTCCGGCGGTTACCTGATGCCCTGACCTTGCCTGCGTACCCGGTGGTCGCGGTGCTGCTGCTGGTCGCGGCTGCCGGCGTCGGGGACGCTGACCTGCTGGTTCGGGCCGTCGGGGGTGGGCTGCTGTGGGCCGGTGGGTACGCAGCCGTGCGGCTGATCGCCCCGGGCGCTCTGGGCGGTGGTGACGTGAAGCTCGCGGGCAGCCTGGGTGCGCTTACTGCCGCGTCGTCCTGGCCGGGATTGCTGCTGGCGGTCCTGGCGGCTAACGCGCTGACCGCGGCGGTCGCCGGACCCGCACGGATGTGTGGCTACGCCGAGGTCCCCCATGGCCCGGCGATGCTTGCGGCGGCGTGGCTGGTGGTGTTACACCCACCTGTGTGAACGAACGAAGACCTGGACGGGTCAGGAGAGACCGGCTGGTTTCGCTGCGAAGGTTGTGCGGGGGTCGGGTGGTTCGCCGCTGACGCGGGTGATGATCTCACAGGCGACGGCGCGGAGCTTGATGTTGCGGTGGTGCGAGGCGCGGCGGAGGATCTCGAATGCCTCGGTGGAGGTACACCGGTTCTGGCCCATGATGATGCCCATGGCCTGGTCTATGACAGTACGTGAGGCGAGGGCGGTTTGGAGTTGGCGGGTGAGCTCGACGTGGTCGGTCAGCCGCACTGCCAGGCGAAATACCCGGGATGCTTCCTCGGCGAGACTTTCGGCTCGTTGTTGCCGGTCGGTGGTGAACACCGCCGGCAGGGGTGAGTAGAAGTTGAGCGCCCCGCGCACGCCGGGACCGCCGGTCAGCGGGATCGACAGGGCGGAGACGATCCCGTGGGCGAGGGCGTCGAGCCGGTAGGGGCCCCAGCGGTCGTCGGTGGCGAGATCACTGATGATCACAGTGATGCCGGTGCGCATGGCGGTGAGACAGGGCCCGTTGTGGTGGCCGTATTGCACCTCATCGAGGTTGAGGGCGTGGTCATCGCTGCTGGCCACGGTCAGCGGACCGCCCTCACGGTCCATGGTGATCCCACAGGACAGTCCGGGTGCGACGACGGTGGCGGCATAGCGGGCCAGCTCGTTGAGAAACCCAGTGATGTGATCGGTGTCGAGAAGCAACTGCTGCAGCTCGCGGGCAGCAGTGGCGCGGTCGAAGGCATGGTCCTGCATCAAGTTCGGACCGATCTCGGAGCGGCGACCCCGGGTTGAGTTCTCATCGCAGATGGGTCGCCACTGGCTTGACGGCTCGAAGTACCTTCGACGTCAGCTACTGTCCCACAGCGGTGCGGGCGACGTCTACCCGGCACCCCTGTGACCTGCTATATTCAGGGCACGGTCCGGAAGCGCGGCCAGCCCACAGCGAATCCTATGTGGAGCGATATGGCGCTGAACCACTCCGCTGGCTTCATTCCTCGCGGCATCGGTGCGCTTAATCCGTCGGCTAGGTCGGTGATTGGTTATCAGCTGGATCCCACCACCGCTCCTCGTACGTTCGATGGTGTTTGCATGGACTACCCTGACCTGCCCAGCTCGGCCGGTTTTCAACCGGCAGGACAGTCTGCTTGGCTCCTAGCCGAGCTGTATCAAGTGCAAGTCACGCTAATGATTTCAGAGTACCATCACAGATGGTGGCGCGCGAATTCCACCACGGGGAACATGTCATTTTTCGCGTACCGTTCCTACGCGGCGCATGAAGCCGCGCATGAGGCAGGCGGAGATCCAAGGGGCGCGGAATGAGTAAGACTGCATCACCGGAGGCGGCCTTGACGGTAACCGGGCGGCAGTATGCTGGACGGCCAGTTCCAGACGACGTGGCTGCTGCGGCGCGCGTGCTGGCCGCAGTGTGGTGCCGCTCGGTGGGAGCCTCGTGGACGCTGGAGCTTCACGAGCTCGGCCGGGGCATGGCGCTTGGGACGATCATTGACTGGATCAGCTCGGGCGTGCCGATATCGCAACCGGAGCCGGAGTCGCTGGCCCGCGAGCTGCTCGCCGAACGCGGGCTGCAGCTGTTCCGCGATTCGTCCGCTGGCCCCGGTACTCGTAGTCGGCGCGGCATTGGCTACGCGTGCAGAAACGTTGAGCTGATCAGGCTGGCGCACATAGTGCGGGACGATGCCGCCGAGACGGGGGTGCACCCCCTGGTGCTGGCCGCGCAGTGGGTCGCCGCCGGGTTCTCCGCCGACGCCGCCGCCGGATGGATACGCGGGGGGGTCCGTTCGCCACAGGTGGCGCAGCAGACGGTGTGATCACCAGTTCACAGTCAGTGGATCAGCATCACCCGGCAGGACAGATCGGGGGCTTTGCTGAGTCTGATGTCCACGGTGAGCAGCGGCAGGTCCAGTGCTGCGGCCAACGCGACGTACAGGCCGTCGTAGAAGGTAATCGTGTGTCGCAGGTCCCATGCTCGCTGCGCCAACCGTCCGGTGTGCGGATAGCGATAGTCGATCATCTCCGGCAGTGCACGCAGCGCGGTGCGTGCTGTCTCGTCGCTGATTTCTCCGGTGCGTTCACCACGGCGCAGTACGTGACCCACCTCAGCGTCGATGAGATGAGGAGCATGACAGGTCGCCTCGGCAATTCGCTTGTGGGCCGCGACGCCGATGGCGTCCTTGCGGCCCAGAGCGCTTACCGCAGCGGCCGCGTCGACGACATACTCACTCACCCCGTAGCTCCCGTAGCCCAGCCCGGATGGTGTCGTCGCTCAACCCAGGCGCCGGATCGCAGTCTAGTGTCTGCTCCACGATCGCCATGACCTCGGCCTTATCGCGGCGTCGGGCCATCGCGATCAACTGCTCGCGCATGTAGGACTGCAGCGACTTTCCGGATGCCTGGGCCCGGCGTCGATAGATCTCGGCCACCTCGTCCGGTACGTCACGCACCTGAATCGTCGCCATAGCGCAATTATAGCGCATTGATAGCGCTACTGTAGTGTGCAACAAGGTGACGCCTGCTTCGCCTCAGCTGAAGTCGGTCAGGGCCTTGGTGATGAGGTCGCGGGCGGGGCTTCCGTACACGGCGGCACAGTGGAGCAGGGCGAACGCCTTGGCGTACAGGGCAAGCTCTCGCGGCTGGGTGCTGGTTAGCTCGGCGGAGTAGGTCTCGACCATCACCATAGGGTCGTCGAACATGATGAAAGCGTTGCGGGGCCAGATGTGATACAGGGATCTCATGGGAATGATCCCAAGACTTAGCCGAAAAGACGAAGTAGGACAACTCCCCAGTTTCGCCAGGCGTTCCACGGAGCAATAGCCAAGACCTGTGAATGAAGATCTTTTAGGCGGCGGTGGGGTTGGGGGTGTTCGTCGGATCGTTCGACGAGCTTGCCGGCTTCGAAGACGGCGCCGGGCGCAGGTTGGCGCGCAGCACCCGCAGCACCAGGGTGGGGCTCAGCAGGCGTGGTGGTGGGTCGAGGAGGTTGGATACTCGCATGAATGCGGTACCGACCCGGCCGTCGACCGCGGCGGCAGCGTGTAGACGCGGGAGGTAGGCGTTGACCAGGCGCACTTTCAGGGTGCGGCGGCCTTCCACTTCGGGTAGCCGGAGGTCACCGGTGACGCTGATGTCCCAGGCGCTGTCCACGATCTTGGCGGCGGCTCGGAAGAACCGCGCTGCCAGGCGGTGGGTGTTGTTGCGCAGGCAATCGCGCAGCGCGAGCGCTTCCAGTGCCGCGACGCTCATGCCCTGACCGTAGAGCGGATTGAAGCTGCACAGCGCGTCGCCCAGGACGAGTAGACCGTCGGGGAATCGTCGGAGCCGTTCGTAGCGGTTGCGCACGCTGACGGGGAAGGTGAAGCGGATCGGGTCGCTGAGTGGTTCGGCCTGCTGGATGATCTCGTAGAGGCCGGCCGGAAGCTGGGCGGTGAACGCGGTGAAGCCCGCGGGATCAAGTGGTGGGTGATTGCCCTGATACCCGCCGAGGGTGACCAGCATCTGCCCGTGCTCCAGAAGTTGCAGGCCGCCGCCGTAGCGGTGAGTCAGTGTCCCGTTCGAGATCCCGGCCCCGTCGCCGTCGAGCACATCGGGATCGAGCAGGTAGCGCCGTGACGCGTAGCCGACCCCGATCCGGACCTCCTCGCGTGCCGGTCGGGGGTAGCGGAGTTGTTCCAGCCAGACCGGCGTGCGCGAGCCGCGGCCAGATGCGTCCACCACCAAGTCGGCGTCCAACACCTGGGCGGTGGCGCTTTCCGCTGTGGGCAGCACCCGCAGGCCGATCACTCGGCGGCCGTCGGCGCTGACCTCGACGCCGGCGGCGTCGCAGCCATCCAGCACCTGGACCGTGGGCAGGGCACGGACCCGCTGCAGGACGTGGCCCTCCAGCAGCGGCCG
>DATHTJ010000367.1:0-3756 GCA_035463315.1 Pseudonocardiaceae bacterium
CCAACCAAACCCCGTTCACCGCGCGAGACGGTCCGTCGAGCGCAGCTGGCGGACGTGAGGGCAACCGACGACCCAATACTTCTCAACCGCGCCGCTGGCCCATGGCCGTTGCGCGTGAACGCTCCCCAACGTTCTGCTCTCGGAGTTGATGCTGGAATGACCCGACTCACCCGTCTCTGCCGCGCCGTGGGCGTAGGCCTCGCCGTAGCTGCGGCGACCCTGTCCATGACGCAGGTGGCCCACGCCGCGCTGCCCGCTCCTAACGCGCTTTCCGCACATCCAGGCGGTCATTTGCGCCCCCACCGTGGATCTTGGTCGAGCACGTGTAGGGACAGGTTTTCGAACTCGGTGACCAGGGCGCGGAGCCGGCGGGAGTTGTCGAACCAGGGTTGGTAGTCGCGCAGTTGGTCCTCGGTCAGGCGCCGGGTGACGGTTGTGCCGGCGACCTTGCGGGTCCAGCTCCAAAACGGTGGGTGGAGCACGGGTGGGTCGGCGTGGCAGCGGCAGCTGAGCTTGCCGCAGCGGGCCTGGCGATGGGTCACGCTGCCGGGCAGGACGAACCCGAGGGCGGCCAGTTGCGCGGTGATCCGGGCGGCCGTGGCCCGGTGCTCGGGATCGATCTGCACGACACGCGCCTCCGAGATCCGCCGCTGCTTCCACCTCCCGCAGTATAAGTACTGCGGACAGGATGGTGTCGAGGATGACACGCGGGAGACCGGGATGAGCGAGGCAGGCAGCGGGTCCGGCGGCGCGGGCGGGGACGCCGGCTTCGAGCTGATCAGCCGCCGGTTGGGGGCCCTGCCGCTGGTCAACCACTTCCTGGCGCGGGCCGGGGTGCCGGCCCTGCTGGGGCGCTACCTGCCCGCCGAGGACGCGCGCTACCGACTCGCCCCGGCCACCGCGGTCGGGCTGGTGGTGCTCAACCTGCTGGCCGGGCGTGAGCCGCTCTACGGGCTGGGTGAGTGGGCGGCCCGCTACGAGCCGGCGACGCTGGGGCTCGCGGGCGGCGACGTCGAGCAGATCAACGACGACCGGGTGGGCCGGGCGCTGGAGCGGCTGTTCGACGCCGACCGGGCCAGCCTGCTCACCGAGCTGATGCTCGGGGTGATCACCGAGTTCGGCATCGACACCACCGAGCTGCACAACGACTCCACCTCGGTGTCGGTGTCGGGGGTCTACCGGTCAGCGACCGGGACCCCGCGCGGGGGCAAGCCCACCCCGGTGGTCACCTTCGGGCACTCCAAGGACCACCGGCCCGACCTCAAGCAGCTGGTGTGGATTCTGACCGTGGCCGCGGACGGGGCGGTGCCCATCGCCTACCGGCTCGCCGACGGCAACACCACCGACGACCCCACGCACGTGCCGACCTGGGATGGGCTGGTGGCGCTGCTGGGCCGCACCGATTTCCTCTACGTCGCGGACGCCAAGTTGTGCTCGCGCGAGGCGATGGGCCACATCACCGCCGCCGGTGGCCGGTTCGTCACCGTGCTGCCCCGCAGCCGGGGCGAGGACCGCTGGTTCCGCGACTGGATCCAGACCAACTCGCCACAGTGGACCGAGGCGCTGCGGCTACCCGGCACCCGCCTCGGCGAACCCGACCAGGTGTACTCGACCTTCCCCGCGCCGCTGCCCTCCGCCGAGGGCCACCGGATCGTCTGGGTGCACTCGACGGCCAAGGCCGCCCGCGACGCCACCTCCCGCTCGGCCCGCGTCGAGGCCGCCGCCGCCGCGATCGACGCCCTCGCCGTCCGCCTGGCCGGCCCGAAATGCCGGCTCAAGACCCGGGTGGCCGTCACCGAGGCCGCCACCGCGGCGCTCGATGCGGCCGGGGCCAGCCGCTGGGTCCAGGCCACCATCGGCGAGACGGTCGAGGAAAGCTTCCGCCAGGAACGCCGCGGCCGACCCGGAACCAACACCCGCTACCGCCGCCACACCCGCACCCGACACACCATCTGCTGGAACCTCGACCCGGACCACATCGCCTACGACGCCGCCGCCGACGGCTGCTTCCCGCTGATCAGCAACGACACCACCCTCACCGACGCCGAACTGCTCGCCGCCTACCGCTACCAGCCCAACCTGGAACGCCGCCACCACCTGCTCAAATCCGTGCAAGACGCCGCCCCGGTACTGCTGCACAACCCGGCCCGGATCGAGGCGCTGTTCTGCTGCCAGTTCCTCGCGTTGCTCATCGGCGCCCTGATCGAACGCCAGATCCGCACCGCCATGGCCGCCGCACACGCCGCCGACATCCCGCTCTACCCCGAGTTCCGCGGCTGCGCCGCGCCCTCCACCGAGCGCATCGTGGAGATCTTCGCCGACCTCACCCGCCACGAACTGCGCCGCGACGGCCAACTCGTCCAGACCTTCCAGCCCGAGCTCAACCCGCTGCACCAGCAGGTCCTACAGCTGCTCGGCGTCCCCACCACCACCTACATCAACCACTGACCTCACCCCGCGGCTGGGGGCACAAATTGGACGCGAGAAGTGCGGAAAGCCCGCCAGGAGTATCGGTGAGCGCGAAGTACGAGTTCATCGATGCGCAGAAGGCGCAGTACGCGATCGTGAAGATGTGCGGGTGGCTGGGCGTGTCCACCTCCGGGTTCTACGAGTGGCGCGACCGGCCGGCCTCGGCGACCGCGCGCCGCCGGGAGCGACTCGCCGCCCTCATCCAGTGGATCTACGACGACTCGGACGGAACATACGGACATCGCCGCATCCACGCCGCGCTGGTCCGCCAGGGCGAGCGGTGCAGCCCGGAGCTCGTGCGGTCGATCATGCGCGAGCTGGGCCTGGTGCCGTGCCAGCCTCGGCCGTTCCGGCCGGCGACCACCGTGGCCGGCGACGCGGCGCCGGCGCCCGACCTGGTCGGGCGGGACTTCAGCGCCGACGCACCGGGCACCAAGCTGGTCGGCGACATCACCTACATCCCCACCTGGGAGGGCTGGCTCTACCTCGCCTCGGTGATCGACTGCTGCACGAAGGAATGCATTGGCTACGCGCTCGCCGACCACATGCGCGCCGACCTGGTGATCGAGGCGCTGCAGATGGCAGCCCGCAATCACACGCTGGCCAGCGGTGCGATCTTCCATTCCGATCGCGGCACCCAATACACCTGCGAAGCGTTCGCCCGCGCTGCCGCCGAGCTCGACATTCGCCGCTCGGTCGGTCGCACCGGATCGTGTTTCGATAACGCGCAGGCGGAGTCGTTCAACGCGGCACTGAAGGTGGAACGAGTCAACCGCACCGTGTATCCGACACGCGAACACGCCCGCGCAGATGTAGCCAGATACATCGAGTTCCGCTACAATAGCAAACGTCTCCACTCGGCGCTCGGCTATCGGACCCCTCAAGAGGTCCACAACGAGTTCCTGAACGAGCAGTTCGCGGCGTAACTAAGACCCATAGCAGATGTCCGGAATTTTCGAGGCGGACCACGCCGGCTTGCCGGGCGTCCGGTTGCACGACCTTCGCCACACCGTCGTGAGCCTGCTCCTGGAGCTGGGCACGCCGCCGCACATCGTCCAAGCCATCGCCCGGCACGCGGACCTGGAAATCACGTTGAGCATCTACGCCCACACCAACCTTGACGCCATGCGCGAGGCGCTGGACAAGATCGATTGGGAGGCCGAGTGAGCAACCAACCCGAGCGTCCTGCCCCCGAGCCCCACTTCCTCACCGTCGCCGGACTCTGGTCAGCGCGTGTCGGGTCGTCGGGGGCAAGGGGCGCCGGCAGGCGGCGAAGCGAACCCCTTG
>DATHTJ010000368.1:0-4216 GCA_035463315.1 Pseudonocardiaceae bacterium
GCAAGGAACAGGGACAGGACAGTACGTGCGGGGAGCAGCTCCACGTGCTGGCCGTCGATCTCCACAAAGCTCAGTGCGTCAGACATACAAGACCCTCCTCATAGTGGACCCCAGCGGGTCGGAACAAAACACCTCATCGACAGTTTGCCGATTCGGCTTATACCCACCATGACCAGAAGAAGGGCCCATGGCAACATGCACTCGCCACGTAAACTTTTATCCCGCACTACCTATGTTATGAGCTGATTTTTCGACTACCTGGTCAGCAGTGCACAGCTACCTAGACATCGGGAACCGAGTACCTACTGCGCAACCTTCGGCCGGACTTCCTCAGGAACCACCCGATCCACATTGCCGCTGGTAAGCACCACTGCCGAGCGTCCGGCTAGGTAGTGTGACACCGCTCACAGCCCCGCGGGACCGGGGGCGGTGCCACCGCCCCCGCATGCGCACCTGCATACCGTTCGAGCACAATCAGTGCTTCGTTACCTAGACTAGCCGGCAGGAACTACCTAGGTTCACGGTGATCCGGCTACCTAGCGATAACCAACGATAACAGAGAGGTGACCATATCCCCGACCTCCCTATAGCCACGGTGCGCTCCGCAATCACCTAGCCGCCCAGCGCCAGCCATACTCAGTAATCGTACGGTGTTAATCGTCGTTGGGGTTATCCGCCCAGTCGCCAGCCGGCGATCGGTTGGTGTAGCGCGGAGCCGCCCGGTCCCGCGCCAAGGCGGCTGCGAACCAGGTACAACCGAGTGGCCACCCACGGCAGCCCTTGCCAGGATGCGAGCCGCTCGACCAGCGGCCGCAGGTCGGTCTCGCCGTCGGACCGGGCCAACGTGAGGTGCGGACGGTACGGGCGTTGCTCCACCGGCAGGCGGCTGCGGCGGGCAGCGGCCTGCACCGAACCGGCCAGCCTGCGCAGCCCCTCCCGATCCCCCTGCACCCGGGTCCACAGCACCTGATGCCCAAACCGGCCGCCACCGCCGAGCGACAGGGACAGAGGTGGGTGCCTGGCAGCCGCCCGGTTGAGCCTGCGGGCCAGCTCGTCGATGACGTCCTCGCCCACCTCACCGAGGAAGGCCAGCGTCAGGTGCCACTGCTCAAGGCGGGTCCACCGCAGGTCGGGCGCCAACTCGCGCAGCGCTACGGTGCTGGCTCCCAGCTCCTCGACAACCTCAGCCGGTGGCATCAGGGCCACGAACAGCCGCACCGGACTATCCCCGTCAGGCCGCCACCGGATGGGCAACATGCTCGTGGGCTACGTATTCGGCCGGCTGGAACCTGCGGGTGGCCCGGCGGAATCGCCAGGTGAACGTCGGCCACAACGTCGTGTTGTGGCCCTGCGCGTCGAGGTACCAGCTCGCGCAGCCGCCCGCAGTCCACACTGTGCCGTCCATCCGGCGCTGGACAACCTCGTTGTACGCCAGCTGCGCCTGCGGCCGGACCTCCACCGCAGCGACCCCGGTGCGCCGTAGGTAGCGCAGCGCGTCGATGGTGTATGCCACCTGGCTCTCAATCATGTAGATCAGCGAGGTGTGCCCGAGCCCGGTATTCGGGCCGACCAGCATGAACAAGTTGGGGAACCCGGCCACCGTCGTGCCGCGGTGCGCCTGCACCCCCTCGGCCCAGACGTCGGCCAGGCTCCGGCCGTCCCGGCCACGGATCCGCACGGCCATCGGGAAGTCGGTGACATGGAATCCAGTGCCGAAGATGACGGTGTCTACCTCTCTGCGGGTCCCGTCCGCGGCCTGCACCCAGTCTGTGCCGACCTGGGCGATCCCCGCGCTGACGAGATCCACATTGGACCTCGTCAGCGCGGGGAGGTAGTCGTTGGACAGCAGGATCCGCTTGCATCCGATGGTGTAGTCCGGCGTGAGCCTGGCCCGCAGTGCGGGGTCGGCGACCTGACGGCGCAGATGTGCGCGGGCGACCCACTCCAGGAGCGTGAGCAGGCGCGGGTTGACGGCCAAACCGAGCACGGAGAACTCCCGGCCACAGTAGATCCCGGCCCGCACCAGCCGCTGCAAGCCGGGCACCGCCCGGTACAACGTCTGTTCGAAGCGCCGGTTGTCGCGATCGCTGCGCGGGATGATCCAGGGTGGCGTCCGCTGGAAGACCGTCAGCGAGGCGACCTCGGGCTGGATCTGCGGGACGAACTGGATTGCCGAGGCGCCGGTGCCGACCACGGCCACCCGCCGGTCGCGCAGCTCGTAGCCATGGTCCCACTGGGCGGAGTGGAATACCTTGCCCTGGAAGGAATCCAGCCCGGGAACGTCCGGAATGGACGGATTCGAGAGCGCACCGGTCGCGGTGATCAGCACCTCTGACGTCAGCTCGCCGCGGTTGGTGCGGACCCGCCAGCGGCGACCGGCGTGGTCCCAGGCGGCGTCGAGCACCTCGTGGTGGAACCGGATATGCGGGCGCACGCCGTAGCTGTCGGTACAGTGCCGCAGGTAGTCCCAGATCTCCTGCTGGCCCGAGAAGCTCCGGCTCCAGGACGGGTTGGGCTCAAAGGAGAACGAGTACAGCTGCGAGGGCACGTCGCAGGCGCAACCCGGATAGCTGTTATCCCGCCAGGTGCCGCCCACATCGGCGGCCCGTTCCAGCACCACGAAATCGGTCATTCCCTGCTGGCGCAGGCGGATCGCCATCCCCAGCCCGGCGAAGCCAGTGCCAATGACGATGACGTGGTGGTGGGTCTGCTCGCTCATGGGCACTCCGATCCGCAATGTTACCGGTGGTAACACTACCGACGAGTAGGTACGCGTGTCCAGCCATCATGGCGAGTTCGCACGCCCGCCTGACGGCTCGGCGAGCCCGCCGGTCGAAGCGATCATGCAGTCGGCCGCGTCGGCGAACGGAACTCAGCCGACCAGTCAGCGCGCGAGGACTGCCATCAGACGCCGGAACGGCGTGTGCGCCACCACGTGACGGCACGCTCCTGGTTAGGTCTAACCACACCGCGGCCCGGCTGCCGCGGCGAACATCCTCCAGATGATGGGAGAACGTGCCCCGTGGCACACGAATCGCTGGTCCAGGCCTGCAAGACCCCGCTCATGCCCCAGGTCTGTGCCACCGACGCCGTCGAGGTGCTCTCCGCGCCGGATCACCTGGCCCGCGCCGCTGTCGGCGCGCTGGGCTGGGACGGCGTGGTGCTGCCCCCGATGGTGCTGCTCGGCCGCCGGGTGGTGGTCGTCGCCAACCTCATCGACGAGGTGCATGAGCGGCGGATCAGCTCTGGCTGGGGCCCGGTGACCGACCGAGTGTCGGTATCTACCTGGAACTGGTCCGAGATGCAGCATCTCGTGCCGCCCCCCGCGGTGCAGCTGAGCGGCGTCATCGCGCCAGCCCGGCACTGGCGGACTGGGCTCACCGGCGCCGCGCCGTTCGCCGGCCTGTGCGCCACCGCCTTACTGCTGCCTGCGCACATCGCTCGCAATGTCGAGTGTCTCACCCACGCCGAGTACTACGGCCCGACCGTGCTGGCCGCCGCCGGGCCAGACGATGTCGACCCCGAGGCGGTCGACGTGGTGCACGCCGGGTGCCGTGGCCCGATCGCGGCCAGACACCCGGCGGCGACCAGCCGATGGGTGCACGAACTGGTCTACGACCGCCTGCTGGCACTCCGCTAATCGCGTCATCGGATCAGGTGGAGAGGTCTCGGTCGGGTCAGTCGGACACCACGCCGAATGTCCGGCAAATCCAGTCCGCCGCCACCGCGCGGGCGTGCATCGCCGTGAGCGCCGCGAGGTCCGGCTCGCCGAGGTGCTTCGCAATACCGCTGCTCGCCGCGTACACGTCAAGCAGGCACCCCAGTGCCGTGCGGCGGTGGCCTGGATCACTGGCCACGACCGCATGCAGGTTGGTAATCAGGCCCGGCAGCACAAGGCCCATCGCCGCATAGTCCGCCGCAGGACGTAGCTCACAGTTCACTCGCCGCAGCGAGCGCCTCCAGTAGCGAACGGCTGTTCAAGGGACGCTTCCCACGCTCGATCAGCGACAGGTAAGACTCAGTAATCCCGGCCAGCTCCGCGATCACCGCTGCACGCGTTCGAGGAGCAGGTTGAGGCTCATCACGCCGAGGCAGTGGTGTTCGCCGCCTACCGGCAAGCCAAGCGACGGTCGCATTCGACACCACCCGATTGGGTGGCCACTCGCCGCAACAGCGTGGCCACCGATCGAAGTGAACGATGCGATGGTGTCCGCTC
>DATHTJ010000369.1:0-16370 GCA_035463315.1 Pseudonocardiaceae bacterium
GCGCGCACGCTGGTTGCCGTCGGCAGGGCCAGCGAGGTTTCCATGTTCGCCACCACGCGGGCTGCCGCGCCGCGCAGCGGGGTGGTGGTGTCCTGTTCCAGCACGTCCTGCTGCTCGGCGCGCAAGGCGGTCTGCTCCTTCGCGGTGGCACTGTTCGCCCTTGCGAGCCCCACTGGCGCCCGTTGCGGGGAAGGCTGTTTCAGGGGCGGCGCCTCGCCGTTGCCGCGGCGCGGCGCGGGTCGGTAGTCGGTGAAGAAGTCGTGCCAAGCCGGGTCCACGGTCGAGGGATTGGCCAGGAACTGTTCATACATCTCGTCGACGAGCCACTCGTTAGGGCCGAACTGCGCGGAGCGGTCGTCGGGTGGGGAGCTGCTGCGGGACACTGCGGGGGCTCGCCTCTATCCGTTCTGTTCAGGGTCGCTGCGCGGCTTCCAGGTTAGCCCCCCCTGCGGCGCCCGCGGCATCGCGTGGCACCGCGGCCGATGAGGCCGCGACGGTGCCGTCGGGGGAGCCCGAGGTCCACAGCCGGGCGTAGTGTCCGCCCGCCGCGAGCAGCTCGGGATGGCGGCCCTGCTCCACGACCTGCCCACCGTCGAGCACGATGATCCGGTCGGCCTTGGCCGCGGTAGCCAGCCGGTGCGCGATGACGACGGTGGTACGGCGTGCGGCGAGCCGGTCCGCGGCCGCCAGCACCACCGACTCGGTGGCCGGATCCAGCGCGGCGGTGGCCTCGTCGAGCAGCAGCAGGTCGGGTTCGACCAGCTCGGCGCGGGCCAGCGCGAGTAGCTGCCGCTGCCCGGCCGACAGGCCCTGCCCCCGCTCACCGACCGGATGGCGGAACCCGTGCGGTAACGCCGCGATGGCCTCCAGCGCGCCGACCCGCCGCGCCGCGGCTTCCACCTCGGCGGGACTGGCCGACGGTGCGCCGTAGCCGATGTTGTCCGCGACGTCGCCGCGGAACAGGTGCGCCTCCTGCGGTACCACACCCAGCCGGTGGTGAAACGCCGCTTGGTCGTAACGCCGCAGGTCCACCCCGTCGACCAGCACCGTCCCGCCGACCGGGTCATAGAACCGGGCCAGCAGCTTGACCAGGGTGGATTTGCCTGCCCCGGTGGCCCCCACCAGTGCGACGGTCTCACCTGGCGCGATCCGCAGCGACACTCCGGCCAGCGCGGGTTGCGACGTGCCGGGGTAGCAGAACGTGACGTCACGCAGCTCCACCTCGCCCCGCAACCGGGCGGGCACCGGCACGGCGTCGGCACCCGGGGACGGCACCGAGGTCGGTGTGGTCAGCAGGTCCCGGATGCGCCGCAGCCCGACCGCGGCCTGCTGGTAGTTGTCGAAGACCTGGGACAGCTGTTGCACGGGCGCGAAGAACAACCCCAGGTAGAGCAGGAATGCGGTGAGCACACCAGGGGTGACGGTGCCTGCGGCGACCCGGGATGCCGCGACGCCCAGCACCGCGGCATGCGCTAGATCGGAGAGCATCGCGACGAACGGGAAGTAGGTGGCGATGTAGCGCTGAGCGCGCAGCCGGGTGCGCCGGTAGGCGTCACTGCGGGCGGCGAAGTCCCGGGCCGAGCGTCGCTCCCGGGTGAACGCTTGCGCCACCCGGATACCGGAGACGTTTTCCTGCAGGTCGGCGTTGACCTCGCTGATCTGCTCCCGGGCCTCGGTGTAGGCCGCTGAGGACCGCTGCCGGAACACCACGGTGGCCACGATCAGTACTGGCAGGCTGAGCATCGCCACCACGGCGAGGCCGGCATCAGTGAGCAGCAGCGCGGTGGCTACCCCGACCACGGTGAGGACGCTGACCAGCGCCGTGGATAGTCCGGTTTGCAGGAACGTGGACAGCGCATCCACGTCGGTGGTCATCCGGGTCATGATCCGCCCGGCCCTCTCGCGCTCGAAATAGTCCAGCCCGAGCCGCTGCAGGTGCGCGAAGCTGCGTACCCGCAGCAGGTAGAGCAGCGTCTCACCGGCCCGTGCGGCGACCACCGTCTGGGCGGCCATGACGCACCAGTCAACGACGATCACTCCGAGCCCGACAAGGACCGTGATAACCAGCAGGTTCGGGGCCTGGCGGGTGATCGCGTCGACGGCGAGCCCGCCCAGCGCCGGGAACGCCACGGTCGCTAGCGCGTTGAGCCCGACCAGGGCTGCTGCCAAAGACAGCCATCCCCGCATCGGTCGCAGCAACCGTCCGAGCCGGAAATCCGGGTCGGGTGCTGTCGGGTCGGTCCCTTCGACGTGGACCTGGGCGGTGGCCGGAGGTAGCGCAGCCACCGCCGCGAGCAATTCCGGGGTCGGCCCGACGCTGCTTGCCAGGCTGCCTGTCATTCCGCCCCGCACGTCGCCCCCCGTAGAGCGCGCTGCCTGGGCTGCCCGTGAGCCGTCGCTGGAGTCGCCCGGGGCCTCGGCAGGCCACAGCTGCGCGGTGATGCCCTCCGGTCCTGGTTGCAGCGCACCGGAGGGCAGCATGGTGACGTTCTCGATTACCTCGCCAGGCCCGGCGAGAAGCGCGCGAAACAGTGCGCATCGAGCGGTCAACTCGGCCTGGGTGCCGACGTCGACCACCCGACCGCCGTCGAGCACCGCGATCCGGTCGGCCAGCGCGAGTGAGGAGCGGCGGTGCGCGATGAGCAGGGTGGTGCGTTGCGCGGTCACCGTGCGCAGCGTGGTGTGGATGGCCGCCTCGGTGGCCGCGTCCACCGCGGAGGTCGCGTCGTCGAGCACCAGTATCCGCGGGTTCGACAGCAGCGCTCTGGCCAGCGCGATCCGCTGGCGCTGCCCACCGGACAGCGTCAGTCCCCGCTCGCCGACGCGGGTGTCGTAGCCCTGCGGCAGCGCTGAGATGAACTCGTGTGCCGCCGCTGCCCGGGCCGCTCGGTGCACCTCCTCGTCGGTGGCGTCCGGGCGTCCGTAGGCGATATTGGCCCGTACCGTGTCGGAGAACAGGAATGCCTCCTCGAACACCATCCCCACTGCCCGGCGCAGCGACGCCAAGCGCAGCCGCCGCACGTCGATGGTGTTGCCGGGCGGGCCGACCCGAATCGTGCCCTGCTGCGAGTCGTAGAAGCGGGGCAGGAGCAGGGAGACCGTGGACTTGCCCGAGCCAGCCGAGCCCACCAGCGCCAACGTCTCGCCCGGCTGGATGAGCAGGGACACCCCGTCGAGCACCGGCTCGCTTCGCGCGTAGCCGAAGCGCACTCCGTCCAGTTGCACCGCCAGCGGCCCGTCCGGGACATCGATCGCGTCCGGCGCGTCCCGCACCTCGGGCTGAGAGTCGATCAGTTCGTGGACCCGCTCCACACTCGCCCGGGCAAGCTGCGCGCTGACCACCAAGCTTGCGATCATCCGGGCCGGGCTGACGAGCATTGCCAGGTACGCAGCGAATGCCACGAAGGTTCCCAGGCTGATCGTCCCGTCCAGGGCAAGCATGCCGCCCAGGGCGAACACCGCGACCTGGCCCAGCGAGGGCAATGCGGTCAGGGTGGGGGCAAACGTGGCGGCCAGCCGCGCCGAGCGCATCCGTTCGGCGAACAGGAGCCGGGCCCGATCCTCCAACCGGGACACCGCGCGGGTCTCCTGACCGAAACCCTTCACCACCCGCACCCCGGTGACGGTCTCCTCGACGTGCTCGGCGATCTCGGCGGCGCGCTGCTGGGCCGACCAGGTCGCCGGGAACAGCGTGCGCCGGGTCCGGGCGGTGAACAGCCCCGCCACCGGCACCACCACCAGCGCGATCACCGTGAGCAACGGAGACAGCCAGAGCATCGCGACCAGCGCAACGGCGAAGAGCACCACCATGCCCGCCACCAGCGGCACCATTGACAGCAGGCCCTGGACTAGCTGCAGATCGGAGATCGCCCGGGACACGACCTGGCCGGTGCGCAGGCCGTCCTGCTTGGCGCCGTCGAGCTTCTGCACCGCGCGGAACACGGCACCGCGCAGGTCGTGCTGCACGTCCAGGGACAGCCGCCCGCCGAGGTAGCGGCGCACGAAGGCGGTCCCGAACCGCAGTAGTGCCACCCCGGCCAGCGCGGCGACCAGCCAGCCCAGCCGCTGTGTGGTGCCCGCCACCGCGTCATCCACCGCGAGCCGGGTGAGCAGCGGGGTGACGGCCTCCATGCCGACCCCGACTCCGGAAGCGAGCAGCGCAGCCACGCTGAGGTAGGGATGACGCCAGCACGCCGTCGCGAGCCGGCGGATCCAGCCGGGTCGGTTTGTCGGGGTCTGCTCGGGCACGACCGTCAGGTTAGGCGGCCACCCCGACAGCGGCGCCCGGATAAGTCCGCCCTCTGCGCCAGCCGGGAACAGCGACCACCGCCTGCGAGAGAGACGATCAAGTCTGGGGGTGCTCGCCTCGCCTCAGGTGGGGCACGGCGGCTGCGTGGCCGGTCTCGGTGCGGGGGAGGTTCCTCACGACGGCCTGATCGGCGGCAGAAGCGTCGAGCTGGCGTGGGACGACCAGCACCTGGCGCGGTCGGCGGAACGGATGGGACTTCCGGGCGGAGCGCTCAGTCGGCTCTGTCCCGTCACCGATGAGGTGCCGGTGCGCGGTGCTCCACACCTCGCAGGGCCAGCGACGGCGGCGTAGCCAGCCTGAGCACACCGGGCAGCGCCCCGTGGTGTCCGGCTGGTGTTGGACGAGCAGTTCCCGCCACCCGTCGGTGATGGTCTGGATGTGCTTGCGCGCCACCGGTACCGACAGCGCCGCACTCGCCCGGGCGGCCAGGTCCTCGACCGCAGCCAATCGCTCCAACACCGCGCGCCGCACCCGACGGTCCACCAGCCACCTCCTCGTCGCCCCCCGAGGGCGCACCTATCCTGTAGAACGATCCGGTCCACGCGTCGTCACGTCTTAAGACATTGTTCTACCGGACTTCGTTCGTGGACTTAAATCCCCCCTCAAGATTGTCACCCTTTCACCGAGCCGCAGCCTCCCCGACCTACCCCCTAGGGGTGTACGACCGGGGGTGACGAGACCAAGATGGCCGAGTTCCCACCGCGCCGAGATCGAAGCCGAGGAGGACGCCATGCGCGTCGAGGTAGACCCGAACATCTGCGAGGGCCACGGTCAGTGCCAGGCGGTCGCGCCCGAGGTCTATGACCTCGACGACGACGGGTACTGCCTGATCCGCAACCCGGAGGTCGCGCCCGATCTGGAGCGCCATGCCGAGGAGGGCGCGCTGGCCTGCCCGGTGCAGGCCATCACCGTCACGCGCTGACCGCAGGCTTGCCGACGGTCGCCCCGTGACGCCCCGCCCGCACGTCCTTGTCTCGGTAGCGACGTCCCTCGACGGCTATCTCGACGACATGCGGGATGCCCGGTTGCTGCTGTCCAACCAGGAGGACTTCGACCGGGTTGACGAGGTTCGCGCCAGCGTCGATGCCATCCTGGTCGGGGCGAACACGATCCGCCGTGACGACCCTCGGCTGCTCGTCCGCTCCGTGGCGCGCCAGGAGGAGCGGGTCCGGCGTGGCCTGGCTCCGCACCCCATGAAGGTCACGATGACCGGTCGCGGCGATCTGGACGCCACAGCAAGGTTCTTCACCTGCGGCGACAGCGACAAGCTCGTCTACGCGCGTGATCCGGTAGCCCCGTCGCTTCGCGAGGCGCTGGGGGATGTCGCGACCGTGGTGGCAGCCGGAGAGCCGGTCAACCTGGGTGTCCTGCTGGATGATCTCGGCGAGCGCAAGGTCACGCGTCTGATGGTGGAAGGCGGCAGCACCGTCCATACCCTGTTTCTGAGTGCGGGACTTGTGGACGAGATCCACCTCGTGATCGCGCCGTTCTTCGTGGGTGACTCCAGCGCCCCCCGCTTCGTGCATCCCGGTCGGTTCCCCCAAAATCACGAGCATCCGATGACACTCGCAGAGGCCCGGCAGATCGGGGACGTTGTCCTGCTCCGCTACCTGGTCACCGCTACCGGCCGATGACGGGTCCGAGGATTGATCGCCGACCGCGGGCATCTACAGCATGCGATCGAGTTCGCGCACAGCTGCACGGAACTCATCCTCGCTACTCCGATCCTGCGGATCGTCTTTCCACTGTCGGCTTGTGTGGTTCACTGCGCCTCCACATTGCCGAGCAAGCTGGGCTGTACCCTGCCGCGATGGCAGACGAGAAGGCGGGATCTGAGCTGGATCTCGATGCGATCCTCGCGGCACGGTGGGCCGACCCTGCAGTGTTTCCCGCCGGAGAGCTCGTGCGGGCTGAGGCGTTCTACCGTGAGCGTCGGGAACGGGATGATGCGCTGCTGGGGGTCCGGGCGAAGGCTGCGTCGCTGATCCGGGAGTGGACCGGCCGGGACTCGCGGGATGTCGGGTCGTTCGGGTTGCGGTTGAACGTGGAGAGCAGCGATCTGGATCTGGGTATCGGCTACCCGGTCCAGCGGCGGGAGGCGCTGACCGCAGCGCTGGCTGCGCACTCGTCGTTCAAGGGCGAACGGGTCACCCGCTTTCCTACCGCCGAGCGTGCGGGCGACGGGTCCGGCACGACGACGCGGTTGGTATTCGCCTTCACTGTGGACGGCGTGGAGGTCGATCTGAGTGCGTTGACTGAAGAGGACTTCGTAGTCGCTTGCCGGATGCTCGACGACATCGAGGCAAACATGACCGAGCAGGAGCGCATCGCACACACCTGGGTCAAGCACCTGCTGCGCCGCGCGGACCGCGTGACGGAGTACGCGGAGTGGAAGCTGGTAACCTACGCGCGGTTCTGCCCGGAGTTCACCTGGGTGCCGATCCCCGAGCCGGCGTGAGCACGCGGGTTGCATTGTGGTTCAGGTGCCGCAGGGATCGGCAGCGTTGATTAACCCCCAAGAGCCTGTGCGGACCGCTACGCCGCAATGCCCTCCACGCCGTCCTAACGTGGCGCGATTACCCGCGTAGTGGGAGCCCTGTGCCGCGTCGGCGTGATCTTTACGGTATTTGATGTGACATGCGAAGCGGTAATATCGGGCGTGTGGCTGCTCCCGACACTGACCTGACGATCGATCAGCTTGCGGCGCGCACCGGGATGACGGTGCGCAACGTCCGTTCGCATGCCAGCCGCGGGCTGCTGCCGCCGCCACAGCTGCGCGGCCGCACCGCCTACTACGGCGCCGACCACGTCGCTCGGCTTCAGCTCATCGCCGGTCTGCAGCAGCAGGGCTTCTCGCTGGCCGCGATCGAGGCGGTGGTGCAGCACACCCCGGCGAGGTCGGCCGAGCAGGCGCTTGCGTTCTACCGGGGCATCCTCGCTCCCTGGCAGCCTGAGGACCCGCTGGAGATGTCCTATGCCGAGCTCGCTGAATGGCTCGGTGCCGAGCCGCAGCCCGCGACGCTGGACCGGCTGCAGGCCGAGGGGTCCCTGGAACCGGTGGGCCCCGACCGGGTGCGGATCACCAACCCGGCACTGCTGCGAGCCGGGGTCCAAGCGGTGCGCCTGGGGATGCCGGTCGATGCGGTGATGGCGCTGCGACCTGAGCTGTTGAAGCACGCCAGGGCGCTTTCCGAGCTGTTTGTCGGGCTGTTCCGAGACACCGTGTGGCGTGACTACGTTGCGCGCGGGACGCCGCAAGGGGAGCTGTCCGAGGTCCACGGGGTGGTCGAGGCGCTGCAGCCCGTCGCCGCGCAGGCGTTGCTGGCGGCCTTCCGCTCCGCCATGCCCGAGGCGATCGAGGCATTCGTCCGGGAGGAGTGCGAGCGACTGGCCGAGGGGGCCGAGCGGAACGGCCGATGATAAGTGACGGCGTCCAATGTTACATGGATACGTGACAATATAGCGCCGGATGGTGTTCCATAACACCATGACATCGATCCAGGGGCTGGTCACCGCCGCCACCTCCGGGTTGGCTGCGGCCCAGGAAGTGCGGCCCGCCGGTGGCGCTGAGCTTGACCAGATCATCATTGCCAGCACGGCGGCGACCGTGCTCACCGCGGGGCTGCTCCTGCTCGGCTACGGCCACCGCACCGGCCGGATCCCGATCCTGCGGAGGCTGGCCACCGAGACCGAGCGCTGGTCGTTCAGTGCGGGGCAGCCCGGCTGGGTGGAGCTGCCCTCGACGTTGGGGCTGGTCTCGCTGATCACCGCGTTGCTGGGGATGTACTGGGACATCTCGCTGCACATCGCCGACGGTCGGGACACCGGCCCGCTGGCCAACCCCGCGCACTACTTCATCATGTTCGGGTTGTTCGGTGTCTTCGCCTCCGGCGTGCTGGCCATGGTGCTGCCGGTGGGGGAGCGCCCCGGCCCGGCTGCGGTGCGGATCACCCGCGACTGGTACGCGCCGGTCGGTGGGGTGCTGATGGCCGGCGCGGGGTTCTTCGCGTTGCTGGGCTTCCCCTTGGACGACGTCTGGCACCGGCTGTTCGGCCAGGACGTGACCCTCTGGGGCCCCACCCACCTGATGTTGATTGGCGGCGGCGGGCTGTCGCTGGTCGGCCTCGCGGTGCTCGAGCGGGAAGGGCGGTTGGCCCGCGGCTACCGGGAGGTCACACCGCTCGGCCTCTTCGTCCGGCGCGGCATGATCATGGGCGGGCTGCTCATCGGGCTCTCGGTGTTCCAGGGCGAATGGGACTTCGGCGTAGCTCAGTTCCGGATGGTGCACCAGCCGTTACTCATCGCCATGGCCGCTGCGTGCGCCCTGGTCGCCGCCCGGCTGTGGATCGGCCGGGGCGGCACCCTGTTCGCCGTCGGCTTCTACGTCTTCGTGCGCGGCGGGGTCGCACTGATCGTCGGTCCGTTCCTCGGGGAACCCTTCCCCAGCATCCCGTTGTACCTGGCAGAGGCGCTGTGCGTGGAGCTTGTCGCACTGCTGCTGGCCCGCCGACCGCTGGCGCTGGGCGCAGTCAGTGGCCTGCTCATCGGGACCACAGGCTTCGCCGCCGAGTATGCCTGGACCCAGGTGGCCATGCGGGTGCCCTGGACGCCCGACATTCTCGTCGAGGGCACCCTGATGGCGCTGGCCGGCGGGGTCGCTGGCGGGATTGCCGGGGCGCTGCTGGCGGCTGGCCTGCAGGGCAGGTTGCCCCGCCCCGCCGTGGCCCGGCCGCTGTTCGTCGGGGTCCTCGTCGTGCTTGGGGCAGCGATGGCCAACGGACTGGTGGCCACCGTTCCGGACGGCATGCGAGCCGAGATCACGCTCACCGAGGTCGCCAGTCCGAGTCCCGTCCGCACTGCGCAGGCCGCCGTCCGGATCATCCCGGCCGCTGCCGTCGACCGGCCGTCCTGGCTGACGATCACCTCCTGGCAGGGCGGCGGCCTGTACGTCAACCACCTGGTGCCGGTCGGGGACGGCAGCTACCGGACCACCAAGCCGATGCCGGTGTCGGGTGACTGGAAGACCCTCGTGCGGCTGCAGGACGGCCGCACCCTTACGGCCGTACCGATCTACCTGCCCGTGGACGCTGCACTGGGTGAGCCGGAGATACCCGCGCTGCGCAACGTCACTCGGGACGCGGTCACCGAGACGCAGATCATGCAGCGGGAGCTCAAGGAAGGCGTGCCCGGCTGGCTGTGGGGCACCGCGTCGGCAGTCGTGCTGGTCTGCGCACTGATGCTCGTGCTGGCGCTGGGCTGGGGTGTGTCTCGGGTGTCCCGGGCGTCGCAGGCAGTCGCCCCTTCGGCCGCTGGGCCAGCCCGGCAGGTGGCGGATGCGCCGTGACGGGTGAGATGGTGCTGGCCCACCACGCGATCATCGCTGCCGTGCCGTTCCTGGTGCCCATGCTGGTGATCACTCTGATGATGGTGGCGATCGCCGTACGGGACCGGCACCGCGGTCCGGGCCCATGAGCACAACCGGGTGCAGCTGAGGGCCGGTCACCCCGCAGTGTGTGCACCGCTCCACCGGGATCCGCTCAGGTGCCCCAGGAACGGGCGAGGGGCGCGGCTCGTGCAGCGGCACCACCGCAATCAGTGAGCCTACCGCGAGCAGGGCAGCGCTGATCAGCATCGCGGTGCGGAATCCCGGGTCGAAGGAGAGCGAGTCGACGTAGTCGGCGCCGCCCAGGCCCGCTGCCACCGGAATGACTGCGACGGCCAGCAGGCTGCCGGTCCGGGCGATTGCGTTGTTCACCCCGGACGCCGTCCCCGCATAGCGCGGGTCCGCCGACCCCAGCACAGTGGCGGTGAGCGGTGCCACAGTGAGTGAGAGCCCCAGCCCCAGCACCACCACCGCCGGCAGGACGTCGACCAGGTAGGACGCCCCGCGCCCGATCCGCAGAGCCAGCAGCAAGCCTGCGGCGGCCAGCAGCGTGCCCATCGCCAGGGGCAGCCGGGCGCCGATCCGCTCGGCGAGCGCGCCGGCTCGGGAGGAGAGCAGCAGCATCAGCGCGGTGACTGGGAGCAGCGCGGTGCCGGCGACGAAGGGGGAGAACCCGGCGACGATCTGCAGCTGCAGCACCAGCAGGAAGAAGAACACCCCGAGCCCGGCGTACACCAACAACGTGACCACGTTGGCCCTCCTGAAGATGCGGTCGGCGAACATTTCCAGCGGCACCAGGGGGTGCGGCGAGCGGCGCTGGACAAGCACGAATGCCAGCAGCGCTGCCACCCCGCCCGCGCCGGCGGCGAGCAGGGCAGTGTCCTTGATGCCGCCCCTGTGTTCTCCCCCGAGACTGGTCAGCGCGTAGGTCACGCCGGCCAGCCCGGCGGCGGCCAACGCCGCGCCGGCCACGTCCAGCCTCGGCGGGCTGTCGGCGTTGGAGCTCTCGGGCACGTGCCGCAGCGAGACCGCCACGATCAGTACGGCTACCGGCAGGTTCACCAGGAACACCGCCCGCCAGTTCAACGTCACCAGCCAGCCTCCGGCGAACGGCCCGATCGCGGCGGCCACCCCGCTCAGCCCGGACCAGGCGCCCACCGCTTTTGCCCGGTCGGTGGCCACGAACGCCGAGGAAATGATCGCCAGGCTGCCCGGGGTGAGCAGCGCTCCGCCGACGCCCTGCAGGGCCCGGGCGGCTACCAGCACCTGTGCGGTCGGCGCCAGCCCGCACAGCAGCGAGGCGACCGCGAACCACACCACCCCGAGGAGAAAGATTCGGCGCCGCCCGAAGCGGTCCCCGAGTGCTCCGGCCAGCAGGATCAGCGCTGCCAGGGTGAGGGTGTAGGCATTGATGATCCACTGCAGCGTCCCGAAATCGGCACCGAGGTCGCGGCCGATCGAGGGCAGCGCGATGTTCACTACCGTCGTGTCGAGCATGACCATGCCCTCGCCGGAGATCGTTGCCAGCAGCAACCACCGTCCGGCAGGCGTGCCCATCCGCACATCCGTCGCGGAAGGATTCGTCCCCATTACCCCCTATTCTCGCGTCGCCGCGCCGACTGCGGTAGGCAGGAACGGTGACGGAAGGCCGAGTTCGTCATCGAGAAGAGCGGGCGTAGCGGGCAGCTGGGACCGGTGTCCCGGGTCGAGCTGCCCGGCCCCGAATGACGGCAGCAGGAGGGGGATCGGCGATGAAGGTGTTTACCGGAGCTGACGAGCTGCGAGCTGCGGCTGGTGAGCAGCTGGGCACGAGTGACTGGATGACCATCGACCAGCAGCGCGTCGACACCTTCGCTGACGCGACCGAGGACCACCAATGGATCCATGTTGACCCGCAACGCGCCGCAGCCGGCCCGTTTGGCACCACCATCGCGCACGGGTTCCTCACCCTGTCACTGTTGCCGCATCTGATCGGCCAGATCTACCGGGTCGAGGGCGCCACGATGGTCATCAACTACGGGCTGAACAGGGTGCGTTTCCCCGCCCCTGTGCCGGTCGGATCCAGGGTGCGGGCCGAGGTCGCGCTTGCCGAGGCCACCGAGGCGACTGGCGGCCTGCAGCTCGTGCTGCGCGCCACGCTGCAGATCGAGGGCAGCACGAAACCGGGTTGCGTGGCGGACTGGGTCACCCGGGTCTACTTCTGACGCGCGCAGACGAGATCGTCGGGTCTCAGCCGGAACACCTGCAGGCGCCTCCGGTGGTATTTCTCGCTCTCGCCGACCCACTCCATCCCGATCCGCCGCGCGGTGGCCGTCCCACGAGTGTTGTCCGGGGTCACCAGTGCGAACAACTCGACCAGCGAATGCTGGAACGCCCAGCACGCCAGCGCTCGGGCGGCCTCGGTGATGTAGCCCTGGCCCCAGTACTCCGGCGCCAGCTGGTAACCGATCTCGACGTCCGCCTCAGGCACCGGCATCGGCAGCAGGGTGATCCCGCCAACAAGCGCGCCCCCCTCGAGCAGGACCAGAGCCCACCGTCCGGTTCCCGGCGCCATATCGTTCTGGTCGCTGGTCCAGCCCTGCAGCACCACTCGCATTGCGGCCGTGTCGGGGATGCGCGCTAGCTCGTACAGCCACCGGCTGACGTCGTCGTGGCCATAGATCTTCAGCGCTGCCTCGGCGTCGGCGACCGACCAGTCCCGCACCAGGAGCCGGTCGGTTCGCAACAGTTCCGCCATGTACTGAACTTACTCCGGAGACCGTCACCAGGCAGCTGTTCCCGCCTACCGTGCGCCCAGCGTGGCTGCACACTGCGACACCGCCGCGGAGAAGATAAACTGTCCGCTATGAGCCAAGAGCACGAGAAGGCACTGCAGCCCGACAGCACGCCGGAGGAGGGCAAGCCGGCGCTCGCGGCGATGCGCGGTGGCTTCGGCGGCTGGACTCGCTGGAGCGAAGAAGAGCATACCGAAACGGACATCAGGGAGTGCACCGACCAGCACTGCATGAACGTGGAGGTGAACTGCGGTTTCCAGGGATTGGATCCGGACTCGCCGCTGTCCCAGTCCGCCGGTGTGAGCGACGATCTCCGTGCTGCCTGGAGGTCGAAGCTTGAAGGCGAGGGCAAGGCATCGTCAGGGTCTCAAACTCTGAGAGACATTGTCTTCAGCACTGGGAAGTGAAGGTTTTCTGGCACCCCCCACCTCGGCGGTTCACGGCACAGCTTCCCGAGAAGCATGACCGCGAGAGCTTCGGGTATTCCCAGGGTTATGGGACCACGAAGCGTTGGAGTGGAAGAAGAGCTGCTGCTTGTCGACCCGGACGACGGCCGAGCGATCGCCGTTTCCAGCGCGGTTCTCCACGACGTTGCGGTTCACGGCAGAGAGCTGGCTGGTGAGGCGCTGACGGCGGAGCTCACCCGCCAGCAGATCGAAACGAATACCCGGCCGTGCACGTCACTGGAGGAGCTGGGGTCGGAGTTGCGGCGGTGGCGGCGGGTTGCCGCTGGGGCAGCTGAAGCCAGCGGTGCCCAGGTGGCCGCCCTGGCGACCTCGCCGTTGCCGGTGGCGCCCAGCATCACACCCAGCCCGCGATACCGGGAGATGATTGACAAATTCGGTCTTATCGCAGGGCAACAACTCACTTGCGGTTGCCACATACATGTGGAGGTCGGCTCCGCCGAGGAGGGTGTGGCGGTGCTGGACCACATCCGAGGATGGCTGCCGACGTTGCTTGCGCTCAGCGGCAACTCTCCGTTCTGGCAGGGCGAGGACACCGGGTACGCCAGCTTCCGGTCTCAGGTGTGGAACCAGTGGCCCTCCGCCGGACCAACCGAGCTGTTTGGCTCCGCTGAGACCTACCATGCCACGGTGCGGGCCATGATCGAGTCTGGTGCACTCATCGATGAAGGAATGATCTACTTCGACGCTCGCCTGTCCCCCCACCAGCCCACAGTGGAGGTGCGAGTGGCCGATGTCTGCCTGCGGTCCGACGACGCGGTCCTGCTCGCCGGCTTGACCAGGGCGCTGGTGGAGACCGCGGGCCGAGCGTGGAGAGCGGACCAGCCGCCGACTCCGGTGCGGGTGGAGCTGCTTCGCCTCGCCGGGTGGCGGGCCGCGCGATCCGGCCTCGAGGGCAGCCTCATCGATCCCACCGGTCAGCCCGCCCCGGCGCAGCGCGTGGTTCAAGCGCTGATCGAGCACATCACACCGGCCCTGGAAGACCTCGGCGAGTGTGACACCGTCCGGGATCTCACCGACGCCGTGTTCGGACGGGGCAACGGCTCGACACTGCAGCGCGATATCTGTCAGCGCGGTGGGAGCCTTGCCGATGTGGTCGCCTGCGCCGTCACCCGAACTGCGGGGGACTGCGGTGTCGGATGAAATCATGGTGTTCGCGCCATCCCCTCTGATCACTGTGACCATCGAGGACCGTGGGGGAGAGCCCGACATCCACGTGCATGCCGGTGGGCAGGGGGTATGGCAAGCGCGGATGATCTCCAGCCTGGGGGTGCCAGTGGTGCTTTGCGCGGCCCTGGGAGGCGAGATCGGTGAGGTGTTGCGGCACCTGATTGCTGTTGAGGGAATAGAGCTCGATGCCGAGCCGGTCGGGGCCCGCAACGGTGGTTATGTTCACGACCGGCGTGGTGGGCAACGGCGGTCTATCGCCGAGGCGCCAGGCGTTGCGTTGGACCGTCACGAGCTGGATGGGCTGTACGAGCGCACCTTGACCAGAGGTTTGGATACCTCCGTCTCGTTGTTGTCGGGTCCACATCAGGGTCATCGTCAAAGTCGTGTCGTGGTGATCACCTCCTTTCTTGCTCGCTGGTCAGACGCCCAGGAGTGTGAGGACTTGGTCGAGGCGGCGGCTCATTTTTTCGGTTGCTTGTTTGATGTTGGTCCAGCCGGCGAGGCGGAGGAGGCTGATCGCGATGTTTCTCATGGTGGCCATGATTTGCGGGGAGGAGCCGGTGCGGACTTGGGATCGGTCTTCGTCGAAGGTGACGTCGCGGACATGGTGCTCACGGTTTTCGATGGCCCAATGTCCGCGGTTGAAGGCGAGGATGTCGGCGGGGTTGGCTTGGCAGGTGGTGAGGCTGGTGATGCCGTACACGGTCTCGTTGCGTTTGCGCAGTGGGTTGCCGTGCAGGTCAGACACCTCGCGGGTGATCTGCCATGCCTGGTAGACGCCGGGGAAGTTCAGGTGCGCGACGTGTGCGGTGGTCGTGATTGACCGGATCTCGTCACGGCCGTGGCCGCGGTCAAACGTGACGTGGGCAGGGGGGAAAAGACCCGTTCGCGTCGGCGAAGAGGGCTTTGATGCTGTTGTGCAGGATCGGCTGGTTGCGTTTCACGGTGAGGACGTACTCCCCGTTTCGTTCCAGGATCTGTTCCACGTTGCGCCGGTGGACGTGGAGTGCGTCAGCGGTGACCACGACCCCTGACAGGTCAGCGGGGGTCTCGCTGCCGGGTTTGGCACCTGCGACCTGGTCGAGCAGGGGGATCATCTGAGCTTGCTCCCCGGTGTTGTCGGGGATTCTGCGCTGGCCGACCACGACTCCTTCAGCGTGGGTCAGCGCGGAGAACAACCGGACCTTGCCCGCCCCGGTGTCGACCTGTTCCCAGGCGCCTTTGAGCGTCTTGCCATCCAGTGCCAGACCCCGCCAGGCCTTTGGGGTCACGAGCCCGGCCTGGAGTTTCGTGTGCAGCCAGGTCCCGACGAGGGTGTCGGCCTCATCAGCATCGATGTCTTTGACGGTGCGCCGGATCGTGGCCTCGCTGGGCGCTACCGGGTGCCCAGTCACCGGGTGGCGCCGGGCACCTAACCGGGCCAGCGCCTCGGGGGGCAGGTCAGCGACATAGTCCGCGACTGAGCGGAAGCTGCGGGCGCCGCTGATCGTCGCGGCGGCGACCATGGTCAAGGTGGATGCGATCTGGTGGCGGATGCCTCGCTTGCTGCGCGGGTCGCTCAGTTCGCGCAGCGCGTCGAGCAGCCCGCCCGCACCGCCCAACTCCAGAGTGTTCACATCAGCCACGTGATCGTCCTTACCGATCAGCAGCGGGTGGGGAAACGTCGCGGACAAGATGCCGCTCGCGTCGCGGTGCAGGGGGTACATCCACACCCGCTTGGGATTTCCGTGATGGTGATAGGCACCCGCGGAGCGGGAGTACCCGAGCGTGGACCCGACCGGCTGGAAGTTCGCGGCCGCATAACAGGCGCCGGTGTGCCGGGCGGGGTCGGTGAACGTCTCGACAGCGAGTACCCGGTGCCCGTAGACGGCCAGGTAGTCGGTGCTCAGGCGCTCCAGCACCCGCGAGAGCACCGCGGAGGCGAGGTTGGGCCGCCGTCCCGCGGGCAGCACACAGAACCGCTGATTGTTCGCGACATGCCTCAACCGCGCGTACTGCTGCTCCCGCGACCACCCCAAGAACTCATCCCGGGCCCGGCACGACAACACCGCAGACCCAAACCCAGCCACCGCGACCCACTCACCATCCACCACCGCGACATACCGCAAGACCTGACCAGTCAGCCGATGCCCCAGCCAGTGATGCTCCCTCAAAGCAGCATTGAAACGACCAACCTCATCCACGAAGATCGGCCGCACCACCACACCCGTCACACCCGCCCCAGCCACCCGCGATGTCTACCACCCCGGACGCGAAAACGCCAGTCTCGG
>DATHTJ010000370.1:0-4453 GCA_035463315.1 Pseudonocardiaceae bacterium
GCTCCAGCTCTACCGTGTGCCGGCGTCCCTTGGGGTCGGTGAGCTGCACCCGATCGCCGGGTTGGAAGGGTCCGCTGGGTCGGGTCACGGACGGTCATGGTGGCAGACCCAGAGCTGTCGGGGGGCTCGCCTACCCTGCCAACCATGACGGAGATTCTGGCCGACGGCCCGCCTGCCACCAGTACCGCGGTCCCCCGCAGGCGCCCGGCCCTATCACCGTCGCGGGCAGCGGATTTCAAGCAGTGCCCGCTGCTGTACCGGTTCCGGGTGGTCGACCGGCTGCCCGAGACACCGAGCCGGGTGCAGGTGCGCGGCACCGTGGTGCACGCCGTGCTGGAACGGCTTTTCGCGCTGCCCGCGGACGAGCGCGGGCCGGCGGTCGGAGGAGCGCTCGTTGATCTGGCCTGGCGGGATGTCCAGGCCAGTAGCCCGGAACTGGCCGAGCTGTTCGCCGGCCCCGAGGACACGGAGCACGCCGAGTGGCTCGAGTCGGCGCGCGAGCTCATTGATGCTTACTTCACGCTGGAGGACCCCCGGTTGATCCAGCCGGAAGCCTGCGAGCTGCTGGTTGAGGCGGAACTCGCCGCGGACGATGGCGATGGCGAGCCACTGCTGCTGCGGGGGTACATCGACCGGCTCGACGCCGCTCCCACCGGGGAGATCCGGGTGGTGGACTACAAGTCCGGCGCGGCACCGCGGGAGGTCTTCGAGGCCAAGGCCCTGTTCCAGATGAAGTTCTACGCACTGGCTTTGCTGCGGATCCGCGGGGTGGTGCCGCATCAACTGCGGTTGCTGTATCTGGCTGATCGGCAGGTGCTGAGCTACACCCCGGACGAGGCGGAGCTGATCCGCTTCGAGCGCACCCTGTCCGCGATCTGGTCGGCGATCCAGCGCGCTGCCCGCAGTGGTGATTTCCGACCCAGCCCCAGCCGGATGTGCGGCTGGTGCGATCACAAGGCACACTGTCCGGCCTTCGGCGGTACGCCACCTCCCTACCCGGGCTGGCCGGATCCCTCCGGAGCCGGCACCCAGAGCGCGCGGGACCGTGCGGAGTAATTCCGCCCTCCGATCAAGTAGCTCACGGGCACGCGGGCTGAGAGGGCTGCTCTGCTGCGCTGATCCTGGCAGTGGTGCAGGGGCCCGGTCCGATCCGGCCGCCACATCGCGACCTCGGGGCTGGCTCACTGGCTGGAAGTAATCACAACGTTGATCGCCGACACTGAGCTGTGACCGTGCAGTTCTGCGCGGCTACGCCTCAGTGTCGGCGATCACTGAGGCGAACCGGACCCAGGTGGCGGCCTCCCCTTCGCGGACGCCTCCCCGGCTGAGTTCCGGGACGCGATCCTCCCGGAGGACGTGCCCCGCTTCGATGAGCAGTACCGGCGGGCGCTCCAGCTCGCGGCGCAGACCTACCGCCTCGACGAGCTGGAAAAGACCCTCAGATCGTGGCGTCTCAATGCCTGGCAGGTGACCGCCGAAGGCCCCGACGCGTGGCGGGCGCTGCTGGCCAAGGCTGAGCGTGTCCTGGCCACCGGGGAGCTTCCTGCCCACTCTGTGTCCACCGACCAGATCCGGGAGCTGCTCCGCGCACGTCAGGCGCAAGCCTGATCCGGGGGTGTACCAGGTCCGTACCTATGAGGAGGCTGCGGCGTCCGTGGACGCGTTACCAGTCGACGCCCTCGCGGGCTACGTCGGGGTGCTCGACGTGCTGGAGCTGACCCCGTGGAACGGGCTGCCCCTGAACAAAGACAGCCCGGACGGGGCTGTGCGGCAGCTCGTCTTCGGCCGGGAAGATGGCATCGTGACCTACCTGATCTTGGAACACGAGCAGAGGGTGGACGTGTTGAGGGTGACCTGGGCCGGGCAGTGAGCTACCGGGTGACCGACAGCCGCCGGTTCATCGCCTAAGCGATCCTGTTCCGGAGTAGAGACCCAATTAGGTAGCTCACGGGCACGGGGGCCGGTACGGCAGGTCAGGCAGGTACTGGCCCCACTCGCTTTTGGTGATCGTGGGCGTGATCTTACAGATTCTGGCGGCCACACTGTCGACATTGATTTCCTACAACCGCGCGGTGTTGTCGTAGCTGGTGGTGGCCAGGGCTGGGCGCTATCGCCAGATGGTGTGTCGCCTGACATGCGGCCGCAGCTCTGCCCACAGCACACTCCAGCCGGTCAACGACGATCGCCCGCAGGGAGGGAGCAGGGATCGCCAGTCCTGGGGGTCCCGAGGTGACGAGGTGCGCCTCAGGGGGTGTGGGTGCGCAGGAAGGTTCGCCAGGCGGTGGTGGGGACGGCCAGCGCGGGGCCCTCGGGGTCCTTGGAGTCGCGCACCAGCACCCGGTCCGGCGCGGGCGCGACCTGCACGCAGTCACCGTTGGTGCCGCTGTAGCTGCTGGTGCGCCAGCCGACCTCGACGCAACCTCCGTTGTTGACGCTGTAGCTGCTTTTCTGCCAGACAATCCCGTCCGGCTCAGGCGCGGTCATGATGGTCCTCTCGATCCGCGTAGAGATCACTTGCCAGGGTGGCAATCAGCTCCGTTGATTGTCTCTCGCCCAGCGCGGTCTCAGCTAGTAAGGCCAGGATGCGCCGGTAGGCGGCGATCTCCTCGGACCCCTCCAGGAACAGGCTGGCGGTCTCGCTCTCCAGGTAGGCCACCGGCCGGAACTCGGCGAACTCCAGGAGAGTGAACGACCCCGCCGCCGCGGCGTGCCCGCCAAGCGCGGCCGGCACGACCTGCAGCGTGAGGTAGGGGCGGGTCGCCTTACGCAGCAGGTGCTGCAACTGCTCGAGCATCACCGCCGGCCCGCCCACCGGCAGCCGCAGCACGAACTCGTGGATGAAGAAGGTGAACCGGGCCGGGCGCTCCCGGCCGAACAGGCTCTGGCGGCCCAGCCGGGCGGCCACCCGGTCCTCGATCTCGTCCGCCGGAATCAGGCCCACTTCCCGGATCAGCGCGCGGGCGTAGTCGGTGGTCTGCAACAGGCCGGGCACCACCGTCGCCTGGAAGTCGTCGATCGTCACCGCCTTGTTCTCGTGGTCGATCAGGGTGCGCAGCTGCTGGGGCAGCCGGGTGCCGTGCTGCTGCAGCCAGCCCGGGACGTTCTGCTCCCGGCAGATCCCGAGCAGCCGGTCCCGCTCGGCGCCGGTCAGCTCGACCACCGCGAGGAACGCCGAGACGTCCACCTCGGTGCCGCCGCGCTTGCCCGACAGCAGCCGCGACACCCGGCTCTGCGACCAGCCCAGCTTCTCCGCGGCGCCCTTCTGGTCCAGCCCGGCCTGCTCCATCGCCCGGCGCAGCCCCTCGCCCAGCTCCCGGCTGCGTATCGTCGGCTCGCGATCGCGCATGGTGACCTCCCGCGGGCACCCTACGACCTGCCCGGGGCGGAAATCGAGCAACTTGTCCGAGTGCGTGTTGTGTGTCCCTGGGACATCCGGGTTACCTAATCACCGGTGGGGCAGTGGGCCTCGCCGTACCCGGACCCGGGAGGTATCCGATGGGCACGCCCACACCAGCGGTCGCCGACGCCTTCGGCTTGCTGCAGATGGATCTTTACCACCACCTGGACGAGGCGGAGTTCCTCGCGCTCAAATTCCAGGAGTGGACCGAGGAGGACGCCGACGCCGCGCGCAAGCTGATTCCCGATCTGGTGATCGTCATCCGTGGGCTGCTGCTCGACCACCAGGTGCGGCCAAGCGGCAACTGCCGGACCTGCACGTCGGTATGGCCGTGCCCGGTGGTGACACTGATCCACGGTCTCGTCAAGGATCCGCAACGCCAGTACGTCGCGCTCGCCCGCCGGGTGCACGATGCGTAGTGACCACCGCCGCACGTGCCCCGCCGTGGGCGCTGCTCACTCAAAAGCGGCAGGAGCGGATGTCGCTGGCCAGGATGGCCTTGGCGCCGCGCGCGGAGAGCTCGTCCATGATCTGGTTGACATCTTTGCGTGGCACCATCGCGCGTACCGCGACCCAGTCGGGATCGGCCAGCGGGGACAGCGTCGGCGACTCCAGCCCGGGCGTGATGACGACCGCCTCATTCAGCAGGGTGCGCGGGCAGTCGTAGTCGAGAATCAAGTACTGCTGGGCGACCACCACGCCCTGCAGGCGGGCGGCGAACTGCGCCTTGTCCGACGATGGTGCGGCGTTGGCCCGCTCCACGAGCACCGCCTCCGAGGAGCAGATCGGGTCACCGAAGGCCGCCAGGCCGTGCTGGCGCAGGGTACGCCCGGACCCGACCACGTCGGCGATAGCGTCGGCCACGCCCAGCTGTACCGAGATCTCCACCGCGCCGTCCAGCCGGATCACGTCGTCGTGGACACCGTGCCGGGCCAGGTCTGTCCGAACCAGCCGGGGGTAGGCAGTGGCGACCCGCAGGCCCTCCAGGTCGTCGACCTTCCAGTCCCGGCCCACGGGGGCGGCGTAGCGGAAGGTGGATCCACCGAAGCCGAGTGC
>DATHTJ010000371.1:0-3041 GCA_035463315.1 Pseudonocardiaceae bacterium
AGTGGGCCGCTCAGGGACGACTTCGGCGCTTCAGGATCGGCGAGCCTCCTGCGCAGGTCACCGTTGCATGCCCCGAACGATCTGAGGCCGTAGCCATCGCCAGTCGTCCTCGTCGTACAGCGTGAAGGTGGCAGCCCGCGAAGTCTCGACTTCGACCAGCCAGTGCGTGGCATCAGGCCGCACCGCAACGTGCGCTGCGGGGACTGCGTCTAACACCGTTGAGGTGGCCACACCCGCGGGGGAAGCCCAGCTCTGCCATCCACACAGCGTGAACGTCGACACGCCGCCCGGCCGACAAGCCGAACAGCGTGTCAACCAACACCGTGAACGTTTGTGGTCAGGGCACTAGATCATACGGCGCCGTACCCGCCACACCACCACACCGATCAGGACCGCCGCGACGGCGATGAACAGGGCCGCCTCGATGAGCTGGAACGTCCAGAACCGGTCGGCCGGGTGGTAGACCCCGAACTGCTGGATGCCCCGCGCGTGCAGGAACTGGTTGAGGTTGGTGCCGGCCCGGTTGGCGGCGCCCTCCAGCTCGTAGTACTCGGTCCAGCTCAGCCTGCGCCCGGTGGCGTCTGCGTAGCCGTGTTCGATCATCCAGTCAGCGAAGCTGGGCACGGGCCGGTGCCCCGCCTGGTCCTTCGAGCCGCCGACGGGGACCGGCTCCATGGTGGTGAGCGGCGTGGCGTACGCGGGACGGGCCAACAGCGCCACCGACATCCGGGCGGCGAGGAACGCCCCGAACGCGACGCCGAACGCGGGCAGGCTGCGCCGCAGGATCGCCCCTGCGGCGGTGGCGACGCCGAACGCGAACAGCGCGTACGCCATCGGAACAAGTCCCTCCAGGTCGAAGGCGTCGTACTGGAACCGCCCTTCCCACGCGTCGAATGGCTGACGGAACCAGGTGAGCACCGCGGTGAACATCCCGGTGAGCGTGACGGTGACGCCGGCCAGTGCCGCGAGCTTGGCCGCCAGCCAGCGCATCCGCGGCACGGCCTGCGTCCAGGCGAGCTGCCAGGTGCCGTCCTCCAGTTCGCGCGCGAGCAGCGGCGCACCGAGGAACGCACCGATGACGACGGGGACCAGATAGAAGGCCGCCAGGAGGTTCTCGACGTACCCGTACTCCTCGTCGAGCCGGCGGAAGGAGGCCGCGCAGGCCTCGTTGATACCGGCCTCTCCCGCACACCGGGCGGGACCGCCGGGGAACAGGTCGTGGGCCTGCGTCCCGAGCACGAGCAGGGCAATGCCGAACACGCCGACAAGCAGACCCAGGACGCCGACCTCGGTCCGGTGCTGGCGCCAGATCAACCACGTCATGCCGCCACCCCCGACGTGACCGCGGCGCTCGGCTCGGACGGCCGGCGCAGGTACGCCAGCACCAGGTCCTCCAGCGCGACCGGCTGGGCCTGCCACCCAGGCGCGGCCGGGATCGCGCCGTCGCGTACCAGCAGGGTCGTGTGCCGGTCGCTGTGGACGGCCTCCACGACGGCGCCGGCCCGGTCGAGGTCGGTGGCCGTGCGCGGGCCGACGAGCAGCCGGTGCTCGGCGAGGAGGGTGTCGATGTCACCGGTGAGCGTGACCCGGCCGTGGTTAAGCACGACCAGGTGGTCGCAGACGCGCTCCAGCTCGTGCACGACGTGGGAGGAGAACAGGACGGTCACCCCGCCTTCGGCCACCGCGCCCATGAGGACCTGCAGGAACTCGTGCCGGGCCAGCGGGTCGAGGCTGGCCACCGGCTCGTCGAGGACAAGCAGGTCCGGCCGCTTCGCCAGGGCCAGAGCCAACGCGACCTGGGCCTGCTGCCCGCCGGAGAGCGTACCGGCCCTGCGGTCGAGCGGGATGCCCAGCTTCGCCAGCCGGCGCTCGGCCAGCCCCTGGTCGAACCGCAGGTTGCAGGCCCGGCCGAAGCGGAGCATCTCGGCGACGGTGAAGCGCTTGTACAGCGGGTGGTCCTGGGCCAGGAACCCGACCCGGGACAGAGTTTGCGGGGTGCTGGCGGTGACGTCGTGGCCGAGGACCTCCACCGTGCCGGTGCTCGGTGCCAGCAACCCGACGACCAGGCGCAGCAGCGTGGTCTTGCCCGCGCCGTTCGGCCCGACCAGGGCGATCACGCCGCCCGCCGGCAGGGCCAGGGTGCAGTCGCGCAGCGCCCAGCCCTTCCGGTACCGCTTGCCCACACCGTCGGTGCGCAGCGCGAACTCGGTCGCTGTCACGCCACGTCCTCATTCCTCGTCTGCTGGTGGACGGAAGTAAAAAGCGCGTTGACCGCCTGCTCGTCGAGGCCGGCCGCGTAGGCGCGGCGCAACCAGGTCGCCAGGCCGCGGCGCAGCGACGTGTACGTCGATGCCGACATCGCGGCCGACTGCTGTTCATTGACGAACGTGCCCTGGCCGGGCCGGCCGGTGACCAGGTTCTCCTGCTCCATCTGCCGGTACGCCTTGGCGACGGTGTTCGGATTGATCGCCAGGTCCTCGACCACCTCGCGGATGAGCGGGAGGCGGTCACCGGGTTGGAGAAAGCCCAGCAGCACCGCCTGGCGGACCTGCTGGACGAGTTGCAGGTACGGCGGCACGCCGGAGTGGGTGTCGAGCCGGAAGACGAACACGGTAGCCCCTTGCTGCTTTGCTAGTACCATAGTAAAGCAGCAAATTGGCGGTCAAGAGAGCCGACGCGCCCGCACGACCGCGGCACCGGATCCGGGCGCACGCCTGCCCCGACCGCCGGCGGGTACCCGCGCGGTCGGGGCGCGGCGGCGACAGTGACAACGGACCGGCGATGTACGCGATGAGGCGGCTGGCCGCGTGGACCGCGGCTGGGGCACGTATCGGTATGGCCGTCCTCGGTGGCGTGGCGGGTTGGAACTTGCGCCACTACCCGGCCCAGGGGGGTGCTCTCACCGGCGCCGCGACCCAGTTCTACGAGACCCTGCGCTGGCCGGGCTGGGAGGCAGAAGTAGCCGCCATCAGACTGGATCAAGGTATCCACACCTTCCCGCCTCCGTGGACCGCCGAAGGCAAGGACCTGCCCGCGGCATC
>DATHTJ010000372.1:0-5619 GCA_035463315.1 Pseudonocardiaceae bacterium
CGTGAAACATTTTCTAGCACGGTCCCATGCTCGATAGCTACCGTCGTTTTCTGGTCACCGGCGGTCTGGGCTTTGTCGGCTGACACCTTACCGAAGCACTCATCAGGTTGGGCAAACAGGTCACGGTTTTTGACAGCACGCGCACCGCGATCGATACCCGCCCGCCCCCAGGAGCTATGCTTCGGGTAGCAGATGTTCGCGACTCCAGAGAAGTCGCCGAGGCGGTCACTAACGTGGACGTGGTTTTTCATCTGGCCGCTAATGCCAGCGGAACGTTGTCAATCACTCAACCACGTCTTGATTTCGAGAGCAACGCGGTGGGAACGTTCTCGCTAGCCGAGGTACTGCTCGACAGCGACATTCAAAGGTTGGTGTACGTTTCATCTGCATCGGTGTACGGTACTCCACGGCACTTTCCGATGGATGAGGATCACCCGACCCGTCCGTTCGTTCCCTATGGCGCATCGAAGCTCAGTGGAGAACTCACCTGCCTGGCCTTACACCGCGCATGTGGGCTTCCGGTGGTGGTCGGCCGGCCGTTTTGCATCTACGGACCGCGCACCAATCCGGCCGAAGAGATGGTCGAGGTTGGCCGTTATCTTCGGTGGCACCTCAATAATCAGCCCATCCAGATTATTGGTGATCCCGATCGGAAGACTCGTGACTTCGTGCATGTCGATGACCTTGTGGCGGGCCTGCTGACGATCGCTGATCGGGCCAGCCTCGGCGAGGTTTTCAATATCGGCTCCGGCCAGGAGACATCAATGCGACAGCTGGTCGACACGATCGGCGCTGCGACCGGACGGGAACCTGCTGTTCAGGTGATATCCGAAATTGCGGATGATACTTACCGTCTCGTTGCTGATATCTCCAAGCTGACCGGACTAGGTTATCGACCAGCTGTGCCTTTCTGCGAGGGAATACGCAAGCTGGCCGAGGCACTGGGCCCGACTCCCGAACTGCCCGCCACGCCGACTATCTTCGCACGTGGTCAGCGAGCCGAGTCCTCTATTTGATGACTCGACTTTAGCGCCGCACAGTCAGACGATCGCTTGACTGGCCCGCGGGATGGTAGTGCCTGATGCACCGCCGGTTCCGGGTGGCCGTGGTGGGCGGCCGCGGCCACTACGGCACGGGTTACCGCGTTGACGGTGGTCCGCTCCAGGAGTACCAGAGCCGAGCCGCCGAACCCGCCGCCGGTCATCCGGGCACCCAGCGCTCCAGCGGCGCAGGCGGCCTCCACCGCGCAATTTAGCTCCGGGCTCGACACTTCGAGGTCGTCGCGCAGGGAGGCGTGCGAGGCGTTCAGCAGCGGTCCGATGTCCCGGAGCCGGCCTGACTCCAGCATCGCCACGACCGCCCGCACCCGGGCAATCTCGCTCACCACATGTCGGGCCCGCCTGTGCAGCAGGGGGTCGGTCAGGCTGTCCACCTGCTCCCGCTGCGTCTCACGCAAGCTGGGCACGCCCAGCGCGGTCGCGGCCTGCTCCGCGCTGCGCCGACGTGCGGCGTACTGGCCATCGACGATCCGGTGCGGTGCCCGGGTGTTGACGATGAGCAGGATCAGTCCAGCGGTCACCAGGTCCAGCGGCACCTGCCGCATGGTTTGGTCCCGGCAATCCAGCAGCAAGGCGTGCCCGTCGATGCAGCACAGGGATGCGATCTGGTCCATCCCTCCGGTTGGCGCACCGACGATCTCGTTCTCGGCGCGGCGGCACGCCGCCGCAAGCATGACCCGCCCGGTGCTGGTTGCGGCCAGTCCAAGCCCGCACAGCGCGTCCACCGCCAACGCCACGGCGCACTCCAGCGCGGCAGAGGAAGCCAGCCCGGCCCCGGGCGGCACTGACTTCCCGACTAGCACATCAAGCCCACCGGCTGGCTGACCCAGCGCCCAGATCACGCCCGCTGGATACGCCGCCCAGCCAGGCGGGTGGCCAGGACCCACCACATCGACAGGTCCCTCCCACGGCTGTGCATCCCGGTGCAGTGACCGCAGCCGCAGCCGACCGTCGTCCCGGATAGCCGCTGCTACTACGGTGCGTAGTGGCAGCGCCAGCGGCAAGCACAGCCCGCCGGCGTAATCAACGTGCTCGCCGATCAAGTTCAACCGGCCCGGTGCCGCCCACAGCCCGTCGGGATCCCGGCCGAACGCGGCACGGAAGTCGGCCCGCAACGCAGCACTCACCTCAGCTCCCGCAGCCGGTGCGCGATCTGCTCGGGGGTGGTGTCGTTGAGCCAGACGCCCACGCCGGACTCAGACCCGGCGAGATACTTGAGCTTCCCAGCAGCGCGGCGCACCGAGAACAGTTGCAGGTGCAGCCGGGCCAGGTCGCGATCTGGACCAATCGGGGCCTGGTGCCAGCCCGCGACATACGGCACCGGTCCGGGGTCGCCCTGGTCGGCAAAGAAGGCGTCCACTCGCCGCAACAACGCGGGGTAAAGCGTCGCGAGCTCGCAGCGCTCGGCGCTGTTCAGGGCAGCGAAGTCGGGCACCACCCGGTGCGGCACCAGATGCACCTCCACCGGCCACCGTGCGGCGGCGGGCACATACGCAGTCCACGCCGCACCCCGGTGCACTACCCGCCGCTCGGCCCGCAATTCAGCGGCAAGCACATCCGACAGCAGGTCGCAACCTGTGCTGTCGCGGTGCGCCGCCGCCCGGGCGAGAAGTCGCTCGGTGCGCGGTGGGACGAAGGGGTAGGCATAGATTTGGCCATGCGGGTGGTGCAGAGTCACTCCCATCTCCACACCGCGGTTCTCGAAACAGAAGACCTGCCGGACGCCATCCACCCGCGACAGTGCTGCGGTGCGGTCGGCCCACGCCTTGATCACCGTCGCAGCCCGGCTCGGGGTGAGCCCGGCGAATGAGGAGCCGTGCTCGCTGGTGAAGCAGACCAGCTCGCACCGCCCGGTTGCCGGCTGCTGTGGCCACAGCGGATCGCCGTCCACCAAGGCCGAGACCGGTCCGGTGAGGTCGAGCTGGGGTCTCAGGGAGGGAAACCGGTTATCGAACACCACCACGTCGTAGTCTTCGGCCGGGATCTCGGTCGCGGCACCGTCCCGGCTAGGGCACAGCGGGCACCTTCCGGTCGCAGGAAGGTACGTGCGCTGCATCCGGTGCGGGGCGAAAATGACCCACTCACCGGTGAGCACGTCCCAGCGCATCATGGGGCGGACCTGCCCCGGGGACAATTCGCGGGCGTCGTGCAGCACTCGAGTGGCCGCACCCGACGCATAGGGCTCGCGGTCGTCGTAGTAGGTCAGCGCGCGACCGTCAGCCAGCCGGGTGCGAGTGATCCGCACCGGGATGTGCTGCTCGGTCACGCACTCAGCATGGCGCACAGGTATGACGCTCACCGGGGTCCACACCCCACCCGTGACCGTGCGCACCCCAGCTGCGTTCCACTCCAGTCCGGGCACCGCACACTCGGAACACTTGGACGCCACGCCGACAGATCATCCGTCATGCCACTCACGGGGCGCGCAGCGCCACGAAGGGCGCCAGCGAGTCCGGGTTGCGCAATGCGTCGGAGCTGACTGCGCGGGCAGGGTCGACGCCGGCGAGGATCTTCTTGACCGGCACCTCGCACTTCTTGCCGTTGAGGGTGCGGGGCACCTCATCGATGACGATGAACCGGTTGGGAACGTGCCGGGGCGACAGATCCCGCCGCAGCACCGCACGCAGCCGCGGTTCGACGTCGGCCAGCGGCACCCCGGCAGCGAGCACCAGAAAACACAGTAACTCGCCCTCCTGGCCGGTGCCGGAGGTGTCGATGACCAGCGAGTCGAGCACCTCGTCCAGGCCCTCGACCACTGCGTAGAACTCGGCGGTGCCCATCCGCACCCCGCCGCGGTTGAGCGTGGCGTCGGACCGGCCGTAGATCACGCACGAGCCACGCGGGGTGATCTTGATCCAGTCGCCGTGCCGCCACCGGCCCGGGTAGGCGTCGAAGTACGCCTCGCGCAGCCGCACCCCGTCCGGGTCGTTCCAGAAGAACACCGGCATCGAGGGCATCGGCTTGGTGATCACCAGTTCGCCCACCTCGTCGTCCAACTCCGCACCGGCCTCGTCCAGCGCCACCACCGCGGCGCCGAGCGCGCGGCAGGAGATCTCGCCCTCCCAGACGGGCACGTCCGGCGCGGACCCGACGAAGGCCGTGCACAGGTCGGTCCCCCCGGACACCGAGCAGATCTGCACGTCCGGGCCGATCTCCTCGGCGATCCAGCGGAACCCCTCCGGAGAAAGCGGCGACCCGGTCGAACCGATCGCCCGCAGCGCGGTGAGGTCCAGCTGCGAGCCCGGGCGCAGGCCGGCCTTGCGGCAGGACTGGATGAACGGCGCTGAGGTGCCGAAGTAGGTGACGCCCTCGGCCTCGGCCAGCCGCCACAGTGCGCCGATGTCGGGGTGCGCCGGGCTGCCGTCGTAGAGCACGATCGTCGCACCCACCAGCAGGCCGCTGATCAGGAAGTTCCACATCATCCAGCCGGTGGTGGTGAACCACGAGAACCGCTCCCCCGGCCCGAGATCGGCCTGCAGCATCAACGCCTTGAGGTGCTCCACGACGATCCCGCCGTGGCCCTGCACGATGCCCTTGGGCGGTCCGGTGGTGCCCGAGGAGTAGAGCACCCACAGCGGGTGGTCGAAGTCCACGGCCTCGAACGCCAGCTCGGCACCGGAGTGCGAGGCGAGCAGGTCGTCCCAGCGCGCCGGCGTCACCGTGGCGCGCAGCGACGGTATCTGCTGGCTCAAGGCGTCCACAGTGGATCGGATATCGAAGTGCCGACCGCCGTAGCGGTAGCCGTCCACCGCGATCAGCACGGTGGGCGCAAGCTGGGTGAACCGGTCGGCGATCGCCCGGGTCCCGAAGTCCGGCGAGCATGACGCCCACACCGCCCCCAGGCTGGCCGTGGCGAGAAAGGCCACCAGGGTGTCCGCCGAGTTCGGTGCCAGCGCGACCACCCGGTCCCCCCGCGAGACGCCCAGCGACGCCAGCGCCGAGCGCGCCGCGGCCACCCGCTGCCGCAGCTGGCCACAGCTCAACTGATCCCGGAACCCGTCCTCGCGACGGACGATGACCGCCGGGTCGTCGTCACCTTTGCCGGGCCCGGGAGCCAGGGCGTGCTCGGCGTAGTTCAGGGTCGCGCCAGGAAACCACCGCGCCCCTGGCATCGCGGCGTCGGCGAGCACTCGCTGCGGCGTTGCGTGAAACCGGACCCCGGCGAACTCGACGAACGCCCCCCAGAACCCCTCCAGGTCAGCCACCGACCAGCGCCACAGCGCGTCGTAGTCAGGAACCTGGACCCCGCGGGCGGAGGCCAACCATCCGCGGAACCCCGCCATTCGCGAGCGGGCGACGGTGGCCGGGTCGGGCTGCCACAGGATCCGCGGCTCGCTCATATTCCATTCCTAGCAGGGCCGTGAGTGCGTCACAGTGGTCTCACACTGATCCGCACTCACGGGAGCGTCAGCGCAGATGGCAGTCGAACCAGTTCAGCGTGCGCGCCCAGGTCTCCTCGGCGGTGGACTGGTCAGTGTCGAGGCAGTAGTGCACCAGGTCGGTGGCCACCTGGGCGGAATGGGCCGCGTCCCGCAGCTTGTGTACCTCCGGGTCGGGTACC
>DATHTJ010000373.1:0-7018 GCA_035463315.1 Pseudonocardiaceae bacterium
CAAATCCTGCATACCACGAATAGCATAGTCTAAGGTCTTGGTTTCTCTACGTTTCCAATCTAATCGATAAAGAGTGAAAGATGCAATAATCGTAACTGCAACGTTTAGCCATGCTTCCAAGTCAATGCTCATGCCGAGAAAGTCAACAGCCAGATTCATACGCGGATTCTAGCCGGTCACCACAACCTTCAACCGGCGGCACCCGCACCAACGCGTGCAGACCATCCAACATCACGGCTAAATCACGCCCTGAGAGCCACGCTGACGGCCTAACAGCCTGTAGCCGGTGCGATGTTGGTACCCCGAACAGCGTGGGTTCGGCACGGTTGTAGCATTCCGCAACGAACCCACTTGCCATTCCAGTACCGAAACAGTTGTGTCTACTGACTGAGAGTGACCTGGTTTGCGGCTGGCCACCGGACGTGACAGCCCGCATTGAGGCTGCGGCATAACGTGGTCCTCGTGTCTTTGGTTTCTATAGGCAGCGGGAGGCCGCTCAGGATGCAATGCCCCGTAGCTTAAGTAGATCATGGTTTTGACGGGTGTCAGCGATCATGAAATTCCTCCGGTGTGAGGGGTTGGCGATCACGTAATTCCTCCACTGGGACGGTCACGTAATTCCTCTGGGGGAGGACGTGCGTGTCGGTGCCGGGTTTGGTCCTCAGTAGACGCAAGCGTGCGCCTCGTTGCCGAGCAGCGAGGTGGAGCCACTGTGGCGAGGAGGACCTTCGAAGTGATCGATGTTGTGGAGATTTTGATCCACTGGTATGCGGGCCGGTCGCAGCATGAGCTGTCGACCAGCTTGGGTGTCGACCGTAAGACCGCGCGCAAGTATCTGGCCCCGGCGGTGGCGGCGGGGCTGGCGCCGGGCGGGCCGCCGATGAGCGAGCAGGACTGGCGGGGGCTGGTGTGGGAGTGGTTCCCGGAGTTGGCCGATGCCCGGTTGCGGCAGGTGTCCTGGCCGGTGATCGAGCCGCACCGGGACTATGTCGCCACCGGGCTCAAGGCAGGGGTGACCGCGGCCACGGTCCATCAGCGGCTGGTCGATGAGCATGGGTTGACCGTGAGTGTGGCCAGCCTGCGCCGGTGGGTGCGGGCGAACCTGCCCGAGGACGCTCGGCGGGGGGCGGTGACGGTGCTGCGCGACACCCCACCGCCGGGGCAAGAGGCGCAGATCGACTACGGGCAGCTGGGGATGTGGCTTGACCCGCGCACCGGGCGGCGGCGCACGGTGTGGGCATTCGTGATGGTGCTCGCGCACAGCAGGCATATGTTCGTGCGCCCGACCCTGAGCATGGACCAGGCCGAGTGGACCGCTGCGCACGTGGAGGCGTTCGCGTTCTTCGGCGGGGTCCCGGCCCGGTTGGTGCCTGACAACCTCAAGACCGGGGTGGACAAGCCTGACCTGTACGACCCGAAGATCAACCGGTCGTATGCCGAGCTGGCCGCGCACTACGGGGTGCTGGTCGATCCCGCCCGGGCGTTCAAGCCCAAGGACAAGGCCCGGGTGGAGCGCCCGATGCCCTATGTGCGCGACTCGTTCTGGCGAGGCCGGGAGTTCACCTCGCTGGAGGACATGCGCACCGCTGCTGTCGCCTGGAGCAGCGACGTGGCAGGCCAACGGGCGTGTCGCCCGCTTCAGGGGGCGGCCCCGGCGGGGGTGTTCGCCGCGGTCGAGGCGGCGGCGCTGGCACCGCTGCCGGTGGCGCCGTTCGTGCTGGCCACCTGGTCGGCGGCCAAGGTCGGCCCGGACATCCACGCCAAGGTCGGTGCCACGCTGTACTCGCTGCCGTGGCGGTTTCTCGGTGAGCGGGTCGACGCCCGCTCCACCACCTCGATGGTGCAGTTCTTCCGTCATGGTGAGCTGATCAAGACCCATCCCCGCAAGGAACGCGGCAAGCAGACCGACCTGGGCGACTACCCACCGGAGAAGATCGCTTTCCACCTACGCACCCCGACCTGGTGCCGCAACCAAGCCGTCGAGATCGGGCCCGCGTGCCAGGCCGTGATCGGCGAGCTGCTCGCCGAGAACGCGCTGTTTCGGCTGCGCGCCGCCCAGGGCGTGCTCGGATTGGCCGACAAGCATGATCCCGGGCGGCTGGAGGCGGCCTGCGCCAAGGCCACCGCGGCCGGGGACCCCTCCTACCGCACCATCAAGGGCATCCTCGCCGCCGGCACCGAGACCACCGCGATCCCACGCCCGGCCGGGGACGCCGGCACCCCAGCGCACCTGCACGGGCCCGAGCAGCTCTTCGCCGACGTCATCCCCCTGCCCACCGCCACCGGCCCCGACGCCACCGACCCGGCCACCACGACCCCCACACCCACCACCACAACCCCGCTGACCAGCAACAAGGACGCCTTGTGACCGCCGCAGCCTGCACCGTGATCCTCGCGGACCCGGCCACCAGCGCCGCCGGATCACTCGTCCCCACCCCCACCACCGAGCCCACCGTCGGCTCCGCCGGGAAGGAACTCACATGAGCACACCAACCATCGACAACAACGCACTCACCGCGTCACTGCGCGCGCACAAGCTCTCCGGGATGCTCCAGACCCTCGACGCCCGCCTGGCCCAGGCCCGCGCCGGTGAGCTCGGGCACCTGGAATTCCTCCAAGTCCTGTGCCACGACGAGATCTCGCGGCGCGAGACCACCGCGATCCACCGGCGCACCCGCCGGGCCCGCTTCGAGCAAACCCTCACCCTGGAAGGATTCGACTTCGCCGCCGCACCGAAACTACCCGCCGCCCAGATCCGCGACCTGGCCGCGCTGCGCTGGCTGCAAGCCGGCGAATCAGTGATTCTCTACGGGCCCGTCGGTCGTGGTTAACACTGCGCATTCCTTTCATCGGGGTGTGTCAAACAGTCCAGTCTGGTCGGGTTTGACCTGGATACGGAGCCCTTGCCGACGGCCGCGGTTGACGTAGATCGCTTGGAGTTGACCGTGTTGGACCTTGTGCAACACGGTCTGAGGGGCGATACCGAGAGTGTGAGCGGCCTGATCGAGGGGCAGCCAGCCGTCGGGGGTTTCGGGCCGGATGCGATCCCGCAAAGCCTGGTCGACGCGGATGCGCCAGGGTGCGGCGGGGGTGAGCTGCTCGCCGACGATGAATCCCTCCCGCAGCCATCGGTAGATGGTGTACTTGCTGACGCCGAGTAGCTCGGCGGCTTGGGGGACGGTGACCACGCAGTCATCTTGGTCCTGGGCACCGACAGTTTCGGTGTCGTCGGGCTCGTATGCGCTGATGCTGTGGGAGACGCGGAGCGACTTGACCCGGGTCTTGGTCCAACCCAGTCCGGTGGCGGTGCGGCGGCGTTGCTTGGACAGGATCAGCGCGATGGTCTTGTCGTCGTAGTGTGCGGCCAGACGTCGCACGAGGGCGAGGGTGTCCTCGCTGGTGGTGCGGGTGTGATCGCCGCGTTTGGTCATCGCCATGGACACCTGGGTGCTGGCCCCGCCCTGCCAGATGATGTGCAGTGTGGCGACGCGGTCGTCGGCGTTGATGGTGAGCACGATGTGGTCGATGACGGCCCGGATCAGTTGCTTGCGTTCGGCGATTGTGGTGGTCGGAGCGTGGAAGACCTTGGCGACATCGGCGCCGGCCCGGTGGATCCAGGCAGCCTCCTCATCGGTGAGGGTGAGCGGTTGGCGGGCCCGTTGGGCGGCCAGGTCGTTCTCGGCCCGGCGAGCCGCGGCGAGCTTGTCCTCCAGGGCGCGCTCCAGAGTGCGGGCCACCAGCCGGTTCTCGGGTTCGACCACGTCGTACTGGCGGTGGGTTCGGTCGGCCTCGTAACGGGCGCGCTCGACGGCGAGTTCGAAGGCGGCCAGCCGCTGGCGGTGGTGCGCATCGGCTTCGGCCAGCGCCTTAGCGGTCGCCTCCAGGCTGGCTGGTTCCAGGATGGTGAACAGCTGCTCCAGCACGGTCTTCTCCAGCCTGCCACCGCCGATGGACTGGCAGCCGGGCCCGGTGCCATACAGCTGGTGGGCGCGGGCGCACACATAGCGGGGGCTGTTGCCCTGGGGGCCTGAGTAGCCGGTCTGCATGGTGCGCCCACACTTGCCGCACCGCAGCAGGCCTTGCAGTAGCGCCCGGCCCTGTCGTGGTGCGCCGCCGCCGTGACCGCGGGGGGCACGCCAGTTGGCGCGCAACCGCGCGGTGTTGGCCTCGTACTGGCTCCAGGGGATGAACCCAGGATGGTGATCAGGGATCAGTACTGCCCACTGATCGCGAGGCAGTTGCCGCACCCGGACGATCACCCGCCCGGCCGCGTCGACCCGTTTTTCGGTGCGGGTGCGACCGAACACGAACGCCCCGGCATAGGCGGGATTGGTCAACACGTCGTGCACCGCCGGGTAGGTCGCACTCTGCCAGGTGATCCGCGTCGATCCACTGCGGCGCCGCGGCAGCAACAGGCCGTCCCCGCGCAAGCTCAGCAGCACCTGGCGGGCCGAGCCGAGCTCATCAAACCGTCGGAACACCGTGGCGATTGCCTCGGCGACCGCCTCATCCGGGGTGATGATCACCTGGTCATCGTCGTAGTCCAGACCGACCGGCAGCCCCTGACGCAACTCGCCTTTGGCTGCCTTGTGTTTCAGGCCCGCGGTCAACCGTGAGCGGATCAGGTGCAGCTCCGCCTCGGACATGGTGCCCTTGAGCCCCAGGACCAGGCGGTCGTTGAAACCCCCCGGGTGATAGACGCCGTCGGCATCGGCGATCAGGGTGTCGGTCAGCGCGCACAAATCCAACAGCTGATACCAGTCGGCGTTGTTTCTGGCCAGCCGGGACACCTCGATGCCCAACACGATGCCGACTTTGCCCAACCCCACGTCGGCGACCAGCTGCGAGAACCCGAACCGCCCGTCGGTGCGGGCCCCCGAGCAGCCCAGATCGGCATCGATGACCACCACTTGGTGGACGGGCCAGCCCAGCCCGAGTGCCCGTTCCCGCAGCTCGTACTGCCGCTGGAGGCTCTCGGTGTGAATCTGCACCTGGGTCGGGGTGGACTGGCGGACATACACATAGGCGTCACGACCCCGATGCGACGCGGTGATCTTGTCACCCGGCACCAGCAACGTCGGCGCCGTCAGCAAGGTGGCGGGCTCAGCCATGGCTGACTCCCTCACTCCAGGCCTGGTCAGTCGGTGTGTCGGCGATCAGCACACCCCGGGCGATCAGCCGAGCCAACAGCACCAGCACCTGGGCCCGCGCCTGCTCGGGCAGCCCAGCCCAACGGTCGGCGCCGGCCTCAGTTCCCTCGATGGGCAGGGCAAGCTGACCCTCAGCCGCTATTGTCATGGCACGCAAATAGGTTCACCTGTTTCCGAAATCGTGGCCGCGATCAGGGACGTGGTGAACCTATTTGCGTGTCCATCCCCTGGCAGGCGCAGCCGCCCAACCCCCCGTCGCTGCCCTGATCGGATACCTCGGCCCCGATGACCGCAGCGACCTGGTCATACTCGCGCTGGCCCAGCCCCAGCCCGGGACACTGCGTGTTCAGACGCAGCTGCCCGTCCGCCCAGGCTCGCCAGCGTTGGGCGACATCCCTGCGGCTGTTCCCCAGCACATGCGCGATCTCGCCCAACGACACACCCGTCAGCAGGGCGTGGTGGATGCTGATCACAGCGCGGACACGCATCCGCCGGGCGATCACCGTCTCCAAGGCTGCCTGCCGCAAGTAGTAGGCGGCGCTGCCCCGCCCGGTCAGCTCGTCAGCGCTGGCCGCGGCGAACGCAGCCCGGTAGGCATCCATGGCCTCCCACCCGCCCAGCTCACCGATGCCACACACCTTGATCTCGTCTTGCTGCAATGGAATCGACGTCACCGGCCCGCCCCATCCCGACCAGCCCCTGACCCCAAGACCGTGACCAGCGACCGCAGCCGACGCAGCCCCGCGGCATCCAGCACCACCGCTGGACCATCCACCGCAACCGAGCCGAGCACGTCGGTCACATCCGCCCGGATCGTGCCCGGTGAACCATCCGGCAACTCGATCACCAGATGCAACACGCCATTCCAGCGCTTGAACGAAGCCGCCTTCACCAGCCGCCCGAACAACGGATGGGACTCACCGGTAACCCGCACCTCGCACGGCAACACCGCACGCAGATGTTGCAGTCTGTCGCCTTCTCTGTTGGGGTCGGCAAGACCCACATCGCCCAAGCCCTCGCGCACCTGGCCATCCGGGCCGGCGCCGAGGCCCGCTTCACCAAGACCAGCCGCGCCCTGGCCGACCTCGCCGGCGGCCACGCCGACGGCACCTGGACCCGCCGACTACGCGAACTCGCCCGACCCACCGTGCTCGTCCTCGACGACTTCGCCATGCGCGAGCTCACCCCCGCCCAAGCCGACGACCTCTACGAACTCATCAACGAACGCGCCAACCGCTCACTGATCCTCACCTCAAACCGCTCACCAGTGGACTGGTACCCACTGTTCCCCAACCCCGTCGTCGCCGAATCCCTACTCGACCGACTCATCAACAACAGCCACCAAATCCTCATGAACGGAGCCAGCTACCGACCCCACAAACGACCCGGGCGCGTCATCCCCCAGGACACCGCGACACCCCGCTAAACTACCCACCACGGGCCAGACCCGGGGGAATTACTTGATCCCAACCCCGGGGGAATTATCTGATCGTTCACATGACGGGGTTTCTCGGTGCGCTCGGTGCGTACCGTGATGTTGGCTAGGGTGGGCGTGTGCTGGGGTACTCAACTCGGGCCAGCGGTGGCCACGGCGGCGGATGACCCTTGCTCTGTCGCTGGACACCCTGCCGAAAGCCGGTAGCAGCTATGACTCGCTGAGGGTGGGTCGAGTCCTAGCTCAGCGCAGCAGCTTGAGCTGGTGACGTTCAGGTCAGTGCTCGACAGGCGGCATCACCGGTCCCGCCCCTTGAACGCTTTGGCCATGTGCTGCCGTGGCGCGTCGCGCAAGACACGACCGTGCCACCGGAGATTCAGCCTGTCCTGGCCACCCAGTGGTACTGGCCCCCGCGCCGGCCGAGGAACCCTCG
>DATHTJ010000374.1:0-4910 GCA_035463315.1 Pseudonocardiaceae bacterium
GCCGCCCGGGTCCCGGAGTACTCAGCCGACCAGCATCAGGGGTTTGTCGCTGAGCCGGTCACCAAGGAGGTCGTCGAGCAGCTCGGGCAGGTTGCCCGGCAGGAGCTTGTCCTGACAGCGCCGGAGGTCGGCGGCATGCCACCAGCGACGTTCGATCAGCCCGGCCTTCTCGTTCTCGGTGGGCTTGAGCGGGATCTGGGCCAGGGTGCTAGGCGTGCGGCCGAGGAACACGTGCTCGATACGATGGTGGGCGCGACCCCGGTAGAGGAATCGCGACTCGCGCATCCACAGCTTGCGGCCCAGCTCCCGGAGCACGATCCCGGATTCCTCGGCGAGTTCGCGGCGGGCGGTATCAGCCAGGTCCTCTCCATCGTCCAGGCCGCCGCCGGGCAGCTCCCACCAGTGGTGGCCAGGGTCTTCGGGGTCCCTGGCATGGATGAGCAGAACCCGATCGAGGGGGTCGAGCAGCAAGACCCGGGCGCCGACCCGCGGTGCCACGCTGGTGTGGGACATGCAGATGGGTCCTCGTGCTGATCGTAGGTGGCGGCCAGCACGAACGTCAGGTCAGAACAGGGTTGGTTCCAAGGGCTTGTTCTCGCTGGGTGCTGCCGTGGCGGGGTCAGAGGTTAGCAGCGGTGTTCTCGCCGTCGTCGCCAGGCGCACGGCGAGTCCGGAGTGATCGGTCAGTCTCGATCCGTCCGCGAGAACGTCCCTGGTCTGGTGGACGTACTCACAGCCCTGGAGCAGAGCCAGGAGCTGGGCAGAGCAATGGGCGTGGTCGTAGCGGTAGCCGAGGTCGGGCCGTCGTGCCCAGCTGTGCTCGACGCGACGAGGGTGCAGGTGCCGGAATGCGTCGATGAGGCCGTGGGTGTCGGTGAGGGCGCGGTAGAAGTCGTACTCGAACGGCGCGAACTGCTGACGGTGTTCGGGCTGGTGACCGGGTTCCAGGACGTTCAGGTCACCCAGCAGCAGCACGGGGACACTGGATTTCGTAGCGTCGAGCGCGGTGTGGAAGCCCTCGATCCAGCGCTTCTTGCGCTCGGTCTTGTCCAGCGTCGCGTCCCGCGAGGGGACGTAGGCGCCGAGCACCCGCAACGGCCCGTCGGAGGTGCCGACGATGACTCCTGCCGCGCGGGCCGGCAGGTAGCTGAGTGCTCCGGTGAGCGGGTCGGGAGTGGTGGCGGCCCTGCTGACGATCATGACGCCCAGCTCGCCTGGATCGTGCTCGGGGAAGGTCACTGAGTAGTTCGCCGCGGTGCACGCCTGGGCCAGCAGTTCGCTGCCGGGGGTGGCTTTGGTCTCGGTGAGCACGAAGATGTCCTCGGGGCGTGCGGCGAGCCACTCGAGTTGCCGGCGTGCCCGCTCCACGGAGGGAGCGCCAATGTTGACGGTGATCAGACTCAGGGACATACCAGGCTCTTTTCGCCAAGGGCACGGTAGATGAGGGACACGATCCTGGCAGCGACCATGTCGGGATCCTCGGCGGTGCAGTCGACGGTCTGGACCGGCCATCCCTGGTCCTGGAGGTCAGCCACGGCGCGGGTGTAGAGCGCGGATTCCCGTTCGCTGTTGTCCGCAGCCCGCTCGAAGCGGTTGTGGCCGCCCCGGGCCCGGAGCCGGGCATTGATCACCACTGGGTCGCCGGTGAGGACCAGGGACAGATCAGGCCGGTACACGCCGTGGTTGAGCTGCCACACGATCTGGCTGGGTACGCCATCAAGCCCCTGCAGCACGAGCGAGGAGGCCACGTACCGATCGCAGAGCACGATCCTGCCCTCCCGCAGGGCGGGTTTGATCTCCGTGTCGAGCTGGTGATGCCGATCCGCCGCGCACAAGCAGGCCAACGACATGCCGTGGTAGGTGTCGGTGCCGTGCCGGGCGAGTTCGCCGAGCTCGGCCCGGGAGGGCTGCCGGGTGCCGTGCACCGGCAGGGCCGCCGCGGTGAGCAGCTCGATCGTTCTGGTGACGGCGCTGGACTTGCCGACGCCACCCGGCCCGTCGACGGTGATCAACGTTCCGGACAGGCGGGGTTGGTCATCGATGTGGCCGATCATGCGGGGACCAGCGGCAACAGCCGGTGCCCGCCGGTGGTGACCGGGCACTGCTCGGTGTCGACATCGCCGATACGCCCGCCGGCGGCGATGACCGCGGCCGGGCAGCCCTTGCCGCAGCCAGAGCTCAGGGCGCACGAGCCGCACATGGGGTTGCCGCCGAGGGGGTATCGATCGTGGAAGTGGTAGTCCTCCAGGCGTTGTGCGATGTCCGGGTCGGTGAAGATATTGCCGACGATGAACTCGGTGTCGGCGTGCTGGGAGATCGGCGTCCGGGCGGCGAAGACCAGGTAGGGGCACACGGTCACCTCACCGGCAGTGAACACGTAGATGATCGTGCCGGCCTCACAGCCGGACAGCGGCTTGCCCGCGGCGTTGGGGAAGCGGATGTGCACGATGTCGAGGTCGGGCCCGTCCAGCGGTGCGGTCAGCTCGAAGATTTCGTGCATGTGCAGGGTGGTCTTGGCTAGTCGGCCTTGGGACTTGACCCCTCGGCCCATGCTGCCCAGCGGGTTGAGCAGCACGTAGCGGGCCCCGTTGCTCCGGGCGAACTCGCACAGCCGTGCGTACTCCTCGTGGTGGGCCAGGGTGTTCGGTGTGCACAGCAGACCCTGGAGAATTCCGGCCGCGCCGAGCTTTTGCACCGTGGCGACCGTGACGTCGAAGCAAGCCCGGTCGCCGCGGAACTTGCCGTGTGAGTCCGCGGCGAAGCCGTCCAGGGAGACGTTGCAGTGCACGCCCAGGCTCGCGAGTTCTCCGATCTCCTCGTCGCTCAGGGTGGTGGCGTTGGTGCAGATCCCGACATCCATCCCGGCGGCCCGAAACGCACGCACGATCGCCATGAACTCGGGGTGGATCGTCGGTTCGCCGCCGGTGAGAGTGACCCGCCGGACCCGGCAGCCGGCCAGGCGCGGGATTACCGTGTTGATCACCTCGGGCAGCGGCATCTGCCGACCGATCCGGGTGGCGGCGACGAAGCAATGAGCGCACCGCAAATTGCAGTCCTCATTGATCTGCACCAGAGCCTTGCGGTGCGGGGCAGCCACCGTGGTCCGGAAGTAGCAGGACATGGCCCGACCGTCCTCACCGATGCCACGGGCTTCGACCATGGGGAAACCTCCACATCCTCGGCGCGACGTCACGGATGGTGTGCCGGTGGAACACACCTCCATCAAAATGTTCGCTAGAACACTATCGCTACTTTAACTGTTCAGGAGGACATTCTTTGGACAGCTCGGGTGGAACTGGGAGCATCGACAACCCAACTGTCCGATCGAACAACTCGCATGTCAGAATGGGCCAGTCAGTACCGGAACGAGGACACGCGGTGGCGAACAACGCACACGACGAGATCGATGCGGCGGGTCTGCTGGCGACCCTTCTGGGTTGTCCGGCCGAGATGCTCGATGTCACCCTCGACCAGCTGCGCACACTCGCGGTGGTGCACGTGACCGGCACGGCGCAACGGGCCGCACGCGTGCTGGGGCGGGAACAGTCCAGCGTGCAAAAGCAGCTCGACAACCTCAACAAGGCCGCCGCCCGCCTAGTAGGCGAGGCGTTGGTGGTCAAACAGGGCCGGGGCAAGGAGTTCTTGTTCACCCCCTCCGGCCAAGAGGTCGTGGAGCTGGCCGCCCAGACCCTGCTGTCCTGGACCGAGAGCCTGCACCGCAGCCGGCGGCGGGTGGGATCCACCGTCACCTTCGGGACCACTGAGTTCACCGTGGAGTTCCTCGGCGCGGTCTGGCCAGCGTTGCGCACGGACTTTGAACGCAGAGGCGTGCACCTCAAGATCGAGCACGTCCGCACCCGTGACCTGTGGCGCAAACTCGACGCCAAGCAGGTGGACATGGTGTGCGGCAGCTTCGCCGCCGAGCACGACCGGCCGCCGGTGCTCGACTACGACTTTCTCGAATGGCACCGAGAACGCGTCGCGCTGCTCACCAACCTCGCCGCGCGCGAGCTGCCCGATACCCCGGTCACCGCGGCCAAGCTGCCCGGCCTGCCACTGCTCGCGCCGACCGCCGGGCTGCTGTCGCAGTTTCTCGGCCGCTGGTATGGACCCGACTACCGCGGCGTGCTCAATGTCATCGCCGAGATCGACTCCCTCACCTACGGCCTAAACCTGCTCACCGCCGAACTCCTCCATGGATGCCTGCTGACCACCGAACGAGTCGCCGACGCCGCCCTCGCAGGACGCCTGCCCGGCAGAAACCTTCGCAAGATCGACCTCGCCGACGACTACCAACCGCGCCTGGAGATCGTCACCGGCATCTTCGCCCGCAAAGGCGAACGGGAGCGCTACGCCAACAACCACCCCCTGAACCTGCTGTGGACCGCGTTCACTGAGGCGACCCCCACCAGGCCAGTGCCCGCCGTGCTGCCGGGCTGACACCGGCAGCACCGCAAGTACCAGCCCGGCGCACGTCCCAGGCGGCGCCGCGTTTCCTCGCGGAGTCTCGCATCACAACTCGATCCAAGACTCCGCCGCGCACAGCCGCGACGTGCGAGGGCTGCGACACTTCCTGCGCAACACCTGTTCGCACGGCCAGGATCCACACCTAAATCGATGAGCTGCGAAGATGCTCCAACATGGCGTCACGCACGGAAGGCGATCCCCAGAGAAAACGCGACTGGTCCGCCCCGACCGCCGATCCCAGTCACCTGAGCCGCATCGAGATCTCAGGCCAGACCTCACGGTCGTTTCACGATCGCGTGTGTGGCTTGGTGCAATCCTCTCTGCCCTCCCGCCCCCGCTCCTGGTTCCCGAACTCGACAGCAGCGTCGCCTGAGACTGCCGGGACAGCACTGCCGTCGAGTTCGGGAAGCCAGGAGCGGCCGTTGTCGCCACCAGGACAGCGA
>DATHTJ010000375.1:0-1893 GCA_035463315.1 Pseudonocardiaceae bacterium
GCTCCACTGTGGCGCGGTGGCCGGCCCCGTTAGCCTCGGGATTATGAGCGTCGCTGCCCGGCTACTGTTCGCGTTCGACAACTCCTATGTGCGTGAGCTGGAAGGCCTGTATGAGCCGTGGCAGGCGACACCGGCGCCTGCCCCCCGGCTGTTGGTGCTCAACGAGGAGCTGGCCACAGAGCTGGGTGTCGATGCCGATGCGCTGAGAGCACCTGACGGTGTCGCTGTCCTGGTCGGCAACGCCACGCCCGAGGGGGCGTCGCCGGTAGCGCAGGCCTACGCCGGGCATCAGTTCGGTGGGTTCGTGCCGCGCCTCGGTGATGGCCGGGCGCTGCTGCTCGGCGAGGTGCTCGACGTTGACGGACGCCGTCGTGACCTGCATCTGAAGGGTTCGGGACGCACGCCGTTCGCACGAGGTGGTGATGGGATGGCACCCGTTGGCCCGATGCTGCGCGAGTATGCGATTGGCGAGGCGATGCACGCGCTAGGCATCCCCACTAGCCGGGCGCTCGCTGTGGTGGCGACCGGTGATCACGTCGCGCGGGACACGGTGCTGCCCGGCGCGGTGCTCGCCCGTGTCGCGGCGAGCCATGTCCGCGTTGGCACGTTCCAGTACGCAGCAGCCCACGATGGGCCGACGCTGGTGCGGCGCCTCGCCGATTACGTCATCGCGCGTCACCACCCCCATGCGGTCGAGGCGCAGAATCCGTATCTCGCGTTTTTCGAGAGCGTCGTGGACGCCCAGGCATCGCTGGTCGCTCGCTGGATGCTCGTCGGGTTCATCCACGGTGTCATGAACACCGACAACATGACGATCTCCGGCGAGACCATCGACTACGGTCCGTGCGCGTTCATGGATGCTTTCGACCCCGCCACTGTGTTCAGTTCGATTGATCACGGCGGCCGCTACGCATATGGCAACCAGCCGCGTATCGCGCAGTGGAACCTGGCGCGGTTGGCCGAGACATTGTTGCCCCTGTTCCACGTCGAGACGGATACGGCACTTGCGGCGGCCACCGGCGTGCTGCAGTCGTTCCCCGGCCGTTACGACGGGTACTGGCGCCAGGGGATGCGCGCCAAGTTGGGTGTGGCAGGTGCTCAACGATCCGACGGCGCGCTGATCGATGACCTGCTGGCGCTGCTGCATGCACAGAGGGTCGATTTCACCTCGTGCTTCCGGGCGCTGTCGTCGGCAGTACGCGGAGATGCGGCACCTGCGCGATTGCTCTTCGCCGAACCCTCCGCCTTCGACGCGTGGGCTGACCGTTGGCGGGCACAGCTGTGGTCGCAAGCGTCTGACTCATGGGTGATCGCGGAAGCGATGGATCGGGTCAACCCTGTCTATATCCCGCGGAACCACCAGATGGAGGAAGCACTGGCCGCGGCGAGTGCCGGGGACCTAGGACCGTTTGGACGACTCCTCGACGTGCTGGCGCAACCGTTCGACGAAAGACCCGGTCTGGAGCCATACGCTGCACCGGCCCCGCCGAGCTTCGGCGCGTATCGCACGTTCTGCGGTACGTGACTACGCACCGGGTCCACCTATCAACTTGATCACAGGTGCGAGATCGGTTACTCCGCTGAGAAAAGGTCGCAACGTACGACTCGAACGGCCGCGAATCCCGCAGGTAGGTGATGATCGTGAGGTGGTCAGCATGTCGATGCTGCGGACCATGGGTGTGCGGGGCGCGGACGCGAGGGTCCCACAAGACTGGGCGGCCGGTGTGGATGACGTCCGCCGGTTAAGGGTTACTATTGACGGAAGCTGGACACCGTGGGTGTCGGGCGAGTCGCGAGGCCAGGTGACCTGGGACAGACCGGGAGCCTGGCCTTACGCATGTCTCGCCCTAACAACTGGGTGGGCACTTCCAAGCCGGGTGATGGGCCCTAGCA
>DATHTJ010000376.1:0-2502 GCA_035463315.1 Pseudonocardiaceae bacterium
ACGCCGACCGGCTGGGCGGGGTGGGGGAGGGCTGGCAGGTCGCGCTGACCACCCTGATGAGCGAGCGGGTGGCCATCGGAGGCGCCCCCACCCCTCGGGAGTCGGGCATCATCGGGCTGCTGGCCCAAACCTGGCGGGCGCATCCAGAGCTGCGCACCCCGGGCCTGCACGCCCGGCTGTTGCAGCTGTGGGTTGCGGCGGAAGTGACCCGGCTGTCCGCGGAACGGTCTCGCCAGCAACTCGCCGCCGGCAGCCCCGGGCCGGAAGGCTCGGCGTCCAAGCTGGCCTTCGCCACGCTGAACCAGGCCGTCTCCGGGCTGGAACTGGAACTGCTCGGCGAGCAGGCCCTGCGTTACGACGACTGGACGCCGCGCCGCACCGTCGAGTGCGACTTCTTCGGCCGTGGCCCCGGCTACCGATACCTGCGGGCCAAGGGCAACTCCATCGAGGGCGGCACCTCCGAGGTACTCCGTAACATCATCGCCGAGCGGGTGCTCGGGCTGCCATCCGAACCGCGGACCGACAAGAACCAGCCGTGGAAGGAGCTTCCCCGGTGAGCCCTGACCCGGTGAGCGAGGCCAACCAGCGTGACCTGCGCTACAGCGACGTCGAGGAGGACCTGCGTTCCAGCGTCCGCAAGCTGCTCACCGACCGCAGCGCACCGGCGGCCGTGTTGGCCCGCTGCGAGTCCGCGGACCCCTACGACCTCGGGCTGTGGCGCACCCTCGCCGCCGAGCTAGGGCTGGCCGGGCTGCTGGTCCCGGAGTCACTCGGCGGCGCCGGTGCGGGAGCTCGAGAGCTGGCGGTGGTGGCCGAAGAGCTGGGCCGCTCGGTGGCGCCAGTGCCGTTCCTGGGCAGCGCGGTGCTGGCCACCTCGACCCTGCTGGCCTGCCCAGAACCGGACGCCCTGCTCGGCGCGCTGGCCGCGGGCGAGCGCACCGCGACGCTGGCCGTCCCGTTGTCCACCACACCGGACGCCGCATTCCCGCAGGGGGTGCGGGCGCAGGCTGGAGCGCTCTGCGGTCGGGTGACCAGCGTGGTCGACCTGGAGGTCGCCGACGCGGTGCTGGTGCCCGCACGCGACCGCGACGGCCCGGCGATCTACCTGGTGGATCTGCCCACTGACAGTGCCCGGCTGGAGCCGGTGACCCCGCTGGACCTGACCCGGCGGATCTCCGACCTGACACTGGACCGCGCGCCGGCTCGGCGAGTGGTGGGGGCGACCGACGCGGTGGCGGCGCTACGCTCGGCGCTGACCTTCGGGGCCGGCCTGCTCGCCTCCGAGCAGGTCGGGTTGGCTGGCTGGTGCCTGGAGTCCACAGTGGGCTTCACACGCACCCGCTATCAGTTCGGCCGCCCGATCGGGTCATTCCAGGCGCTCAAGCACCGGATGGCCGACGTGTGGGCGGAACTCACCAGCGCCCGCGCAGTCGCCCGGGCCGCGGCCGACGCGCTGGCCGTCGGCGCCCCGGACACCGCGCTGCTGGTGGCCGTCGCGGCAGCGCACTGCTCGGACGTCGCGGTGCACGCCGCCGAGGAATGCCTGCAGTTGCATGGCGGGATCGGGATGACGTGGGAGCATCCCGTGCACCTGTATCTGGCCCGGGCCAAGACGTCACAAATCGCCCTGGGCACCCCCGACCGGCACCGCGCCGCCCTGGCCACCCTGGTCGATCTCCCTCCCGCCTAGCGGCGGTGTGTCACCAGCGCGACTCGGTGGGCGCCGATTGGTTCCCCCCGATTTCAGCGTCGTTCACTGGGTTGACGGTGGCACCCTGCACACCCGAGTTGTAGCGGCTCTCAGTGATCTCGTCCGAGAGCTGTTCCTGCCAGCGCCGGTCCCTGATCCTCATCAGAATAGTGATCGTCAAGCCGTGGGCGGCAGCGAGCACCAGCAGGAGTATGCCGACCTGAGCCACCACATCACGAACAGGAAGACCAGTATCAATGTCGATCATCGAGATCAGTGCCAGCAACCCCAGCACCACGAGATAGAAGAGCCCCACCACCAGCTGGATCATGGAGCGAGCCGCTTCGGGCTCATAAGCCTTCCGCAGGTACCCCCGGCCGCTCCGATAGATGATCTGGCCGTCGATCAGGACGAGCACCACACCAACAATGAGAAACGTCACGTAGCCGTTTACGTCCATGCGAGCCACCCCTCACGAGAGTCTCAGTCAGGTCGGCAGTACCCGATCCGGCGGGTCACCAAACGCGGAGGTCGGTCCCGGGGTCAGGCCGGTCACGCCGGGCCAGCCCGGCGGGGTCAGCCGCCTTGCGGGGCCGGGTCGGTCGGCATGTGTAACAACCGGTCGGGGTGGCTATCCAGTAGTCGACAACCGTCACCGAAGGATGTGAGGACATGCCGCAACGTGCCTGGAGCGACAAGCGGGAACGCCAGTACGAGCACATCAAGTCTTCGCAGGAAGAACGCGGCACGAGTGAAGAACTCGCCAAGGAGATCGCCGCTCGTACGGTGAACAAGAACCGGGCGCAGTCCGG
>DATHTJ010000377.1:0-1516 GCA_035463315.1 Pseudonocardiaceae bacterium
GGGACCTGGCCGGACGGGTATCCCGGGCACGGGCCGGAACGGGAGACGGCGTGATGAGCCCGCTAGTGGGTGTGATCATGGGCAGTGCCTCGGACTGGCCCGTCATGAGCGCCGCCGCCGAGGCGCTCGAGGAGTTCGAGGTGTCCCATGAGGTCGCGGTGATCTCTGCGCACCGCACCCCGGAGCGGATGCTCGATTACGCGCGCCACGCCGCGGACCGGGGCTTGAAGGTGATCATCGCCGGGGCCGGCGGGGCGGCGCACCTGCCCGGGATGGTGGCCTCCGCCACGGTGCTACCGGTGATTGGGGTGCCGGTGCCGCTGGCGCATCTGGATGGGCTGGACTCGCTGCTGTCGATCGTGCAGATGCCCGCCGGGGTGCCGGTCGCGACCGTGTCGGTCGGCGGCGCACGCAACGCCGGCCTGCTCGCCGTGCGCATCCTGGCCACTCACGACCCCGCCCTAGCCCACCGGATGCTGACCTTCCAGCAAGACCTAGCCCAACAGGTCCTGCACGCCGACTCCGCACTCCGGCAGGCATCCCCGCGTTCTGGAGACACACTGCAGTAAACCGGGGCGGGATTAGTGCAGTCTGTCTCCAGAACGCGCGGTGCGGAAGGGGAGGTAGCGGTGAACCCGGAGCACGAGGCACTGCGGGAGGCGGTGCGGGCGCTGGCCGAGAAGGAGATCGCCCCTTACGCCGCGGAGGTCGACGAGCAGGAGCGGTTCCCGCGCGAGGCGCTGGCCGCCCTGGTGCGCTCGGGGTTCCACGCGGTGCACATCCCCGACGCCTACGGCGGTCAGGGCGCGGACGCGGTCGCGACCTGCATCGTGATCGAGGAGGTGGCGCGGGTGTGCGCGTCGTCCTCGCTGATCCCGGCGGTGAACAAGCTGGGCACGACGGGGCTGCTGTTGGCCGGCTCGGCTGCGCTGCGCAAGCAGGTGCTGCCGTCGGTTGCCGCGGGGTCGATGGCGTCCTACGCGCTGTCCGAGCGGGAGGCGGGCAGTGACGCCGCGGCGATGCGGACCCGGGCCCGGCGCGACGGCGACCACTGGGTACTCAACGGCACCAAGTGCTGGATCACCAACGCGGGGGAGTCCACCTGGTACACGGTGATGGCGGTGACTGACCCGGACCAGGGCACCAGCGGGATCAGCGCCTTTATCGTCCACCAGGACGACCCGGGATTCTCAGTCGGGCCCAAGGAGCGCAAGCTGGGGATCAGGGGCAGCCCGACCAGGGAGATCTACTTCGAGGACTGCACCATCCCGGCGGACCGCATCATCGGCGAGCCCGGCACCGGGTTCACCACCGCCTTGGCGACCCTGGACCACACCCGTCCGACGATCGGCGCGCAGGCCGTCGGCATCGCGCAAGGCGCGCTGGACGCCTCGATCGCCTATGTCACGCAGCGCAAGCAGTTCGGCAAGCAGATCGCCGACTTTCAGGGCGTCCAGTTCATGCTGGCCGACATGGCGATGAAGACCGAGGCGGCCCGGCAATTGGTCTACATCGC
>DATHTJ010000378.1:0-11398 GCA_035463315.1 Pseudonocardiaceae bacterium
GGTGCTTCATGGGGTTCCTCCTCCGTACTCTCCGGCGAGGCCGGGACGCAGCCGGTTCACGAGTGCCCGGGGGGTGTGTACGCGGGCGAGGGCGTTGCGGGCATGTTCGACGCCGTCAGGGCTGAGGCGGTAGTAGCGACGCCGGGGGCGGCCTTTCTTGGCGGGGTCGATGTCCTCCCAGCGGCTTTCCAGCCACCCGCAGCCCTCGAGGCGGGCGAGGATGGGATGGATGGTGCCGCTGGGCAGTTCGGCCGCTTGGCCAATCTGCAGCCCGTACATCTCCTGGGTGGGCTCAGCGAGCATCGCCCGCAGCACCAGCTGCGTCGGCAACGTCATCCGCGGCCCCGCACCACTAGTCATGCTCACACTCTACCTAGAGCCTAGGTAGAGGACAACTCCTCTTTACTGCAGTCTGCAGCCAGAACGCGAAACCCTGCTGCTGCCAGATGATCAGGAATACTACTCCGTGATGAAGCCCTGCTGGGCGAGCCAGGCGCGGGCAATTCGGCGCTCCGACTTGCCCTCCGCAGACCGTTGCCGGTTCAGCTCGGCCATCACCTCGTTGGTCAAGGCCGCGGAAATCGGCGCAAACACCGTGGCAATGTTCGGGTTACGGTCGTAGACGTCTGTGCGCATGGTGGGTGCGGCGTTGTAGAGCGGGTGGTACAGCTTGTCGTCCTGCAACACCGTCAGCCCGAGTTGTGGGATGCGGCCGTCAGTGGTGAACACCTCACCGAACAGACACTCCTTCTGATCGGCAGTGGCCTGGTAAATGGCACCAGTCTGCAGCACCTGCAGCCGATCCGGCGGCACCTGGAAGTCGTAGACCCGCTGCAGGCCCGGGAATCCGTCGTCCCGGTTCTGGTATTCGGGCTCGATGCACATGTTGCCGGGCTTTCCAGAGCGGATGTAGGCGGCCATATCCGACAGCGTCCTCAACCCGAGCTGCTGGGCACGCTCCTCCTTGACAGCGAAGGCGTAAGTGTTATTGAAGGGGGTCGGCTGGAGCCAGACGATCTTGTTCTGGGCCAGGTCCCCTTCTTTGACCGCCTCGTACTGCGCCGTGCTGTCCTGGATGGGCTGCTGGCCCAGGAAGGTGACCCACGCGGTGCCGGTGTATTCCCAATATAGGTCGATGTCACCACCGATAAGCGCATTGCGGGTTACGTCGGTGCCGCCGAGATTGCATCGGTCAGTGACCTGAGCATTGACCGATTCCAGGACAGCGATCGCGACCTGGCACAGCACCACTTGCTCATCGAAGTTCTTACTCCCCACGATGTAGGACTGACCCTCCAGGTTGACCTGCTGGGCGAGGCTGCCCGCCTTCGCTGGCGGGCCACCGCTGCTCAGCACGCCGCATCCGGCTACCAGCGCGACGGCCACCACCGCCGCCGCCAGCAAGGCGGCGGTGCGCCCGCGACCGGCTCTCACCCGACCCTCCCGCTCACGAGCCGTTCAGCGACGCCGGCCAGCCAGTCGATGAGCAACGCCAACGCCGCCACGATGGCCGAGGCGACGAGCACCGCCTGCGGCCGGCCGAGACTGATCATGCTGCTGATCGGCTCGCCGAGGCCGCCCGCGCCGACGTAGGTGGTGAGCGCGGCAGTGCCGACGTTGAGCACCAGCGCCACTCGGATTCCAGCCACCATCACCGGTACCGCGAGCGGGATCTCCACCCGCAGCAGCGTCTGCCGCGCCGACATCCCCATCCCCCGGGCCGCCTCGATCAGCGCGGGGTCCACCTGCCGCAGCCCGACCACGGTGTTGGTGAGCACCGGCAGGAATGACGCCAGCACCAGAGCAATGATCGCCGTCGTGTCGCCGAAGCCGAGCAGGAAGGCCAGCAGGATGATCAGGCCGAAGGGCGGCAGCGCCTGCATGAAACCACCGAACGCGAGCGTCCCGGTACGGATCCGGCCCACCGCCGGACGGCTCAGCGCGATCCCTAACGGCAGCGCGATGACGATCACCAGCACGGTGGACGCCGCCGCGAGCCAGATGTGTTCGACGAACTTCGCCCACAGGTACGCCGGATCCAGCGCCCGCTGCTCGACGCTGTCCAGCTGCCGGCTAGCGGTGTGAAGCAGCACCAGCGCCAACCCCACGACCACGATCACCGGTGTGGCTACCAGGTCGCGGTTGCGCCAGATCCAGCTGAGCGGGCGGGTGGGTGCCGCCGCGGCCAGTGCCGGACTGGCGGTCATGGCCGCCAGCCCGTGGTTCGCAGGTCGCTGACCAGGGAATCCCAGCGCAGCGCGCCTCGTGGCTGCTCCTGATCATCGACCACCACGACCAGCGGGGCGCGGGCGTCGAGCATGACGTCGACGGCATCGTAGACCGTGCCCGACAGCGGCACCGTCACCAGCGGCGGCGGTTCCGCGGCACCGGGCAGGTGATGCCAGGCAACCGGCCGACCCGTGTCATCCACCGTGAGCACCGGGTGGCCGTTTGCGGGCGTGCCGACGCTAGAGATCACTACCTCTTCCAGCTCCAGGCGGCTGAGCTCGAGCAAGGACAACCGCCGGACCGCGGCGCCGCTGCCGACGAACTCGGCGACGAAGTCGTCCGCGGGGTGAGTGAGCACGGTGCCCGGGGTGTCGTACTGCGCCAGCCGCCCGCCAGGAGCGAACACGGCGATCCGGTCACCCAGCTTCACCGCCTCGGACAGGTCGTGAGTGACGAAGCAGATGGTCTTGGCGACCTGGCGCTGCACCTCGAGGAACTCGTCCTGCAGCCGCGCCCGGGTGATCGGGTCGATGGCCCCGAAGGGCTCATCCATCAGCATCACCGGGGGGTCGGCCGCGAGGCCACGGGCCACCCCGACGCGCTGCTGCTGCCCGCCGGAGAGCTGCCGGGGGTATTGGTCCCGGAAGTCAGCGGGCTCCATCCCCACCAGGTGCAGCAGTTCGTCGACCCGGTCGGCGATGCGGACCTTGCCCCAGCCGAGCATCTTGGGTACCACCGCGATGTTGTCCCCGATGGTCAGGTGCGGGAACAGCCCTACCTGCTGGATCACGTAGCCGATCCGCCTGCGCAGCTGGTCGGCATTGACGTTGGTGACGTCGTCGCCGTCCAGCAGGATGCGCCCGGTATCGGGCTCGATGAGCCGGTTCATCATCTTCAAGGTAGTCGTCTTGCCGCACCCTGACGGCCCGATGAGCATCACGATGGCGCCGGCGGGAACGGCCATGGTCAGCTCGGCCACGGCTGGTCTCAGCTGGTGGGGATAGGTCTTGCTGATGCCCTCGAGGGCGATCATCGGGCGCTGATCGGTCCGGCGGGAGGAGCCGGCCCCGGATTGCACGGTCTCAGCCACGGATCCCCCTCGGGGTGGTGAAGCGCCGGACGACGACGAAGATGATCTCGTAGCCGGCCGCCACCACGAGGCACCCCAGGGTGCCGGTGACAACCTGGTCGAACGAGTTGACGGCACCGAGTCGGGCCAGGCCGTCCTGCAACGGCTTGCCTAAGCCGGGACCGTTGATGAGGGCTGCCACCACGGCGATCGAGATCACGATCAGCACCGCGACCCGGATCCCCGAGATGATCACCGGCCAGGCCAGTGGCAGCTGCACCCGGAACATCCGGCGCACCGGGCCCATCCCGACGCCGCGAGCGGCCTCCAGCACCGCGGGGTCCACCGAGGACAGTCCGACCACGGTGTTGCGCAGCACCGGGTAGATCGCGTAGAGGGTCAGCGCCACGATGCTCGGGGTGACCCCGAGCCCCAGCAGCGGCTGCAGCAGGCCGAACAGCGCCAGCGACGGGATGGTCAACGCTGCCGAGGCGAGCAGCAGCAACGCCTCCTGGCTGCCCACCCGCAGGCTGCGGGTCCACGACGGCGGCGTGAGCTGGTTGATGTGCAGCACTAGGGCCAGCACCAGCGAGATCACCGTGGCGAAGGCCACCGAATAGAGCACCAGCAGGAAGTGCTGCAGAGCGTAGAAGATCAGTTCGGTGGAGTTCTCCGACAGGTACCGCAGGTAGGACTCCATCGCGTGAGGCTAGCGCAGCGTCACGCGATGCGCCCCATCGCGCTAGCCTGACCGCCCATGGCGGTCGCGCTTGCACTCCAGTGCGGTGTTTCGCGCACGCTGCGTAGCACTGCGCTGGCGAGGCTTGACATCCGGGCTCATGGATGTCTGACGGTATCCCTTCGATGGGCCTTAGATAAGCGTGCCTCTGACGGTCCGAGTGAAGATCAGACCGATGCGGAGCGGACCAGGTCGCCGAACTTGGCGTCGAAGTCCTTGACCTGCGCGGTGGCGGAGTACGGTTGAACGGCTTTGCGGAACTCACCCAGCCGGGTCCACTGATGCTGCGAGTCGAGCTGTCGCAGCAATTCACCCGCCTCGGTCGCAGCTCGGCATGCCCCGTCCAACTCCCCGAGGTGCACCCGAGCCAACGCGAGCCTCGTGAGAATCATGATACGGTCGCGAGGAAATGACGGATGGAGCCGCGAGAGAGCGTTGCGGAGATGGGTCTCAGCCTGGCGAGGCTTGCCGAGGGCCAGCGCGGACTGCCCGGCATGGTAGTGCGCCTCGGCGTCGGACCACCAATAGATCCACGCCGGCTCTGCAGCCGGATCGACAGCCGCCGTGAGTTCGAACATCCGGCCCTGTGCCCGATCCGCTGCGATCGCATCACCCGCATATGCGGCCGAAGTGGCCAGCCGGGCCTGGATCCAGGACCCCACCGCCGGAGTCAGATCCTTCGCACCCACCAGTGCTGATTCGGCCAGCCGGACCGCGTCACGCGGGTCGCGGTCCCTGGCCTGCTTGCTCATGAAGCCCAGAATGTTCGCGCCGACTGCCCGGTCACCGCTGCTGTGCGCGGCGTGTAACCCGGCCATGAGGTAGCGCTGCGCCAACGCCTCATTGTTGTTGTCATAGGCCAGCATTCCGGCGAGCCTGGCGAACTCCGCCGCCACCGCGTGCAGCCGCTGGCCGACATCCTCGGTGTAGCGCGCGTTGTCCAGGATCTCAGTGACCAGGCGCAGATCCTCACGGACCGCGCGGAACACGGTTGCGCCACCAAGCGCATCATCGAGGCGGCGCCGCGACTCGGCGACCCGTTCAAGATCGTCGACTACAGCGTGGTCCGCTCGCTTGCCCTGCACGGACGCGGCGATGCGCGCCGGGTCGAGCAGCCAGTCATGGGCGAACGCGGTCAACGTGGTGCCGGAGATGACCACAAAATGGCGCCGATCCATACCTACCGCCTCCAAGACTTCCCGCAGTGACGCGACCGACCGCCCCACGCGGGTCCCACGCGTGGTCCAGACCGTCGTCAGCTGGAACGTAGAGCGCGCCGACGCTCGTCTGCCACCCCAAGGATGCCAGGGTGACTGGTTCGTGGAGTCGGCGTGACAACAGCGCGCAGACCAGACCGGGCCAGGGCTGGCGCGGTATGCAGGGCAGGGCGCTCGGCGGTCTGGCCTTCAGCCACCGCCGGGGCGTCTTCGGATGGACCTTGTCGAGCAGCCGCAGGGAGCGCGCAAGCTCGTTAAGGTGGCTGGCGAACTGCTCGGCTGACCAGCCCAATCGGGTCAGACAGCTGTTCAACGCGACGTTCGTCGCCACCTCGGATGTCAGGTTCGGCTCGCGCACAACGCCCCCTCCGGTTCCGCGCTTGGGCAAGCGGTGCGCCCACGGTAATAATGCGGGCACGTGCCGTCTTGGGTTTACACCAAGTGCTCATCCGGATCCGTCTTTGATCACCCGGCTCCGCACCATGGTCAACGTACGGCTGACGTACAGCCGCCGTTCGAGTGGGGAGAGGGGACAGCTCGGTGGTGCCGTGTGTGGACGGCCCTGTGCTGTTTCTGGTGGCCGTCATCGGGACCTGGGGCACGCTGCTGGTGCTGATCGCCGAGCAAGCGGTCCGCGAAATTGTCGCGTGGTGGTACCGCCGCAGCCAGCACGGCAACCACCACCCCACTGGCCCGGCCGCACGCACCGTCAAAGAGATCCATTGCCGGCTGCTGCGCAAGGCTGACCGCCCGGCCAGGTCCATCGTCATCCGCCGGCATGGCGCCCCGGGCGCCGCCGGTGGTCAAAGCCAGTGCCACGATAATCCTCGCGTAACGCCCTGACCGTGAGTCTGCACAGAGGTCCGTGGAACACGCTGGTGCGTCCGCGAGGTAGGGAGCCTGAATCATGACCGAGCCGCGGTACAACGACCTGAGGGCACTGTTCATCAACTGCACCCTGAAGCGCTCGCCCGAGCGCAGCAACACCGCGGGGCTGATCGAGGTGAGCACCCACATCATGGAAAAGCACGGCGTGCAGGTCGAGGTCTTACGGGCGATCGACCACGACATCGCCATCGGGGTGTGGCCCGACATGACCGAGCACGGCTGGCCGAGCGACGCGTGGCCGGCGATCTATGACAAAGTCCTGGCTGCCGACATTCTGGTGCTCGCCGGGCCCATCTGGCTGGGCGACAACAGCTCGGTGACCAAGCAGGTGATCGAACGGCTGTACGCGTGCTCGCACCTGCTCAACGATGCCGGCCAGTACGCCTACTACGGCCGGGTGGGCGGCTGCCTGATCACCGGTAACGAGGACGGCGTCAAGCACTGCGCGATGAACGTGCTCTACAGCCTGCAACACCTCGGCTACACCATCCCGCCGCAGGCTGATGCGGGCTGGATCGGGGAAGCTGGACCGGGTCCGTCCTATCTGGACCCCGGCTCGGGCGGACCGGAAAACGACTTCACCAACCGGAACACCACCTTCATGACCTGGAACCTGATGCACCTCGCCCGGATGCTCAAGGACGTCGGCGGCATCCCCGCGCACGGCAACCAGCGCTCGGAATGGGACGCCGGCTGCCGGTTCGACTTCGAGAATCCTGACTACCGCTGACCGTCACCGGGTCGTTGCGCCGGGCCTGGCTGTAGCGTGCTCGCCGTCGTCGGGCATGACGACCGGCACGGCCGGATGAGGTGGTTCGTCGTGCGAGCTGCCCGGATGTGCCCGCGTTGGGAGGCAGCGCACGTGGCTCGGCTGCACGGCCAGCTGCTGCCCTGGGCGGCTGACCTGCTTGGCCGGGTTGACGGTGGTGAGTGGGTCGGCGGTCTACTTCACCGGCGACCGTTACTATCGGTATACCTTTTTTCACATTCTGCGACATCCCCTCGGTGAAAACTGGGATTTTTCTAAAAATTCCTCGATAAGTTCGCGTACAGCGTTTCAACTGGGGCTGGTACCGCTATTAAATAAGTATGAAGGGTCTGCTGATAATGGTGACAGTAGCGCTACTCTGCGTTGCTGGTGCCGGGTTGACCTCTGCGACCTCGCCCAGTCCAGCGATGACCACGGCCACCACCCCGGTTCCCTCCCCACCTGACCAGGCCTGGGCGGCGGCGGTGAAGCAGGCAATGCATGCGGCCCTGCCGAACGCCCAGGTCGGCTTCGAGGTCTTCGACCGGCAGAACAACACGGTGCTGACCAGCCAGGACGCCGACCGGCAATTTGCGTCCATGTCGGTGGTCAAGTTGCTGATCGCGCTGGACGTGCTGGCTTGCGACAACTGGGCAACCCCGGACGACACAACGCAGCAGAAGCTGCACCAGATGCTCGCCAACAGCGATGACGACATCGCCAGCAACCTGTGGACTGCCAACGGTGGCCCCACCATCGTGACCAGGATCGCCGGCCTGCTCGGGCTTACTGGCACTCAGCCGCCCAAGGATCCTGGCAGGTGGGGCGACACCCTGATCACGCCGCAGGACATCGTGACCGTGTATCGCTACATCACCGATCAGCTTCCCGATCCCAGCCGGGACCTCCTGCTCAGTGCGCTCGCAACTGCCCCGCAGATCGCCGCCGACGGCTTTGATCAGTACTTCGGTATTCCGAACGGGATGCCGAACACCACCTGGGCGGTCAAGCAAGGCTGGGGAACCAGCGGTTCGCAGGCGGTGATGAACAGCACTGGGCTGGTCGGAGCAGACTTGCGGTACGTCGTGGTGGTGCTGGCCTCCGCGCCGGCGGACTCGTACTCGACGGTCCCCGCGGTCGTCACCGCCGGAGCCGGCGCACTGGCAGGCTTGGTCGACCCAGCTCAGTCGTAGTTAGTGAAACCCCGAATCGTTGGTTCAATGAGCGGTGGTGCCGGGTGATTGAGGAATAGTCCGAGTCGGTCCGTCGTCGACGGGCGCTGGCGCGGGCCGCGCGGGAACGCTCGTCCATTGTGCAGTGACGGGCAGCAACGCCGCGGCAAGCAGCGCCGAGGCGAGCGCTACGCCCGTGGACACCAGGAACGCTGTGGCGAACCCGTTGGTAAGCGCGGTCACGTTCTCCGATCCGCCGTCGGCGAGGGTGCGCGCAGCGGCAACCCCGCTGAGCACGGCGAGGCCGATCACTGCGCCGAATTGCTGACTGGTGTTGATCAATCCGGACGCGAGGCCGACCTCATCCGGTCTGGCCTGCATCGCGGCAGCGGCATTAGTGGTAATGGTCACCAGCGGCAACCCCACCCCGAGGACCAAACTGGGAAACAGCACGTCCGCCGCGAAAGAACCGTCCGCGGATAGCAGCGACAGCCAGCCCAGGCCGACGGCGATTACTACGTACCCGGCCACCATCACTGGCCGCAGCCCGAACCGGGCGATCAGCCTGCCTGTGTTGGACGCCACCACGATCGTCGTGAGAGACAGCGGCAGCAGGCCGAGCCCGCTAACCACAGGCGCGTATCCGAGCACCGTCTGCAGGTAGACACTGACCAGAAAGAACATCGGGAACATCATGAACTGGGTCAGCCCGGACAGCAGATTCGCGGTGCGCAGAACTGGCCTGCACAGTACCGACAACGGCACCAGCGGCGTACGCACCCGCGCCTCCACTAGCACAAAAACAGCCAACAGCAAGACCGCGAGGCCGCCGGACACCAAAGTCCACGGCGACGTCCAGCCGTCCACGCCAGTGTTCACCGTGGCGTAGGCAAGCAGGCCGAGGCCCGCTGTGATCGATAGTGCGCCGCCGAGGTCGAACCCCTGGCGGTCGCGCTCTGGCCTACTCGGTTCGAGCACGCAGAGCGCCAGCGCGGCCAGCAGCAGCCCGGCGACCACATTCAGCCCGAATGTGGACCGCCAGCCCAGCCAACTAGTGAACACCCCGCCGAGCACGGTGCCCGCGGCACCACCCGCGCCCGCCATCGCGGCGAACACCCCCAGAGCCTTGTGCCGCTCCCGGACGTCCGGGAACAGGTCAAGCAACATCGCGAACGCCGCTGCCGCTGCAACGGCGGCACCGCCACCCTGCACGGCCCTGGCCGCGATCAACCAAGCCGCCTTGTCCGCAACCGCTCCGGCCACGGAGCCCGCGACGAGACCGCCGAGGCCGCCAATGAACAACCCTCGGCGGCCGAACAGGTCTGCGGCTCGGCCGCTGAGTAGCAGCAGCCCACCGAATGTCACCAGGTACGCGTTGGCCACCCAGGACAGACTGGATGCGGAGATATCGAGTTCGCCGCCAATCGACGGGGCAGCGACGTTGATGATCGCCGTGTCGAGGATCAGCAGGAACTGGGTGCAGGCCAGAAGCGCCAGCGCGCGCCGTGCAGCTCGCTCCATATAACCTCACGTCTCTCTCAGGCGCGCAGCCAGACCGGTGTCTACCGTCCAGCCGGCTCAAAGCTGGTGCTCCCGTAGCAGCGTGGCTACCCGGAAGGCCAGCTCGATGGACTGGCTTGCATTGAGGCGTGGATCACACGCCGTCTCATAGCGGGTGCCAAGGTGAGCGTCGAGTACTTCCTCGGCGCCGCCCAGGCACTCCGTAACGTCCTCCCCGGTCAGCTCCAGGTGCACACCCCCCGGTTGCGCTCCCTCCGCCTTATGTACCGCGAAGAAACCGGCGATCTCTGCGGTGATGTCGCAGAACCGTCGGGTCTTGTAGCCGCTCTCGGATTGAAACGTGTTGCCGTGCATGGGGTCACACGCCCACACCACCGAACGACCGGTCGAACGCACGGCCCGCAGCAGCGGTGGCAACAGCTCAGTCACACGGCGGGCACCGAGACGCGAGATCAGCACCAGCCGACCGGGCACGCAACCGGGGTCCAACCGCTCGCACAGCTCGCGCAGCTCGGCTGGCGTCGACGTCGGACCGACCTTGACACCGATCGGGTTGGCGATGCCGGAGAGGAATTCCACGTGTGCGCCGTCAAGCTGCCGGGTCCGGTCGCCGATCCACACCATGTGAGCACTGGTGTCGAACCAGCCATCGACATCGGGAGCGAAACGAGTCAACGCCTGCTCAAAGTGAAGGAGCAGAGCCTCGTGTGAGGTGTAGAGGTGTACTTGATGCAGCGCTTGCAAACCCGCCAGATCGACGCCGGACGCTGACATAAACCGCAGCGCCCAGGTGATCTCGTCGGCGGCTTTCTCGTAGAGCCGGCCGGCCGCGCTGCGACGCACGAACTCCTGGTTCCACGCATGTACCTGATCCAGGCCGGCGAAGCCTTCCTTGGTCAGTTCCCGTAAGATATTCAACGTCGCGGATGCATGATGGTAGGCGTGTAGCAGGCGCTCGACGTCCGGGCGTCGAGCGTGCAGCGTCGGCTCGAAGCTGTTGACGATGTCACCGCGAAACACCGGCAGTTCGATGCCGTCGACGAACTCCTTTGGTTTGCTGCGGGGCTTGGCGAACTGGCCGGCGATCCGGCCAACCTTCACCACCGGCAGGCCCGATCCATAGGTCAGCAGGATGGCCAGCTGGAGGATGACTCGGAGCTTGCCGCGTACGCCCCGTTCAGTGCATGCCTCAAACCGCTCGGCGCAGTCTCCCCCCTGCAGCAGGAATGCCCTGCCGGACGCTACCTCGGCCAATGACCGCTGCAGGCTGCGGATCTCGCCCGGTCGCACCAGCGAGGGCAGCCGAGAAATCTCACTGACGACCCGTTCCACTGCGCACTGGTCGGGCCAGTCGGGTTGCTGCGGCGCCGGATAGCTGCGCCACGAGGTGGGTCGCCAAGACGACGGTGCATGGTGCACTGGGACACCGTGGTCGTCGGGCGGCAGCAGCGTGGCGACGGCCCTGCCATCCTGCCGGTACGGCTGAACATCGATCACCTGCATGCTGAAAACAACTCCCTCACCAATGAACCGGGTTACTGTACTTTTTCGATCTCCGCAAGAACCGCGCTAACGGCGACCACCACGTCGCGTAACCCCGCAACCGAGCCACCTGCTCGGTCCATGAGATGCCAAAAACCGGCTTGGGTTCGAGACGGCCGAACCTGCTCGCACCGGTCATGCCAGTCTCAGCTCCCGGACAGTCTCCTCGGGGTCGTGAGACCGCATCAGCATCTCGCCGACGAGGACGGCGTCGGCTCCCGTGTCCTGCAGCCGTCGCGCGTCCGCCGCGCTGCCGACACCGCTCTCCGCGAC
>DATHTJ010000379.1:0-4267 GCA_035463315.1 Pseudonocardiaceae bacterium
CCACGACGCACCCCTCACGGCGCAGTCTGGAGCCAGATCGCAGTAATCAGCGGCAGCTCAGCTGGTCTCGTAGCCAGGCGATGTCCTCAGCCTGGGAGTCGGGGTCGGTCTCTAGTACTACGGTGGCGCCGGCTGCGGCACAGATCGCCACCAGTTGCTCGGCCTCGATGGTGCCCTGGCGCACCGGCGCGTGGCGGTCCCGGGCCGAGCCGAACTCGTCGCGTGAGTTGTTGCAGTGCACCAGGTCGATCCGGCCGGTGATGGCCATGACCCGATCGACTGCGTCGGTCAGGTCTTCCCCCGCAGCGAACGCGTGGCAGGTGTCCAAGCAGAAGCCGACGTCGTAGTCACCGATCGCGTCCCACAACCGGGCCAACGAATCGAACCGGCGCGCCATCGCATTGTCTCCGCCGGCGGTGTTCTCCACCAGGATCCGAGTGCCGAAACCGCCGTCGGCCGACTGCCGGGCAAACATCTTGCGCCAGTTCTCGAATCCTGTAGCGGGATCCTCACCCTTAGTGACATGACCGCCGTGCACCACCAAACCGTGAGCCCCGATCGTGGCAGCTGCGACCGCATGCTGGGCGACCAGTTTGCGGGACGGAATGCGGATGCGGTTGTTCAGTGATGCCACGTTGATCACGTACGGTGAGTGCACATAAATCTCTAGGTCAGCAGCGCGTAGCTGGTCGGTCTGCGGATGCGCCCGAGGGGCCGTCCAGCTCTGCGGATCTGCGAGGAAGAATTGCACCGCCGCTGCGTTGCGCTCGGTAGCGTCCTGGACCGGGTTTTCGTCGCTGACGTGGGCGCCGATGCGCATGACGGCAGCCTAGACCGGGCCCGTCAGGGGGCGACCGGCGCACCCGCCAAGGACACGGTGTGTGCACAGCGTCACCTCGATCTGCTGAAAGTGCTGGTCACCATCACAGAGAGGCTTTAGGGTCGTTACCCTGAGGACACAACCGGGTACTGAGCGACACGGAGGAACCTATGGGCACACGGACGAGGGTGACCACGGTTGCGGGAGCAGCCACGTTACTGTGCGCCGCGAGCGCGTTCGGAACGGGGTTTTCGGCCCTCGCCGCACCCTCCACCGTTTCCACCTCTGCGACCCAGGCAGCGGCTTCACTGCCGATGCTCGTGGGCGGCTGCGGCGACACGGTGCGTGGCGAGCCAGGGCAGCGCGTGGGTGTGCAGAAGGCAGGCATGTCTGTCATCGACGTCGGTCGAGTGCCCCCCAGTGGGTCGACCACGCTCGACGCTACTCCGGACCTGCGCAAGAAGCTGGGGCCGCTAGCCGCGACGTGCACCATCACGGCTGAGGCGATCACGCCACTCACCGCCCCGGTCGAAGCAGTGATCGCCCCCGCTCTGGCCCCCGCTCAGGGTGCGGTCGGCCAGCTTCCGGTACTGACCCCACCCTCGTCTCCGGGGGCACCAGCCGCGCCGCCGCCGGCAGCAGCGCCAGCGGGACAACCGCAGCCGGCGGCGGCGCCAGCGTTGACCCCCGCAGGCTTCGGTCCGTTCTACGGGCCCATGTCGCCACCCTTCCCGTACGCGCTGGGTCTCTACAGCAGCGGGTTGCCCCACTACAACTACGCTGACCTGCTGGCGATCGGTCGTCCTGCCGGCTCGCTGGGGCGGCTCTCGGCGGGCATGCTGACCGCGGACCTGTTCGGTACGCCGTCGGTGAGTAATAGCTCGGTCCTCGGCAAGCAGAGTGCCGCGGCCAACGACGTCGCCGCCGCGGGTCGGGCGTCGGCGTTGCCGGTCAGCGGTGTCGAGCGGATCGCGCTGCCGGTGCTGGTCGCCGTGCTGATGCTGGCCAGCATCAGCGCCGCACTGCTCCGCAGCTGGGTGCTCGGGCGCCGCTGATACGCCCGTCTCGCCAGTTGGCTTACCTCTCTGCGGCCGCCCCGCGATTACTGTCGCGGGGCGGCCGTTTGCTATCGTCCTCAGGTCGCCGCGCTGGTGTTGACCACGTGGCGGCAAGACCCTCCTGCTGCGGAGAGTCCGCGGCCGACCAGTCCACAGGAGGTGAGTGGTCTTCATGCGTCATTACGAGATGATGGTCATCCTCGATCCGCAACTCGACGAGCGCACCGTGGCCCCATCGCTGGACCAGTTTCTCGGTGTCGTGACAACCCAGGGCGGCAGCGTCAACAAGGTCGACGTCTGGGGCAAGCGCCGGCTGTCCTACGAGATCAACAAGTACACCGAGGGCATCTACGCGGTGGTCGACATTTCCTGCACACCTGCCACGGTGGCTGAGCTCGACCGGCAGCTTTCGCTGAACGAGTCGATCCTGCGCACCAAGGTGCTGCGGCGCGACGCCGGGAGGAAGAGCTGACATGGCCGGCGAGACCGTCATCACGGTGATCGGAAACCTCACAGCTGACCCGGAGCTGCGCTTCACCCCCTCCGGTGCGGCGGTGGCCAACTTCACGGTTGCCTCCACACCACGCACCCTTGACCGCCAGACGGGCGAGTGGAAAGACGGTGAGGCGCTCTTCCTGCGCTGCAACATCTGGCGTCAGGCCGCGGAAAATACGGCCGAGTCGCTCACCCGGGGCATGCGCGTGATCGTCAGCGGACGGCTGCGCCAGCGCTCGTACGAGACCCGAGAGGGAGAGAAGCGCACTGTTGTCGAGATGGAGGTCGATGAGATCGGCCCCTCGCTGCGGTACGCCACAGCCAAGGTGAACAAGGCCGCCCGGCAGGGTGGCGCATCGGGGAACGGCGGCTATGGCTCGTCTGGTTCCTTCGGCCCGCCTTCCGACGACCCGTGGAGCTCGGCCCCGCAGGTTGGGGCGCCGGGCGGATCCGGTAGCGCCGCCACTGGTTACGACGACGAGCCCCCGTTCTGACCCCTCACCCGTTCTCGGCGCGACCCATTCAGGAGTACCCCCATCATGGCTAAGCCGCCTGTTCGCAAACCGAAGAAGAAGATCTGCATTTTCTGTAAGGACAAGGACACCGCTATTGACTACAAGGACACGGGACTACTGCGGAAGTACATCTCCGACCGCGGCAAGATCCGTGCCCGCCGGGTTACCGGCAATTGCAGCCAGCACCAGCGAGATGTCGCGGTCGCGGTGAAGAACGCGCGCGAGGTGGCGCTGCTGCCCTACACGTCGACCGCACGCTGAGCCGAGGAAGGAGCGACCACGTGAAGATTATCCTTACCGCTGACGTCCCCGATCTCGGCGGTCCCGGCGATCTGGTCCACGTCAAGGACGGGTACGCCCGCAACTACCTGCTGCCCCGCAGCCTCGCCATCCTGGCCACCAAGGGCGCGGAAAAGCAGGTGGCCACCATCCGCCGGGCCCAGCAAGCCCGGCAGATCCGCGACCTCGATCACGCACGGGAGGTCGCCAGCACCCTGTCCGGTCTGGGCACAGTGTCCGTGCTGGCCAAGGCCGCCAGGTCCGGCGGGAAGCTGTTCGGTTCGGTCACCGTGGCCGATGTCGTCGATGCGGTCCGCTCAGCGGGTGGCCCCGCGTTGGAGAAGCGGGCGGTTGACCTGGGCGGGCCGATCAAGTCCACGGGTACCTACCAGGTGACCGTGCGACTGCATCCGGAGATCTCGGTAACGGTTCCCCTCGAGGTCACCACCGCCAGCTGAACGGGTGGTCCGGCCTTTCTGATGGTCGCTCTCGTTTCCTGAACTCAACAGCAGAGCTGTGCGGGCGTGCCCAAGCAGCTCTGCTGTCTCTTGCTTGGTCAAAGCCAATCGAGCGGTGTGTAAAGAGCGCACGCTCGATCTCGGCCCCCCGCCGGTTCATCGGCCTCTCGTGTGACTCGCTGGGTGCCGACTCCCTCCAGGGCCGACGTGCGCACGCACCAGTCGGCGGTTCACGCCCGGATGACACCTCCTGTAGGGACGGGTACCCGGTGCGCGCGAGGGTACAGACGCCGGAGGGGTTGGGGCGCCGGCGGTGGCTCGCCCTGTGGTGGGTTGCGACTTGATCCTCAGATAGGCACTGTCGCCGAACGGCCAGTGCGGTGCCGACACGCCGGGACGGCATGGCGTTGGACAGACACGCCGGGGTGAGGTCAGGGAAGTTTTTCCACATCCATGCACAGGCTTCTGAGCAGGAAAAATGGGGAAAATTCGGCCAGCTTTCCCCAGGTTGTCCCCAGCCTTACACCGCATAGTGCGCGGTGTTGGGCACTCCATCTCCAGCGCGTCCCCAGGTTGTCCCCAGGTGCCGCTTGCTCGACCTGTCAGGCCGTCCTAGCCTCGCCCGGCGCGGCTGGCGGGAAC
>DATHTJ010000380.1:0-41623 GCA_035463315.1 Pseudonocardiaceae bacterium
TCGCTCCGCTGGGCGTGCCGGTGATCCTCTCGGGCGGGCTTCGCCCGGGCAACGTCGCTGACGCCGTCGAAGCCGTGCGACCCTACACCGTAGACGTGAACTCGGGCGTCGAGAATGAGCACGGCGACAAGGATATCGACCAGTCGCTCCGATTCGTCACCACAGCGCGACTTCCGCATTCAGCGGGCTCAGCGGGGTAAATGAGGTGCGAATAACCCCGCTGAGCCCGCTGAATGCGGAAAATGTCGTCAGGAGTGGGTGGTGAGGCGGGCGATGGCGGCCAGCGGGACCGGCAGCCACGACGGGCGGTTGCTGTGTTCGTAGCTGACCTCGTAGACGGCCTTGTCCAGTTGGAAGGCGCGCAGCAGGACCGCCTGCTCTCGAGGGTCGGGTGCGACTTGGGCGTAACCGTCGCAGAACGCGTTCCCATTGTGGGTGGTCCAGGCCAGCGCCACCGCGGCGCGTTGCTGCGGGTCGGTGTCGCCCAGTGCCAGGTGATGGGCGACGTACTCGAAGGACTGCAGCATGCCGGCGACGTCGCGCAGGGGTGAGTCGGGGGCGGTCCGCTCGGCCAGCGACGCCATCGGCTCGCCCTCGAAGTCGATCAGCACCCAGCCGGTGACACTGCGCAGCACCTGGCCAAGGTGCAGGTCGCCGTGCACTCGCTGGATCATCACCGGGCCGGCCAGCCCGCGCACTGCGTCGAAGGCCGCCCGCAGCGCAGGGCCAAACGCGGACAGCTCGGGCACTTGCGCGAGCACGCCGTCCAGCCGGCTATGCATACGGTCGGCCAGCGCATCGAGGTAGCCGGCCGGAGCCGGGGAACTGCCCAGCGCGGTAACCAGGTCAGCGTGGACAGTGGCCACCGCGTGACCCAGCCGGTGCGCCTCGGAGGCGAAGTCGCCGCCGACGTCCTCGGGGTGGGGGTGCTCCACCGCGCCGGCTGTCCCGTCTGCCAGCAGATCCTCGGCCAGCAGGTCCCGCAGGCTTGCGGTCGCCATCGCCCAGCCGTCGGCGGTGCCGCGCAGGTACTCGGTGAGCATCCCGTAGGTCACCGTGGCGCCCCCCAGCGTGCCCTCGATGCTGCCCAGCGGCGCGGCGATGTGCTCGCAACCTACGGCGGCCAGCGCGCGGTGTAGCTCCAGGTCAGGGCTGGCGCCAACGGCCAGCTTGCCGATCAGCTTGAGGATGTAGGTCTGCCCGTACACCAGCGAGGTATTGGACTGCTCGGCTCCGATTGGACGGGAGCGCAGCGTGGTGTCTAGCGTGACGCCCGGCTCCGCGGCGAAGCGCAGCCCCTCTACCTCGGCGCCCTTGGCCATCAGGTCCAGCAGCACGGCGGTGAGTTCCGGGTCGTGCACCGCCTGGTACACCGCGTGCTCTCCGACCGCGGCTACCCAGGCGTGCCTGAGGCTCTCCGGAAGGTCGCTGCGCACTCCGAGCAGAAGTTGGTAGCGGTCCCGGTGCGGCTCACCCTGGTCGACCTCGATGACGGCGTGCACCAGCCGGGGGTCCTGCCCACCGAGATCGGTAGCGCGCACCGGGGTGACAGCTCGCACCGGGCGGCCCTTACCGGCGAACCAGCGCTGCTCGGGCAGCACCGCCGCCAGCGCGTCGGCGATGCCCCTGAGCAGGTCAGCTGCACCGATCACGGGTCACGCTCGGGGTCGGGAAGGATGATCTTGAACCAGTAGAAGCCGTGTCCCGGCAACGTGAGCAGGTAGCGCAGCTCGCCGATCGGCGGGAAACGCACGCCGCCGGTCAGCTCGACCAAGACGCCCCCCTCATGCTCGGACAGGTCGAGTTCCACCGGCTGCGGGAAGCGGGACAGGTTATTCACGCAGATGACCAGATCGTCGACATGATGTCTGCGGTAGGCTAGCACGCTGGGGTTGGACGAGCCGAGTTCGGCGAAGTCGCCCAGCCCGAAGGCCGGGTGCTCGTGCCGCACGTGGATCATCCGCCGGGTCCAGTTCAGCAGCGACTGCGACGAGTTCGACTGCGCCTCGACGTTGATCGCCTGGTACCCGTACACCGGGTCCATGATCACCGGCAGGTAGATGCGGCCCGGGTCGCAACTGGAGAAGCCCGCGTTGCGGTCCGGGGTCCACTGCATCGGCGTGCGCACCGAGTCTCGGTCTCCGAGCCAGATGTTGTCCCCCATCCCGATCTCGTCGCCGTAGTAGAGCACGGGGGAGCCGGGTAGCGACAGTAGTAGCGCGGTAAACAGCTCTTGCTGGTTGCGGTCGTTGTCCAGCAATGGTGCCAGCCGTCGCCGGATACCGATGTTGGCCTTCATCCGAGGATCCGAGGCGTACTCGGCGTACATGTAGTCGCGTTCCTCGTCGGTGACCATCTCCAGGGTCAGCTCGTCGTGGTTGCGCAGGAAGATCCCCCACTGGGCGCCGGACGGGATGGGTGGCGTCTGGGCCAAGACCTCCGAGATCGGGAACCGGGACTCCCGACGGACCGCCATGAAGATGCGTGGCATCAGCGGGAAGTGAAATGCCATGTGGGCCTCGTCGCCGCCCACGGCGGGGTCGCCGAAGTACTCCACCACATCAGTCGGCCACTGGTTGGCCTCGGCCAGCAGTACCCGTTCGGGGTATTCGTCGTCGACCACCTTGCGGCAGTTTTTGATGAACTCGTGGGTGCGAGGCAGGTTCTCGCAGTTGGTCCCTTCTTCCTCGAACAGGTAGGGCACGGCATCCAGCCGGAATCCGTCGATCCCCAGATCTAGCCAGAACCGCAGCACGTCGATCATCGCCGCACCGACTTCAGGGTTCTCGTAGTTGAGGTCGGGTTGGTGGGAAAAGAACCGATGCCAGAAGAACTGCCCGCGCACCGGGTCATATGTCCAGTTTGACGATTCGGTGTCGACGAAAATGACCCGGGCGTCCGGATAGGCTGTGTCCTTGTCGCTCCAGACGTAGAAGTCGCCGTAGGGCCCATTCGGGTCACGGCGCGACTCCTGGAACCAGGGGTGCTGGTCGGAGGTGTGGTTCATGACCAGGTCGGTGATCACTCGGATGCCTCGCTTGTGTGCCTCGTCGAGCAGCACCACGAAGTCCTCGACGGTGCCGAACTCGGGCAACACAGCCCGGAAGTCAGAGATGTCGTAACCGCCGTCGCGCAGCGGGGAGGCATAGAACGGTGGCAGCCACAGACAGTTAATGCCTAGCCACTCAAGGTAGTCAAGCTTGCTGGTCAGACCGATCAGATCGCCGGTGCCGTTGCCGTCGTGGTCATGAAATGCCCGAACTAGCACCTCGTAGAAGACCGCCCGTTTGTACCAGTGCGGATCCCGGGGGGCGGCTTTTGCATGCTGGAAGTCGTCGGCCTGCGGTTCGATCAGGTACCCGTCGGGCAACACCGCTTCACCCGTGTGCGGGACCCCTTCCAGGTCAGGGTTGGACTCGATGCGAAGTTCGGCAGACATCAGATATCGACCTTCGGGGGACGGTGAACGAGGTGTGCCGCGCTGCAAGGACGTTTTTCAACCAACCGCATCAGTCGTACCGGTCCGGGCCCCGCGACGCAAAAGGAAGTTCGCTACCGTGCCTTGTCTGCATGCCCGTCGCGAAGGGGTGAACAATGTTCGAACGGGGGGTGCCAGTGCGGCGGCTTCCTGCCTGGACCTGGGCGGGACAGCTTCCTACCTGGCGCGATGCCCGGCCCGGCCTGATCGAGGCGGCGCTCAAGCGAGCGCAGGCTCGGCCGTCAGGCAACTGGTACGTGCTCGCCGCGAGCCGGGAGGTCCACGACGACCAGCCTTTTGGGCGCACCCTCGCGGGTGTCGAAGTGGTGGCCTGGCGCACTCCCGACGGTGCGCTGCACGCTGGCCCCGGTGAGTGCCCGCACTTGGGCGCACCACTGTGCCGGGCAGCGGTGGCGGGCGGCGAGCTGGTGTGCCGCTGGCACGGCCTGGCGATCGGAGCCCGCGGTGCGCCGGGGTGGGACCCGTTCCCGGCCCACGACGACGGGGTGCTGGCCTGGGTGCGGCTGGATGCCGCGGGCGGGGAGGACCCGCTGCCCGCGCCGGTCCTGCACCGCCGGCCCGATCCTGAGACCAGCCTGGAGGCGGTGTTCACCGGGATCGGGCGTTGTGAGCCGGAGGATGTGATCGCCAACCGGCTCGACCCGTGGCACGGCAGCTGGTTTCACCCGTACTCCTTCGTCGGGCTCCGGGTGGTGGAGGAACCGAGCGAGGACGTAGACCGGTTCGTGGTGGAGGTGGCCTTCCGGCTCACTCGACGTTTCGGGGTTCCGGTGCGCGCGGCGTTCAGCTGTCCCGAACCGCGGACGGTGGTGATGGACATCCTGGAGGGGGAAGGCGCCGGCAGCGTCGTCGAAACCCACGCTGTGCCTTTAGGTGTCGACGACGCCGGTCATCCCCGGACCGCAGTGATCGAGGCCACCATCGCCAGCTCACCTCGCCCGGGCTTCGCCGTCGCCCGCCGCGGAGCACCGCTGGTCCGCCCTGCCATGCGCTGGGCCGCCGCCCGGCTGTGGCGCGACGACCTGGCCTACGCCCAACGCCGCTACGAGCTACGCACCACTGGCCGCTGGCCAGGCTAATCCATGAACGCGTTCTGGAGACAGTCTGTCTCCAGAACGTGAGCGGTCAGCTCAACCCTTGTGGTGAGTTCGGACGTACTCCTTGAGCTGGCGGGCCCGCTCACTCTGAGGTGTGGCTCAGAAACACCCGCCGTGGCACAACAAGATCTCACTTCTTGCCATCTATCACGAACAAGACCGGGTCTCAGCCAAAGCGGGCTGCGGCGGCCCGCAGCGGGGCGAGCCGGCCCCGGATGGGCACCGTCCACAGCGGGTGTCCACGCAACCCCCACCTGCCCAGCAGCGCGTCGGCGGCAAGGAACCCGCTGGTCGCGGCACGTTCCATCAGCGCAACGGGAAGGTCTACCCGGGTAAGGTCCCCGGCGAGCACCACGGCCGGGTCGGGAGTGGTGACGGTGGGCCGCCCGCCGAAGGTCCCGGGCGCGAACAGCGGGCAGTCGGCCTGCAGCTCGTGGCGCTCGTCAACGATCCTGGCGGCGGTGGTCTCCGGGTAGATCCGCCGCAGCTCCTCGACCAGCCGGCGCTTGCCTTGCGCTGGGTCGCCGGTCAGCGCGTAGGCGTGCAGCTCCACCACCGAGCCGCCGGTTCGGCGCGCCCACCGGGCCGCCTCGCCTTCGAATCGCTCCAGCACGCTGACGTTGTCCAGCGGCCCGAAGCCGCTGGTGCCGAGGAACCCCGGCCGGCCCGGATCGACCGGGCGATCTAGCCACAACCGGGAGATCAGGAACGGCGGGGCGGTGCGCAGCTGCGCGATGCGTGCCCGCCATCCGGGTTCGCCGAGCTTGGGTGACGCGGCGAGCAGCTCTTGCAGCCCGCGCACGTCGGCGGCGAGCACCACCGCATCCACTTCTGTCGGTTCGCCGCCAGCCCGCACCTCGAAGTGCCGTTCCTGCCCGGGTGCCACCTCCTCGACGGCCACGCCGGTACGAACCATCACACCAAGCTCGGCCAGATAGTCACCCATCGGCTCCCACAGCGACTGCGGGAACGGTTCGGTGGGAACGTCGAAGACCAGACCCTCGGCCGAGCCCAGGAAGTAGATGTGGAACATCGTGGCCAGTTCGGCTGCCGACAGCTCCCGCGGATCGGCGAAGAAGCTGCGGGAGAACACCGAGAACGCCAGGTGACGAGCCGCGTCCGGGAAACGCACCCGCTCCAGAAACGTCATCGCATCCTGGTCGTCCAACCGCCAGTAGACCTCCGGCACCGACACGTCGACCAGCGGCAGCGCGGCCACCCCGTCGATCCCGGTGACCAGGTCCCGCCACCGGAAGGTGGGGCTGGCCAACGCGAAGACCAGCGCGTTCCACGGTGGCGTGCGGGGCAGGCCAGCGAAGGTGTCGCGGTGCCCGTCGGCGTCGATCAGCGGGTAGTCCGTCAGCGGCGTCAGCGCCCGGTCGAGCGGATCGGCCCGGTGCAGCAGCGCCCGCAGGTTGTAGTACTGCCGGAAGAAGGCATGGAACCCGCGGCTCATGGTGACCGCAGACCCGTCGATCAGGATCGTGGGCCAGCCCCGCAGCCGGCCGCCGAGCTGCCGCTCGCGCTCCAGCAGGTGCACCTGCACGCCGCGCTCGGCCAGCGCCACCGCGGCCGCGATGCCGGCGATCCCACCGCCCACCACGGCAACTCGGGGCGGCTGCCCGTCGGGTCGTAACCGCCCGCCCCGCGGCGGATGCAGCACGGCCCGGCGATCCCGCCCGGGCCGTTGGCCGTTGCCGCCCCGCAGGGTCATGCGTCTCAGCGTCACGCGCCCCGCCTGGCCACGACGGTGTGCACGATGCCGCGTTCCCACCCTGGCATCGTGGCGATCCGGGTATCGGCCAACCCGTGCCCGCGCAACCGGTCGGCCAGCCTGTCCACGGTGTCGAAGCGCAGCACGCTGCGCCACAGGTAGCGGTAGAGCGCGGCTCGGCCGGTGACCACCTTGCCGGCGGGGATGATCACGGTCCAGCTCACCGCGGTCCAGATCGCCCGGCTGCGTACCCGACCGTCCAGCGCGTAATCGTGGATCGCCAGCGGCGCCCCTGGTGCGAGCAGGTCGCGCAACCCGGCCAGCACCGGGTCCGGGTCGGGCAGGTTGCGCACCAGGTACGCGGCGAAGATCCCGTCGAACGGGCCATGAACCCCGGCCGCCGCCAGCTCCTCAGCCCGGGAGTGCACGAACGACACCCGCTGCGGCCAGTCGGCCTGCCGGGCCCGGGCGAGCATGCCGGCCGACGCGTCCACCGCGGTGATCGTGGCCTGGGGCGCCGCCGCGAGCAGCGCAGCCGTCGACGCTCCGGTCCCGCAACCCAGATCCAGCAGGTGCAACCCAACGCCATTCCCGGGCAGCTGCATCCGGCGGGCCGAGCGGGCCAGGTTCTCGTGATAACCCGGGCTGGCGTCGACCAGCCGGTCGTAACTCGCTGCGGCAGCGTCGAACTCGCTCGGCACGTCGATCGTCACGGGAGGCAGCCTACGGCTGCTCATGAGTGGCATTGCTCTCGCGGAGAGCACGGGAATACCTGCTACACTCTCGCGACCGCAACCGAGGCCAGCGCCGCGGGGGCCGTGCACGGTCACGCCGCGACGATGGATAAAGCCCGCCAGTCCCGAGCAGTCGCGATATGGTGGGTGACCTCAGACCCAGGGGGGGAGCTGAGGCGCTATGACGATCACCGATGCCGGCCGCGCTGATCACCGTCTTTTGGAGTACGGATCAGTCGAGGACTTCGTCGCTGGGGTCATGTCGTTCCTGTTCGAGAGCCTTGAGGTGGATGAGCCTGGCCTGGTGGTCGCGTCGGCGCGCAACATCGCAGCGGTGCGGGATGCGCTCGGTTCGGACGCCAGCCGCCGGGTACGCTTCGCTGACTCCAACACCTGGGGAAGCGGCAACGTCCCAGCGAGGGTGCTGGCCATCGAGTGGGCGATCCGTAATCTGCTAGCCGAAGCAGGCCAGTGCCGGTTAGTCAATGAGTTCACCTGGCGGGGCGAGGCCCAACGGCGTCAGTGGCGCCGGCACGAGGCAGCTGCCAACCTGCTGTGGACATCCTCCCACGTCAGCGTGCTCTGCACGGTCAATATCAGGGCCCACCCCGCCGAGTTCCTCCACGACCTTCGCCAGACCCATCCGATCATCGCGCCCAACCACCCCAACGCAGATTTCGTCGAGCCGTGGACCTACCTCGCGCAGTTGGACGGTGATCCGCCTCTCCCCGCCCCAGCACAGGCCGACACGAGCATCGCCGTCGACGACACGGACCTGCGCCTGATGCGTCAACGCGTGACAGCCCAGGCGCGGACCGCCGGGCTGGGTGACTACCAAACGCAGTCCGTGGCGCTCGCTGCCACCGAAGTCGTTGCCAACGCGCTGCGCCACGCCGCAACGGCAGCGACTATCAAGACCTGGACCCAGGGATCTTGGTTCGTCTGCGAGGTCAGCGACACGGGATCCGGAATGGCCGATCCACTGGACGCCTACCGACCGCCCGCGCCTGCCGGCGGTCGATGCGGCCTGTGGCTGGCGCGGACCTTCAGCGACGAACTACGGATCATCTCGTCCCCCGCGGGAACCGTCGTCCGGATGTCGTTCTTGCGGCCCTGAGTTTCTGCGACGCTGTTTTCGAGACCCTGGGCGCGTCAGGACGGCGACGGGCTGATGGAACTCGCCTCCGCCAGGCCAGTGATTTCGATCATGGTGGCGATGACACTGCCGGGGTCGACGATCAGGTGCAGGTCCAGGCGTGCGGCGATGTCGAACAGCACCTTGATCCCGGCGCTGTCGAGGAAATCGCAGGCCGAGAGGTCCACGGTGAGCTGGGTGCGATCCTCGGCGGCGATGTCCAGGGCACGCTGGAACGCCTCGGCAGTGGCCAGGTCGATCTCTCCGGTGACCGCGACGATGCGCTCTCCCCCGGCGCCGGTGCGGATGTGCGTGTGAATGGTCTCGCTGGTCATCGCAGTCCCTTCCGCAGCCTGATGATCGTGCCCGCCTCGCCGGCAGTGACGCTGACGTCGTCCATCAGCAGGTCCATCAGCGGCAAGCCGCGACCGCGATTACTCGGCCCGGTGCTGGGGGGCTTCCAGTGGCCGTGATCGGAGACGATCACCTCGACCGCGTCCAGTGTTGCCGTGGCGGTAATCGTAGCGTTCAGGTCGGGGTCGAAACGGTGGGCGTGTTCGATGGCGTTGGTGCAGGCTTCGTGGACGGCCAGCACGATCCTGTCTGCGAGGCACGGAGCCACGACCGCGGTCGCCAGCCAGGCACGCAGAGACTGCCGCAGCGGCCTCAGATAATGGGGATCAGCAGGTAAGTCGGCGCTGAACGGCTCCAGCACGGGGTGCGGCTGCCGGTAGATCAGGTAGGCAACGTCGTCGTCGTGCCCCCGGCCGAGCAATCTCTCGGCCAGCTGGGTAGCCAGCGGTTCGGGTGCCACCGTTCGGAGGTCGAGCAGGGTGGCACGGGCCCGGCGCATGCCGTCGGCCAGCGACTCGCGGCGGTGCTCGATCAGACCGTCGGTGTAGAGCAGCAGCGTCGATCCCGGTCGTAGCGTGGTGGTGGCTTCGGGGCGCTCCCGCAGCGACGGCATGGTCGCCAGGGGCACGGAGTTGGCGGCGTCGAGTGTTTCGCTGCTGCCGTCGAGGTGGACCAGCAGGCCGGGTGGGTGGCCGGCGCTGCTGTAGCGGATCTGGGCAGTGGTCAGGTCGATGATGGCGCAGCACAGGGTCGTGCATCGGGCGTCGGGGATGAGCGCGGCGAAGTCGTCCAATGCGGCGAGCACCTGGCGTGGGGCATTGAGCGACTGCAGCAGCAGCGCGCGGCAGGCACTGCGCAGTTGCCCCATGACCGCCGCGGCCCCCAGACCGCGGCCCACGCAGTCACCGACCACCACCCCGACGCGATCCTCGTCGAGCCGGACCACGTCATACCAGTCGCCGCCGACCTCCAGCTGACCAACGGCCGGCTGATAGCGGACGGCGAACCCGGCCGGCAGATCGGTGGGACCCAGAATGGCGCGTTGCAGGGTGATCGCCACTGCCCGGTGTTCGTCGAAGGCGTTGGCTTGGGCCAGTGCATGGGTCAGCTGCTCGCACAACCCGGTCAGCAGCAGCCGGTCCTCCCCCCTGAGCGATGACAGCTCGATGTCGAGCCAGAGGACGGCGACGCGGACGCCGGTCTGCACCGGAATGGCGGTGCCGGCCCCGTCGGTGGACATGTGCAGTTCCCCGCTGTGGTGGGCCGCAGTGATCGCTTCCCGGATGCTTGAGTCCATGGTGGCCCAGGAGGTGTCGCCGGTGATCAGGTCGATCTGCCCGCTGCGGCTCCAGGAAACTGCAAACGCCTGCTGTGACTTCCACTGGTCGCGGAACTCGGCCACCCCGACGTCGAGAACGTCGCGGACACCGCGGGCCTCGATCAGGCGCTCGGTGAACCGAGCGAGCGTGGCCTGGCGTTGTGCTGCCAGGTGCTCGGTCGTGACGTCCCGAGAGGTGCACACGATCAGCTGCTGCTGGCCATCCTGATCGAGCACCGAAGAGACTGCCACGGCCGCCCATACCGGATGACCGGTCCGATGGCGCAGGCGGAGGACGAACCGCCCGCCGCCGTGCACCTGGGCCGCTGCGAATACGGTGTTGATCTGCTGAAAGCCGTCGGGGTCCTGCGTCGGGTCCGGCCACCACGGGTACGGCACCCGGTAGGGCAGGCCCTCGGGGCCGTAACCGAACAGGGTGGCGAACGCCTCGTTCATCTCGATGATGGTCCCATCGGCGGTGGCGACCACGAACCCGTCCTGCAACGCGTTGAGTAGTGCGACGCGCCAGGCCGACTCGTGGCTGCGCAGTCGCCCCAGCTCCAGGCTGGAGCGCACCCTGGCGAGCAGTTCCGGCGCGGAGAATGGCTTGACCAGGTAGTCATTCGCCCCCGCAGCCAGGCCCTCGATCGCGGCCTCCTCGCCGGACCGGGCCGAGAGCAAGATCACCGGGATGGCCGCGGTCCGCGGGTCGCCGCGTAGCTGCGCCAGCAGCTCGAAGCCATCCAGAACCGGCATCATCACATCGGCGAGCACCACGTCGGGCCGGATGCGCTGAACCGCCTGCAGCGCGGCCTGCCCGTCGGCGGTACTGATGACGGTGTAGTGCGGCTCCAGCAGTGCGGTCAGGTAGGCGCGCATGTCGGCGTTGTCCTCAGCGACGAGCACGCAGGTCTCCGTGGGGGCCCGACTGGAAACCCGGACGGCCGCCCGGGCGGCCTCCTCAACCGACGCCACCGCCACCGTGGGCTGCGTGGTCCACTGGAGGGCTTCGTCGAGGTATAGGCCGACCATCGAGGTCCGTTTGGGCGCCCCTAGGACGGTGGCGGCGCGGCCGAAGGGTAGCCGGACGGTAAAGGTGCTGCCCTGGCCTTCGCAGCTGTCGGCGGTGACCTCCCCGCCATGCAACCGGACCAACTCATGCACCAGAGCCAGCCCGAGCCCCGCGCCCTCGTGCGAACGGCCCACGGAGCTGCGGACCCGGTGGAACCGTTGGAACAGCAGCGGCAGCTGCTCGGCCGGAATGCCGACGCCGGTGTCGGTCACGGTCAGCTCGACCTGCGCCTGATTCCCCGGGGCCTGATTGTCCTGGGCCCGATCTCCCTGGGGGCGCAGCGCCACGGTGATCTGGCCCTTGTGGGTGTACTTCAGCGCATTGGACAGCAGGCTCAGGACGATCTTCTCCCACATGTCCGGATCCACGAACGCCGTCCGGGTGAGTGGCGGGCAGTCGATCTGCAGGCGCAGCCCCGCGCGCTCGATGGCCGGGGCGAACGAGTCGACGATGCCGCGAGTGAGCTCTGCCAGGTCCAGGGCGACGGTGTCGGCTAGTAGCCGGCCGGCCTCGATACGGGCGAAGTCGAGCATGTCGTCGACCAACCGGCGCAGCCGTCCCGCATTGCGGCGCACGATCTCCAGCCGATTCCGCTGGCCCGCTGGAAGCGGCTCCACCAGGTCGGCCAGCGCGTCCTCGGCCGGGCTGGAGATCAGCATCAGTGGGGTGCGGAACTCGTGGCTGACGTTGGAGAAGAACTCCGTCTTAGCGCGATCGAGCTCCGCCAACGCTGCCACCTGCCGGCGCTCCCGCTGGTGGGCCTGGGCGTTGGCAACACTGGCGGACACGCTGGTGGACAGCACGTCGTAGAAGTCGCGGTAGGCGCCGGGTAGCGGGTACCGCGGATTGACCGCTGCGACCAGCACGCCGTGGACGCCCCCGCCGATGGTGATCGGTAAGGCCAGCGCCACCTCGATATCCGGCAGGGGCCCAGATTCGATGAACGCAGATTCGATGAAGGCGGCTGCCGGCACCGGCACCGGCTTGCCGGTGCCCAGCACCTCAGCGGTTACCTTCCCGGCCGGCGTGCCGTCGCCCGGCCTGATCACCAGCGGTCCGGACTCGTGCTCGCCCAACGTGCTGGCCACCCTGCGCAGCGTGTCGGCGTCGCGGAGGTAGACCTGGGCGAAAGGCACGTCGTCGGGGTTACCGAGGAGCACGCCGACGACCTCGTGGGCGACCTCGTCGGTCTGCTGGGCGCCCACGGTGGCGGCCCCCAGCTCGCTGAGAGTCCGGATGCGGCGCCGGCTGAGCACCCGGTCGGTGGTTTCGGTGACCAGGCACAGCACGCCACCGATCCGGCCATCCTGCAACGGCACGGGATCGTAGGAGATGTCGAAGTAGGTTTCCTCCACGAAACCCTGCCGGTTCAGCGGAAACGGATGGTCGTGGGCCCAGAACGCCTCACCGGAGTTGACCACCTGGGCCAACAGGGGGAGCAGCACCTGCTGCAGCTCACCACCCCAGACCTCCCGCACCGGGCGGCCCAGCTTGCCGGGAAGAGTGCCCCCGATGACCGGGAGGTAGGCATCGTTGTACAGCAACGCGTACTGCGGCCCCCAGAACAGCGCCATCTGCTGCTTGGACGCCAACATCATGCGCACGGTCCGGCGCAGCACGTCGGGCCAGCCCCCGGGAGTCCCGAGCGGGGTGGACTCCCAGTCCAGCTCGGCCATCAACCGGCCCACCTCGCTGGTGCCGAAGGGCCGCGCGGGAGCGGTCACGTCCTTACCTCCTGCGCTGCGGCGTCCGGCTCCGAATGCCACAAGCACTCTCCCACGTTGTTACTCACAACCGCCGTACGCAGAGGACGTGGGCGACGGTGCGCCAGGGTTCGAGTTGTACGTAGTTGGCCTGGCCCCAGTCGTAGGTCTCGCCGCTGATCTCGTCGTGCGCGAGGAAGCGGTCTTCCCAGCCCATTCCCAGCGTCGGCAGGTCCAGCCGGACCGTCCCGCTCACGGTGGTGTAGGGCTCCAGCGTCACCACGCAGATGACGGTGTCACCGGTGGCCGGATCGGTCTTGGAGTACGCCAGCAGTGACTCGTGGTCCACCTGGTGGAACCGCAGGATACGCAGCTGCTGCAACGCGGGATGCGCCCGGCGGATCGCGTTGAGCCGGGTGATCCACGGTTCCAGCGACCGCCCTTGAGCCAGCGCGGTCGCGAAGTCCCGGGGGCGCAGCTGGTATTTCTCGCTGTCCAGGTATTCCTCGCTCCCCGGCGCCACCGGCGTGTTCTCGAAGAGCTCGAAGCCGGAGTAGACCCCCCAGGAGGGGGACAACGTGGCGGCCAGCGCGGCTCGGATGGCGAACATGCCGGGACCACCGTGCTGCAGCGACTCATGAAGGATGTCGGGAGTGTTGACGAAGAAGTTCGGCCGCACTTCGTCCGCCCTGGACGCCAGCTCCATCGCGTAGTCGGTGATCTCCTGCTTGCCGGTGCGCCAGGTGAAGTAGGTATAGGACTGGGTGAAGCCCAGCCGGGCCAGCCCATAGAGCCGGGCCGGGGTGGTGAACGCCTCAGAGAGGAACAGCACGTCCGGGTACTGGTCCTTGACCTGCCAGATCAGCCAGTGCCAGAAATCCGGGGGCTTGGTGTGCGGGTTGTCCACCCGCAGGATTCGCACCCCGTGCTCCACCCAGAACAGCATCACCCGCAGCATCTCAGCGTAAATGCCGCGTGGATCGGAGTCGAAATTGAGCGGGTAGATATCCTGGTAGCGTTTGGGCGGGTTCTCCGCGTAGGCGATCGTCCCGTCCGGACGTGCGGTGAACCATTCGGGGTGCTCCTTGGCCCACGGATGGTCCGGGGCGCATTGTAGTGCGTAGTCCAGGGCGACCTCCATGCCAAGCTCGCCGGCCCTGGCGACGAATGACTCGAAGTCTTCGAGGGTGCCCAGCCGGGGGTGCACCGCGTCATGCCCGCCGTCGATCGAACCGATCGCCCACGGCGAACCGAGGTCATCGGGTCCTACCTCCGTGGTGTTGTTGGCGCCTTTGCGGTTCACCTCTCCGATCGGATGGATCGGTGGCAGATACACCACGTCGAAGCCCATCCCGGCGATCCGATCCAGCTCGCGGGTAGCGGTCGCGAAGGTGCCGTGCACGGGGTTGCCCTGGGAGTCCCAGCCGCCGGTGGATCGTGGGAACATCTCGTACCAGGAGCTGAACAGCGCCCGGGGGCGGTCCACCCACACCTTGTGCGTGCTGCCCCGGGTGACGAAGTCACGGATCGGGTCGGCGTCCAGGATATGGGTCACCTGCGCCGCGAGCGCTGGCCCGAGCCTCTCATCGAGGGGACGTCCGGTGTCCCGCAACGCCGCCGCCGCCGCGGTCAGTACCGCCCGGTTGGGTCCCTGGCTGCTGCCCCGGCGGGCCGCTCGGTCCAGCAGCCGAGCGCCGACGTGCAGGTCGTTGTCCAGCTCGGCTTCACGCTGGCCGGCGTCGATCTTCACCTCGATCGCGTGCCGCCAGCTGGTCCACGGGTCGCCCCAGGCATCCACCCGGAAGGTCCAGCAGCCCACCTGGTCGGGTACCACAGTCGCCATGAACCGGTCGGTGCCTGGTTCCCCGAGCTGCATTCGAATCTGACTGCTCAGCCGGTCGTCGGGACCTCGCCAGACCACCGTGGCGGCCACCGCGTCGTGCCCTTCGCGCCACACCGTGGCCGAGACGGGAACGTGTTCTCCCACCACCGCCTTGCTGGGATACCTCCCGCACGCGACCACAGGCGTCACATCATCGATGGCGATCCGACCACTCACCGCTGCCGCACCTTCCCCGTCGGCTCCCACACCGCTCCACAGTCTGCCGGTAGCCACCGCTGTCCGCAGTCTGGATGCAGACTGTAGTAATTCGGGTGCCTGTGACCGCGTCCTGCATCCAGAACGCAGGAGTTCGCCGCGGGATAGAGTCCGTCTGTGAGAGCACTGCGTCGGTTTACCGTCCGGGCCCAGCTACCGGGACCGTTGGCGCCGTTGGCGATGCTGGCCACCAACCTGCGGTGGACCTGGCATCCCCCTACCCGGGACTTGTTCGCCTCGCTGGACGAACGCACCTGGGAGGCCGTCGGCGGGGATCCGGTACGGCTGCTCGGCGAGATCCCCACCGAGCGGCTCACCGCGCTGGCCGCCGACGAGACCGTGGTGGGCAGCACCCGGGCGCTCGCCGAGGACCTGCGCCACTACCTGGACGAGCCCCGGTGGTACCAGCAGCGCCAGCAGACACTGCCGGCTTTGCCTGCTGCCATCGCCTACTTCTCGATGGAATTCGGCGTCTCGGAGGTCCTGCCGTTCTACTCCGGGGGGCTGGGCGTGCTGGCCGGCGACCACCTCAAGGCCGCCTCAGACCTCGGGGTGCCGCTGATCGGGGTCGGGCTGCTTTACCGCTCGGGCTACTTCCGCCAGTCGTTGTCGCTCGACGGTTGGCAGCTGGAGCACTACCCGGCGCTGGACCCGCAGGGTCTGCCGCTGCACCTGGTGGCCGACGCCACCGGCGCGCCGCTGCTGGTGCACGTCGGCATGCCCGGCGGGCGGGTGCTGCGGGCGCGGATCTGGCGCGCCGACATCGGCCGGGTGCCGCTGCTCCTGCTGGACAGCGACTTCAGCTCTGGGGACACCGAGGAGAATCCCGATGATCTACGCGGGGTCACCGACCGGCTCTACGGCGGTGACCAGGACCATCGGATCACCCAGGAGATCCTCGCCGGGATCGGCGGAGTCCGCGCCGTGCGACTGTTCTGCCAGCTCACCGGGCATCCCGAACCCGAGGTGTTCCACACCAATGAGGGCCACGCCGGTTTCCTCGGCCTAGAGCGGATCCGTGAGCTGATCTGCGGCGAAGGGCTGAGCTTCGACGAGGCGCTGGCCGCGGTGCGTGCCGGCACGGTATTCACCACGCACACCCCGGTGGCTGCCGGGATCGACCGCTTCCCGGTGGATCTGGTGCGGCACTACTTCAGCGGGTCGCCAGCGGGGGCCGAGCTACTGCCCGGCGTGGACGTCCCCCGGATACTGGCGCTGGGCGCCGAGGACGATCCCGGCATGTTCAACATGGCGCATATGGGCCTACGGCTGGCCCAGCGCGCCAACGGCGTCTCACGGCTGCACGGCGCGGTGTCCAGGACGATGTTCCGCGGGCTGTGGCCGGAGTTCGACGTCGACGAGGTGCCGATCGGGTCGGTCACCAACGGGGTGCACGGCCCGACCTGGGCGGCGCGGGAGATCGCCGGCCTGCTCGGCGAGTCCGACAACGGCTGGGTAGCCTCGCCGGTCGCCGACACCCTGCTGTGGAACCTGCGCGGCATGCTGCGCGCCAAGCTGGTCGACGAGGTGCGCAAGCGGGTCCGGGCGGCCTGGCTGGAACGTGGTGCCTCCGCGCCGGAGCTGGGCTGGACGTCGCAGGTCTTCGATCCCCGCGTGCTCACCATGGGTTTCGCCCGCCGGGTGCCCACCTACAAGCGGCTCACCTTGATGCTGCGCGATCCCGATCGGCTCCGTGCCCTGCTCCTGGATCCGCAGTGCCCGGTGCAGCTGATCATCGCCGGCAAGTCGCACCCTGCCGACGACGGCGGCAAGGGGTTGATCCAGCAGATTGTGCAGTTCGCCGACTCGCCGGAGGTGCGGCACCGGATCGTGTTCCTGCCCGACTACGACATGTCGATGGCCCGGTACCTGTACTGGGGTTGTGATGTGTGGCTGAACAACCCGCTGCGGCCGCTGGAGGCGTGTGGCACCTCGGGGATGAAGTCCGCGCTCAACGGTGGGCTGAACCTGTCCATCCGGGACGGCTGGTGGGACGAGCTCTACGACGGCGAGAACGGCTGGGCGATCCCCACCGCGGACGGTGTGGAGGATCCGCACCGTCGGGACACCCTGGAGGCCAACGCGCTGTACGACCTGATCGCTACGCAGGTCGCCCCCCCGTTCTACGACCGCGCCGCCGATGGCGTGCCGACCCGCTGGGTGGCCATGGTGCGCCACACCCTGGCCACCCTGGGCCCGCAGGTCCAAGCCTGCCGGATGGTGCAGGAGTACGTGGAGCGTCTGTACGCGCCGGCTGCCAGTTCGGCCGCAGGGGTGGTCGCCGATTCTTTTGCCGGTGCCCGCGCGCTGGCCGAGTACCGATCGCGGGTCCGGGCTGTCTGGCCTCGGGTGCGGGTCGCGCAGGTGGACGTCTCCGGCCTACCCGATATCCCGGAGCTCGGCTCGGAGATGACTGTCCGGGCCGCTGTCGCGCTGGCCGGCTTGCAGCCCTGCGACGTGGATGTGCAGGCTGTCGTCGGCCGAGTCGACGATCGCGACGAGTTGCGGGACGCGGTGGTGGTGACCATGCAGCCGGTCGGTGCCGCCGACGGTGCAGGGCAACGATTCGAGGCGACCGTGCGGCTGCCGCATGCCGGGTTGCTCGGGTACACCGTGCGGGTCCTGCCGCAACATCCGTTGATGGCCAGCCCCGCCGAGTTCGGCCTGCTCCACCTGCCCACCTGACCGCTACTGCCGTACTGCTCGGAAGACCAGGAGGGTCCGGGCGGGGAGCGTCACCCGGGTACCCGGCCGCCTGCTGCGCCTGCGGGTGGGCAGCCCGTCTGGCACCCCGGTGTCCAGCACCGGCGCGTAGTGCTCGCCATATTCCAGGCCTGGCAGCGTCACCGTGATCGGGTGCGCGCCGGCGTGCAGCACCAGCAGCCACGAGTCGGCGGCCGGTGGCGGTGGGTGGGACCGCACATCGGCGCCGTCGATCCACATACCGAGGGTCTGCTGATGGCTATCTCGCCAGTCGTCGAGCTCCATGGGCTGGCCGTCGGGACGAAACCAGACCAGGTCGGGGGTTGCGCTGCGGGTGGTGCGGCCCTCGAAGAACTCGGGTTGGCGCAGCGCGGGCGTCGCCGCGCGCAAGGCCAGCAGGCGGCGGGTGAAGGCCGTCAGCGTCTCGGCCGTGTCGGTCTCGGGATCTGACGACCAGTCCAGCCACGAGGTCTCGTCATCAAGCTGGTAAGGGTTGTTGTTGCCGCCCTGGGTGCGCCAGCGCTCGTCACCGGCCAGCAGCATCGGAGTGCCGGTGGACAGCACCAGGGTCGCCAGCAGGTTGCGGGCCTGGCGGCGGCGCAGGCTGCGCACCGCCGGATCGTCGGTCTCCCCTTCGACGCCACAGTTCCAGGACCGGTTGTCGTCGGTGCCGTCCGCCCCGCCCTCACCGTTGGCCTCGTTGTGCTTGTGGTTGTAAGAGACCAGGTCTCGCAGGGTGAACCCGTCGTGGGCGGTGACGAAGTTGACCGACGCCCACGGCCGGCGCCGGCGTGCCGCGTAGAGATCCGAGCTGCCTGCCAGCCGGGAGGCGAGCTCGCTGACGCCGGGGATGCCGCGCCAGAAGTCGCGCACGACATCGCGGTAGCGCCCGTTCCACTCGCTGAAGTCCACGGGGAAATCGCCGACCCGGTACCCGTGTGCGGTGGCGTCCCAGGGTTCGGCGATGAGCTTGCGGGTGCACAGCAGCGGGTCGGCGGCGATCGCTGCGAGCAGCGGCGCTCCCGGGTCGAACGGCCCGCCCCGGGGCCGCCCGAGCACGCTGGCCAGGTCGAAGCGGAACCCGTCGACGCCCAGCTCGCCCGCCCAGTACCGCAGTGCGTCGGTGACCAGCCGGACCACCGTGGGCGAGCCGGTGTCCAGGGTGTTGCCGCAGCCGGTGAGGTCCTGGTCGAGGTAGTAGGCGCGCGCGTCCAACCCCCGGTAGGCCAACGTGGGGCCATCGACGTCACCCTCGCAGGTGTGGTTGGCCACCACGTCGACGATGACCTCAATGCCTGCGGCGTGCAGCGCGGCCACCATCGTGCGGAACTCCGCCACCTCAGCGCCGGGCACCGCGGCATACCCGGGATGCACCGCGAGCAGGGCCAGCGGTGAGTAGCCCCAGTAGTTGCGCGACCCGCTGCGCAGCAGGGCCGGCTCGGCGCAGAACGCGGACACCGGCAGCAGCTCCACGGCGGTGACGCCCAGACCGGTGAGGTAGTCGAGCACCGCGGGATGAGCGAGACCCAGGTAGGTGCCGCGGTGCTCGGGCGGCACCTGCGGGTGGGTGCGGGTGAAGCCGCGCACGTGCAGCTCGTAGATCACCGTCTGCTCCCACGGCACGTCGGGCCGGGTACCAGTGTCCGGACCACCAGGTGTGGTGACTACCGATACCGGGACGCTGCCCAGCGAGTCGACATCGGAGCGGGGCCCGGCGGGCTCGCCCCGGTAGCCCAGCGCGGCCTGCAGGTCCGTCACGGTGCCCTCGACCTGCCACGCGTACGGGTCGACCAGCAGCTTTGCTGGGTTGCACCGCAGGTCGCGGGCGGGGTCCCAGGGCCCGTGCACTCGGTAGCCGTAGCGCTGCCCGGGAGCCAAGCCGGGCAGCAGCCCGTGCCACACCCCGAAGGTGCTCTCGGCCAGCGGCACCCGCAGCTCCGCGCCGTCCGGTGAGAGCAGGCACACCTCGACGGCCTCGGCGACCGAGGAGGCCACCGCGAAGCGCACCCCGCCGCCCTCGGCGTGTGCGCCGAGCGGGAACGGCCGGCCGACTTGAGGGAGTTGCAGTCGGGTCATGAACAGCAATCTTGCCTGCCCAGTCCGACATCCAATCCGGCCCCAGCACAATGGTTGGGTGGACGCGCGGAATGGGCACCTACCGGTCGACCTGACTGATCTCGTCGTGCGGATGGACGGGGTGGGCGTCCGGCGCGGCGCCACGGCCCTGCTCGATCGGGTGGACTGGCGGGTGGAGCTGGACGAGAAGTGGGTCATCCTGGGCCCCAACGGCGCCGGCAAGACCACCCTGCTGCGGCTGGCCGCGACCGAACTGCACCCGACGTGCGGGCTGGTGCACGTGCTGGGGGAACGGCTGGGCCGCACCGACGTGTTCGAGCTGCGCCCGCGGATCGGGTTCTCCTCGGCGTCGCTGGCCGGCCGGATCCCTGGGGATGAGGTGGTGTCTGACTTGGTGGTCAGTGCCGGTTACGCGGTGCTCGGCCGGTGGCGGGAGCGCTATGCGGAGCTGGACCGCGCGCGAGCCACCGGGCTGCTGGCCGCGCTCGGCGTCATCGGGCTGGCGGGGCGGCGCTTCGGCACCCTGTCCGAGGGGGAACGCAAGCGGGTGCTGATCGCCCGGGCGCTGATGACCGATCCGGAGCTGCTTCTGCTGGACGAGCCCGCCGCTGGGCTGGACCTGGGCGGTCGGGAGGATTTGCTGGCCCGGCTGGGCACGCTGGCCGTCGATCCGGATGCCCCCGCCACTGTGCTGGTGACCCACCATGTCGAGGAGATCCCGCCCGGCTTCACCCACGCGATGCTGATGCGCGACGGGGCGGTGGTTGCCCAGGGGCTGCTCGAGGCGGTGCTGACGGAGGAGAACCTGGCGAAGACCTTCGGCGTCGATCTCGTGCTACGGCGCTCCGGAGAGCGGTTCTTCGCGCACCGCCGGTAGGGCACTCGCCCGCTAGCTGGAGTTCCCACGGACGTGCCTACTTGATGACAGAAAGTCGCATTTTCTGGTTATGATGACTGCACGTAACGTGGACCGTGGAGGGAACGCCGTCATGATGGGTCTGATCATTGCGCTGCTCGCCGTCGGCTTCCTGATCGGCGCCTTCGCGATCGTCAAGGGGCTGGTGGTGCTGGGCATCATCGGGTTCGGGGTGTTTCTCGTCTCTCTCGTCTTCGGTGCGGTTCTCGTCGCCAGATGAGGTCGGCTCGGCGATGCTGACCCGTCGCTGAGGCGGGCGGCCGGTTCCCCGCCGGCCCAGCTAGCGTGCGTGGTATGTCCGACCTTGACCTGCACGCCATCCTCTACCTGACAGCGCACCACCCCGAGGTGCCCGCCGCCTTCGCCGCAGGCTCGCTGCTGCTCGGCGGTGCGGCCTGGTGGCTGGCGCCGCGCTGGGGGTGGGCCCAGGTGCCGGCGGTGCTCGCCGGGTGCGGTCTGGCGCTGGCGCTGGCCGTTACCGTGGTGCGGCCCGTCGGGCTCTTCTCTGCGGGGGGTCTCGACCCCCTGGTCATCCTGCGCGAATGCGTGGTCGGCAGCCTGTCGTTGGTCCGCACCTACGAGAAGCTCAATGTCACGATGCTGATGCCGTTTGCGTTCTTCGCGACGGTGGCGACGCGCCGCCCGGCCATCATCGCGGGGTCCTGCCTGCTGATCAGCGGAGCCGTCGAGTTCGTGCAGGGCGCCACTGGAGGCGGCACCTGCCAGGCCAGCGATCTGGTGCACAACGCTGCCGGCGGCGTGCTCGGGGTGCTGCTGGCCGCAGTGCCGCTCCTGCTGCTGGTGCGGCGGTCCCGCGGCATCACCGCAGACCTGGGAGCTGGTCCAGGGCGTTGAGGTGCTCCATCGCGGTTGCAGATTGTACTGCTCCTTTAGAGTGACCGATCCTGTAATGCGAACCGGATCCCCGTACGCTTCGAAACACTAGGTAATCGTTCGACTCATCGGAGTTACAGTTGGCAGGCCGCGACTAGGAGTCAACTGGGGGGCCGGGTGACGTGAGTATTCAATCCGTCGGGATGGGTACCGGGCACGGCGAGGCCACGATCTCGATCATGGCCTGCTCCGATCCGGGCCCGAACGTACTGCGTACCTGGGACCGGCTTGTGGACAGCACCGCAGGTAGCGATGTCACCCAGCTCACTGCTTGGGCACGCCTACGCGGTCGGGTTGGCTACGAGTCGCTGTACCTCCTGGCTTTCCAGGCTGGAGAACTCGTCGGCGGTGCGCAGATCATGTACCGCCGAGTGCCGGTGCTCGGCAGCGTCGGTTACCTCCCCTACGGCCCGGTGATCTCCACAACTGCGGCCGATCGCACCGGGATCTGCCGAGAGCTCGCCAGCGGTCTGGCGGCACTGGGCCGGCGCCGGTTGCGGATGCTGTTCGTCCAACCGCCCGAAGGTGCTGACGACCTGAGCCGCGAGCTGCTCCGGCGCGGGTTCCGCACCTCGTCCGCCGGCATCGCACCAGCGGGTTCGATCCGCATTGACCTCACCGCCACCGAGGACGAGATTCGCCGCGGTTTCGCTCGGCGGCTGCGCCCGTGGCCGAAGAAGTGGGTGGCACGAGGCGTCACGGTTCGCATCGGAGGTAGCCAGGACATCCCACTGCTCGCCAGCTTGATGACCCACTCGGCGCGCCATCAGGACTACCAGCCGCTGCCGGTCGACTACATCAAGGCGATGTATTCGGAGCTGGCGGCGACGGGGCAGGCGGTGCTGTTCGTCGGCGAGGTGGGTGGCGAACCCGTCGCTGCGGACCTGGTTACCGGGTGTGGTGCGATGATCCGGGGCCGGCTGGCCGGATTCGACCGCACTGGCGAGGCGGGTCGGCTCAGCGTCCCGGCCGCCATCAGATGGGAGATCATCCGGTGGGCGAAGGCGCGCGGGTACCAGTGGTACGACTTTGGCGGGCTGCACGAAGAGGTGCTGCAAGCCCTGCTTGCCGGCGAGTGCCGGCATAGCGACAGCTGGCCGAGTTCCGATCAGGCCAAGGTAGCGTTCGGCGGGAGCGCATACCGGTATCCGAGTGCCGTCGAGATGATCAGTTCGGTGCCGGTGCGGACCGCTTACGACCTCTCGCGACGATGGGCCGGCGGCCGCCGCTTGGTTGCCCGAGCGACCCGACTGTTCCGCGGCTCGTCGCAGTAGGGTCACGGCGTCACTGCACGACCCGGAGCCGGGCCAGGATCGTCGCGTTGACCGACGGCAGGTCCGCGTCCAGTGCCACCTGCACGACGTGCCTGGTCGTGCAGGTGGCGCCGGAGGTCACCACAGCACCGCGGGTGGGCCCGTGGTCGCAGACCACCGACAGCGGCATCGACGTCGTTCGCACCGTGCCCGGCACGGCGGCCTCCAGCACGGCCAGCGAGTCGTGCAGCGGCACCGTGTCTCGTCCCGTGGTCTTCCGACAATGCTCGACGACGCCGGTCAACGTGGCGCAGCGCGGCCCCGCCGCAGCCAGCGTGGCTAGCCAGGCACTGTCGACCGCGGCGCGCAGGGTCAGGTCCAGCGGCACCAGCGTGGTTGGCACGTCCTCCTCGACGAGTACCCGGCGGGCCGCCTCGGGATCGGAGTGGATATTGAACTCGGCTGCCGGGCCGCCGAGATGACCACCCATGATCACGATGCGGTCGATCCGGGGCTTGACCTCGGGATGGGCGGCAAGCAGCAGCGCGATGTTGGTCAGTGGTCCGATGGCCACCAGCGTTACCGGGACGGGTGCGGCGTGCAGCAGATCGGCCATCAGAGCCACCGCGCCGCGGGCATGCAGCGGTCCGATGGGTTCCGGCAGCAGGCGGGCGCGCCCACCGAGGCCGTCCGGGCCGTGTGGGGACTCGGCCCGTTGGTGCTGCGGGTACACCAGCGGCTGGGCGGCGCCAGCGGCCACCGGCAGGTGGCCGAGCCCGGCCAGGGCCCGCAGCCGCAGCGCGTTGGCGGTGGTGATTTCCACGCCGACGTTGCCGAACACCGTGGTCAGGGCAAGCAGCTGCACCTCCGGGCTGGCAGCGGCCAGCATCAGCGCCACCGCGTCGTCCACCCCCGGATCGGTGTCGATGATCATCGGCACGCTCACCGGGTGAGTACCTCGTCGATTTCGGCGGCGGTGGGCAGCGATGGTTGGGCGCCGGGCCGGGTGGCCGCCAGCGCGCCCGCAGCACAGGCCCGGGCGAGCAGGTCAGTATCCGGGAGCCCGCGCAGCAGGCCCGCCACGGCGGCACCGACGAACGCGTCACCCGCAGCAGTGCCGTCGACCGCGCTGACCGGCGGGGGAGCCGCGGTTGCGACCTCGGTGCCGTTGCGGAGCAGCACCGCGCCTCGAGGCCCATAGGTGATAGCGACAGCTCGGGCCGCGTCCAGACCCGGTAGTGCGGCGTGCTCGGCACTGTTGACCACCACCAGGTCGGCGCGCCGGAGCACCTCGGGTGGCACCGGCCGGGCTGGGGACGCGTTGAGCACGAACAGTCCAGTGGCGTGCTGGGCGGCGGCGGTGACGGCGTGGTCGGGGACCTCCAGCACGGTGAGCACCGCGTCGGCGCCGGTCACATCCTGGGCTTCCACCCGCAGTGCAGCGTTCGCGCCGGGTATCACGACGATGGTGGTCTCGCCGGCGGTATCGACGGCGATCAGCGCCAGCCCGGTCGGCTCGGGGACGCGCTGCAGCCCGTCCAGTTCGACTCCCTCGTGACACAGCAGCTCCAGAGCGGTGTCGGCCTCAGGGTCGGTACCCACCGCGGCGACCAGCCGGACGGGTAGCCCCAGCCTGCGGGCGGCCAGCGCCTGGTTGGCGCCCTTGCCGCCGGGGACGCGGGTCAAGCCAGTGGCGGTGAGGGTCTCACCGGGGTCCGGCAGCCGCGGCAGTGCCGCCACCAGGTCAAGGTTCACACTGCCCACCACCGTCACGCCCACGCCCCCCATCCCACCACGCGACATGACTGCGACAAGCATCCATATCGCGGTCCAAGGTGGCCTCCCGACAGCGACAAGCATCCATGTAGCGCTCAATGCTGGGCGTCCGCTGCCGAGTCAACCTGTGCATCGGGGCGATGACGTCATAGGCCGGCCAGGTAGCGGATCCCGGTGATGCTCGGCAGGAAGCAGTAGGCACTGCCGCGGGTGGTGACGAACCGGGTGAGACCCGCCAGGACCACCGGCCCCTCCGGGCGCGATATCGAGAAGCTTCCGGCCTCATCGGCGTGGTCACCGATTAGGGGATCCTTGGTGTGTCCGAGCCCCGCAGTGAATATGCCGTCATTGGCCCATTGGGCCATGAGAAACTCGAACTGATCGCGCAGGCTGACCCCGATGAACAGGCCGAGCAGTCCGCGGGCCTGTTTGTCCCGCGGGTGTGCCGGGTTGTAGGGCGGACCGTAGGGGATACCGCGCCGGACGATGCGGTGCAGATGTCCGCCGTTGCCGACGACTCGTTGACCGCGTGGATACATCCGGCGGATGTGCGCTCCGATCGGGCACCGATAACCCCGCTCGTCGCCGACGTAGTCGAAGTCGTTCAGCGCCTCGGGCTGGATCGGCGGGTTGGGCGTGTCGGTGTCCGGCGACAGGACCAGCGGCGTGCCGTTGGGCCAGCGTCCACACAGCTTCGCCGCGATGAGTTCCTTCGACATCCCGCTCGCCGACGCCTGTTGGGTGATGAATTCCATAAACGCGTCGACGTCCTGTTCGAGCACGCGGAAAGCGGCAAAGCTGCCATTGGTGCCAAGCTCCGGCGGCCCCGGCACCGGATAGCTGAACCCGACGTGCTGGCTGGGATACCCGAGCAGGAACTCACCGACCGGGGCCCGTGGCAGATGATCGGGCAGAACGGTGAAGGGAACACCCTCAATGGCAGGTTGGGACAGGCCGTCCCGGTAGCCGAAATGTGCGACGTTGCCAGGCAGCCATGCGCCGTCGTGGCGCCCCAGCTCGACACAACCCTGAGACCATGCCTGCGCCAGTTGCCTCATCGCGGCGTCGAGGGCATCGGATGACTGGGCGAACAACATGACCAGCAGGTGCAGTCCAGGATTGGCCAGCCACGGCAACCACTGCTGCGGGCTACTGGTACCAACATCGCCCACCCTGGCGGCGCGCTGTGCGGCCCCTTGGGCGTATTCCGCGGGAAAGCTGTCCAGAGACGCTGGCGGCACCCCCAGTGCCGCCAGGCCCGGGAACGTGATGCCCAGGTTGACGCAGTACTCCGGTTTCGTCGCCCAGGGCTGCGCGGTGGTCACGGAGGGGAAAGCGGGATCGCTGTGCGCAAGCGCCGCGAGGAAAGTGCGGGCAGCCTCCGGCTCGCGCACGGTCAGACCCAGATATCGGGCCACCGGCGTTGTATAGCCGCGCAGGATGAGACCCTGCACATCCGCCAGCGCAACGGCCGCCATCGCGGTATCCTCCTGAGGCCAGGTCAGCGCGAGGCGCTGGCCGGGTCGAGCATATCGAGTACTGTCCGATCGGGGTATGCGCTGTAGAACCTCCCCACACAGCGAAAGTCGTGGGCGCGGATGTAGTCCAGGAACTCCTCTCGATAAGTCTGCACCGGCAGCGGCGGGGCGCTCTCCACGTGCGCCATAAGTGCGTTGAAGACGTCGCCAATCTCGTTGATGAACTCGTTGATGTAAACTGCGAAGTCGCCATCGTAGGTAGTGATCACTGCGAGTTGATCGTTGTTCAGAAACGCGAATCTGGCGAAGTGCACGGTACCGATCTTATTCAGCGCAACGGTGATCGGGTTCTGGTCCGGTGGCAAAGACTGCAGGTGTTCGACGGTCCTTCGAAGGGCGACGTAGTCCTCTGGGGATTTCGCCTTCATCACCACCGTCAGCGGATTCTGGACGGGCGGTGGCGGCTGTTCGGTCATGGCATCTCCCGGCGGTTGTGGACTGCTCGCGAGGGGCAGGAGCATCGTCACTGCCGAGGGCTGATCCAGCGGAGCGCCCTGTTGACGGCAGCGCCCATCAGGAGGAGCGGCGGTTGTCATCGGCATCGAGTTCCTGGTGGCGTGTGGGTGGGACGGCGTGCCCCGCAGGATCAGGTCAACACCTCATCGTCTGTACACTGTAGATTCATGATACGTTGTTCGCGACACGTACAGTGTTGGAGAGGCGTGACGACGCCGCCATCGCTCAATCGGGTATAGACATGCACATCGCACGACTCGTGGTGGTAGCGGCAAGGGAGAAGGGACCATCGTTGACCGACCCGCCAAGTGCCTCTCGTATCCGCGCCGACCGGTCGACCTGGGTCGATGTCGACCCGAGCAAGGACTACATGCGGCCACCGCCGCTGTCCCGACCGCGGATCGTGCGGGCCGCGCTGCAGCTTGTCGATGAGAAGGGCCTTGCCGCCTTGACCATGCGAGCGCTGGCCACCGAACTCGAGGTCTCGCCCATGGCCCTGTACAACCATGTGCGGGACAAGGACGAACTGGTCGACCTCATGGTCGACCTCATGCTCGGCGAGGTGGACTGCTCGGCGACCGAAGGCGACTGGTTGGCCCAGCTACGAGCGCTGGTGCTCAGCTACCACCAAGCATTGGCCGCTCACCACCAGCTGGCCCGGGTCTACAGCGCCCGGGTCAGGATCGGCCCGCACGGCTTGCTGGTCATCGAGCGGACAATCGAGCTCCTCCTTCGGGGAGGGCTCTCGCCGGCCGACGCCGCCGACGCCTTCTTCGCCCTTTACATCTACACTGTCGGATTTCACCAAATAGGCCACATTGTCCCATTTCGCGACACCGAATCGCAAGACGAGATCGGCTACTACTCAGCGCTTCCGCCCGAGCAGATTCCCTTCATACAGATCGTGAGCCCGCACCTCAGCGGCGTGCACCGGCCCGGAAGGTTCGACTACGGCCTGGACATCATTCTCGCCGGCTTGCAGACCAAGGTCGCCCGCTGAACGAGACCTCGCGGTGCGCCGTGGAGCTACCCACCGGTAACATTGCAGAGTAGGCGAGTGGCTCCATCAGCGGGCGGGAGGTCGAAGGGACTGTGAACATCGTCGTCCTGATCAAGCAGGTGCCGGACACCTGGTCCGAGCGGAAGCTGGCCGACTCCGACCACACCCTTGATCGCGGCTCTGCGGATGTCGTCCTGGACGAGATCAATGAGCGCGCCCTTGAGGAGGCACTCACGATCAAGGAAGCAGGTGAGGGTGAGGTCACCGTCGTCACGATGGGTCCTCAGCGTGCCACCGACGCCATCCGCAAGGCGCTGTCGATGGGTGCGGACAAGGCGGTGCACTTGTCCGACGAGGCATTGCACGGGTCCTGCGCGGTGCAGACCGCCAGGGCGCTGGCCAAGGTCATCGGCACCCTCGGTGACGTCGACCTGGTGCTGGCCGGTAACGAGGCCACCGACGGCACCATGGGAGCCGTCCCGGCGATGGTCGCCGATGTGCTGGGGCTGCCGGAGCTGACCCACGCCCGCAAGGTCACCGTCGAGGGGCGCACCGTGACCGTCGAGCGGGAGACTGACGACGCGATCACGGTGTTGCAGGCTGACCTGCCCGCGGTGGTCAGCGTGAACGAGAAGATCAACGAACCGCGCTACCCGTCGTTCAAGGGCATCATGGCCGCGAAGAAGAAGCCGGTCAGCACGCTGTCGCTGGTTGATGCGGGAATCGAGCACAGCGATGTCGGGCTGGCCAACGCCACCTCCACGGTGATCGAGTCCACGCCACGACCGCCGCGCGAGGCCGGGCGGGTCGTCACTGACGAGGGTGACGGTGCGGCCAAGCTCGCCGAGTATCTCATCGGCCAGAAGCTGATCTGACCTTTCGAAGGGGAACTCCAGTCATGGCAGAGGTCCTGGTCCTTGTCGAGCACTCCGCCGGAGAGGTGAAGAAGGTCACCAACGAACTGCTCACGGCCGCCGCGAAGGTGGGCGAGCCGTCCGCTGTGGTGGTCGGCACACCTGGCACCGCGAGCAAGCTCAAGGACAGACTGGCGGCTTATGGCGCAGCCAAGGTCTACATCGCGGAGTCGGAGGAGGTGGACAACTACCTCACCGCTCCGGCCGTCGACGTGCTGGCAGCGCTCATAGAGTCGGCTCAGCCGGCCGCCGTCCTCATTGCCTCCTCGCCGGACGGCAAGGAGATCGCGGGCAAGCTCGCCGTGCGCACCGGATCGGGCTTGCTCTCCGACGCCGTCGAGCTGGCCGACGACGGCACCGCCACGCACTCGGTGTTCGGCGGCTCCTACCTCGCCAAGTCCAGGGCCACCACGCCGGTGGCGGTGATCACGGTCCGCGCCGGCGCGATCGAGCCGGTCGAGTCACCGGGCACGGCCACCGAACACACTGTCGAGGTCCCTGCGGTGAGTGTGGCGAAGGTAGCGAAGATCGTTGAGCGCAGACCCATCGAGGGCGGTGACCGGCCGGAGCTCACCGAGGCCAGCGTGGTGGTCTCCGGTGGTCGCGGGGTCGGCTCGGCGGACAACTTCGCCGTGGTCGAGAAGCTCGCCGATGCACTTGGTGCCGCGGTCGGGGCGTCCCGGGCGGCGGTTGACTCCGGCTACTACCCGCATCAGTTCCAGGTCGGGCAGACCGGCAAGACCGTCTCCCCGCAGCTCTACGTCGCGCTCGGCATTTCCGGCGCCATCCAGCACCGGGCGGGCATGCAGACGTCCAAGACCATCGTCGCGATCAACAAGGACCCCGATGCGCCGATCTTCGAGGTCGCCGACTTCGGTGTGGTGGGCGACCTGTTCACCATCGCCCCGCAGCTGACCGAGACAGTCACCAAGCGCAAGGCCTGACGCCCCTGTGAGTGGCAATCAGGGCTATAGCACGTAATGCCACTCACGATATGGTCGCGCTCGTCGTGGTGCAGCCGGGTCTGGTGGAGGTGCCCCTGCTGCCCGCTGACGGTTCCGACCGGCGTGCGTGAGTGGCCCGCGCGCAGGCCGCCGTGACTGCGGCCACCTTGCCGTTGGCTCCGCAACCCCTCAGCTGGTCGCGGCTGCACCCGCGCTGCGCGCGGCGTAGCGGCCCGTACCTGCGCCCTCGCGGGCCCCGTTTACGCTGGTATCACGATGACCTATCTCGACCACGCCGCCACGACCCCGATGCTGCCGGAGGCGGTGGCAGCGATGAGCCAGGCGTTGTCCACTCTGGGCAACGCCTCATCACTGCATGGCTCCGGCCGCCGGGCTCGCCGCACCGTCGAGGAAAGCCGGGAAAGCATCGCCGAGGCGCTGGGTGCCCGCCCCTCGGAGGTGGTGTTCACCGGGGGCGGCACAGAGGGCGACAACCTCGCCGTCAAGGGGTTGTTCTGGCAGCGGCGGTCCGCTGACCCGCGCTGCAGGCGGGTGCTCGCGTCCGCCGTCGAGCATCACGCTGTGCTCGACGCGGTGTCCTGGCTGGCCGATCACGAGGGAGCCGAGGTGACGTGGCTGCCGGTGGGTGCCGACGGTCGGGTGCGCCCCGAGACGCTGCGCGCCGCGCTGGCCCGCGACCCGGGCTCGGTCGCACTGGTGACCGTGATGTGGGCGAACAACGAAGTGGGCACCGTGGCGCCGGTGCGCGAGCTGGCCGAGGTCGCGGCCGGGTACGGGGTGCCGCTGCACACCGACGCGGTCCAGGCGGTGGGCCAGCTACCGGTGCACTTCGGCAGGTCCGGAGCTGCGGCGATGACCCTGACCGGGCACAAGCTCGGTGGGCCCTACGGAGTCGGAGTGCTGCTGCTGGGCCGGGAGGTCGCGGTCACCCCGCTGCTGCATGGTGGCGGCCAGGAGCGCGATGTGCGCTCGGGCACTCTGGACGTCCCCGCGATCGTCGGGCTGGCCACCGCGATCCAGCAGACGGTGGCGGCGCGGCCGCGCAGCGCTATCCGGCTCGGCCAGCTGCGTGCCGAGCTGGTGGACGGGATCCTCGCCAAGGTGCCGGATGCGGTGCTCAACGGGGACTCGGGCGACGGTGTGATCGACGGTGGTCCCTCGCGGTTGCCGGGCAATGCTCATCTCACCTTCCCGGGCTGCGAGGGTGACTCGCTGCTGATGTTGCTCGACGCTCGGGGCATCGAATGCTCGACGGGAGCCGCCTGTACTGCCGGCGTGACACAGCCCTCGCACGTGCTGCTGGCGACGGGAGCCGCGCCGGCCGCCGCCCGCAGCTCGCTGCGCTTCTCCCTCGGACACACCTCCACCGCGCAGGACGTGGCCGACGTCCTCGACGCCATCGAGCCGGTGGTTACCCGGGCCCGCGGGGCTGGAATCCGGCGGGCGAGGGCGTCATGAGGGTTCTGGCTGCGATGAGCGGCGGGGTGGACTCCGCAGTCGCGGCCGCCCGCGCGGTGGACGCCGGTCATGAGGTCGTCGGGGTGCACCTGGCGCTGTCGGCACAGCCCGGCACGCTGCGCACCGGTGCCCGCGGGTGCTGCACCAGAGAGGATGCCGCGGACGCCCGGCGGGTCGCCGACATCATCGACATCCCGTTCTACGTCTGGGACTTCGCGCAGCGGTTCACTGCCGACGTGGTGGACGACTTCGTCGCGGAGTACGCTGCCGGTCGCACCCCCAACCCGTGCCTGCGGTGCAACGAGAAGATCAAATTTGCTGCGCTGCTGGACCGGGCGCTGAATCTGGGCTTCGACGCAGTCTGCACCGGGCACTACGCGCGCCTCTCAGACGGGGTACTGCGCCGGGCGGTGGACGCCGGTAAGGACCAGTCCTACGTGCTCGCTGTGCTCACCGCCAGCCAGCTGGCGCATGCACTGTTCCCGGTCGGCGACACCCCGAAGGCCGACATCCGAGCCGAGGCCGCCCGGCGCGGGTTGGTCATCGCGGACAAGCCGGACAGTCACGACATCTGCTTCATTCCCTCCGGTGATACTCGGGCGTTCCTCGCCGACCGGCTGGGGTCTCGGCCCGGTGAGCTGGTCGATGACCAGACCGGTGAGGTGCTCGGCCGTCACGACGGTGTGCACGGCTTCACCGTCGGGCAGCGCCGCGGGCTGGGGCTGGACCGGCCAGCCCCCGACGGCCGGCCGCGGTTCGTGCTGGCGCGCGAGCCGGTGACCGGGACCGTGCGGGTCGGATCGGCGGACCATCTGGAGGTCGGGGTGATCGAGGCCGACCGTCCGGTGTGGACTTTGGGTGCTCCGGAGGGTCCCGTGGAGTGCGTCGCGCAGGTCCGGGCGCACGGTGGGTGTGCCAGTGCCGTGGCCGAGGCCGTCGACGACGGCGTACTGGTGCAGTTGCGGCGGCCGCTGCGGGGGGTGGCGCCCGGGCAGGCCGTCGTGCTGTACCAGCCCGACGACGACGGTGACGTCGTGCTCGGCAGCGCCACCATCACCGCCACCAGCTGAATTTCTTGAGTCGTACGTAGTTCTTCCAGATGAACTACCTAGTCGTGGAGTTGCAGACCTCAGAGGGGCGGCCGGAACGCGGCCACCCCTCCTCAGTCAGAGCGCTGGACTCAACCCTACTCGGACGCGCCCGAAGCGCCATCAGCCATCAGCGCTGGTGCCGGGCAAGCCGATGCCGTTGCCGCCGCCAGGAATCACCGGGATGCCGAGCACATTGATGCCGAGCTTCCCGATGCCGGGGGTGCCGTCGCTGGCGATGCCGCCATCGCCGGCGCTGAACATCGACAGGACGGTACGTGCTGGCAGCAGCTCCACGTGCTGCCCGTCGAGTTCGGCAGAACTCACTGTGTCAGACATGAAATCCTCCTCAGGAAGGTGTTCGAGGTGGTGTTGGACACGGAAAACATCTCATCGTTTGTATTGCTGATTCGCCATCACATACCGTGCCCGACAGTAATGCGTTGTGGCAATCGGTGGTCGCACGTAATTCTTCCAGGTCGGCTACCTAGCCGTGAAGCTGCTTTTCGAATACGTAGCCGGGCCGCGACAGGCTACGGAGATTCCATACTCCGGTACCTGATAGAAAGAGCCGGTGACTGACCGACCTCCCTGGCCTCCCGGTGCCGCCACCGGGATCGGCTCAATGCCCGGCACCGACGCTCTCGAGGCCGCCCGCACCGTGATCGGCGAGCTGCCCGACCTACCCCACCTACCGGAGCTACCCGAGCGGGGCGCCGGGGCAGACATGATCGGCCGCACCGCGGCCTTGCTCGTCGACCTCGCCGTCGAGCTGGTGCCCTCCGGGTACCGGGTCACCGCGCGGCCCGGCGGCGATCACCGCCGCGGCGTCGACCTGCTGCGCACTGACCTGGACGCGCTCGAGGAGGCGGTGGACTCCGCCGGGGCCCGGCCAGAGGTGGTCAAGGTGCAGGCCGCCGGACCGTGGACGCTGGCTGCCGAGGTGGAGCTGTACCGCGGGCACAAGGTGCTCACCGATCCCGGCGCGCTACGCGAGTTCGCTGCCTCGCTGGCCGAGGGGCTGCGGGTGCACGTGACGGAGGTGTCCCGCCGGCTGGGGACGAAAGTCGTGGTGCAGCTGGACGAACCGGGTCTGCCCGCGGTGCTCGCCGGCAGCGTGCCCACCCCGTCGGGGTACGGCACCGTGCCCGCGGTGCCCGAGAGTGCGGTAGCTGAATTGCTGCGCAGCGTGCTCGACGCCCTGCCGGTGCCGCGGATCGTGCACTGCTGCGCGCCGCGGCCACCGTTGGCGCTGCTGCGCGGCGCCGGGGCCGACGCGCTGGCCGTCGACGTCGAACTGCTCGCTGGCGCGCCCCGGGCCACCGTCGATGCCCTCGGCGAGGCCTGGGACTCCGGTGCTTCGGTGCTGCTCGGGCTGGTCCCGGCGATGGAGCCGGCGGTGGCACCCACTCTCGCTGGCCTGGCCCGGCCGGCGCTGGATCTGGTGGACCGGCTCGGCTTCGACCGCGCGTTGCTCGCGCAGCGTTGCGTGCCCACCCCGTCCTGCGGGCTGGCCGGCGCGACTCCGGGCTGGGTCCTGCGGGCGCTGACCCTGGCTCGGGAGCTGGGGCAGGCATTCGTGGACCCGCCCGACTCCTGGTCGCGGTGACAGCGAAATTCGGTGGCGCGCGGTGCTCGGTCGTGGCGGGATGGAGGGCATGACCACGATCAGTCTGAGCGGGTTATCTCTCGCGCCGGTTGAGCCGTCCGACGAGGCGACCATCCAGCAGTGGTACGAGCTGCGCTGCGCGGTGGTACGCGCGGATCTGCCAGCTGACCCGCCGCCGTGCTGGGCCAACGTGCTCGGCAGCTTCCGGCACCCGTGGCCCGGCGAGACCGAGACCGTATGGGTGGCTCGGGTAGAGGGCTCGGTGGTGGGCGGTTGCCTGCTCCACCTGCCGACGTTGGACAACCTGCACAACGCCGCGGGCCACATCCTGGTGGCGCCCGAGCACCGGCGGCGCGGCATCGGTCGGGCGCTGCTCGCGCACCTGCGGAACGAGGCCACCCGCCACGGGCGGATCAGCCTCATCGCCGGGGTGGACCAGCCGCTGGACCCGGCCGCATCCGATCCGGCAGGACGATTCGCGGCGGCGTCCGGCGCGATGCCGGCCCTGGTCGGGACCCGGCGGCGGCTCGATATCAGCTCGGTCGACCCAGCTGTGCTCACCCGGCTCGATGTGCAGGCCCGGGCGCAGTCGCAGGGCTACTCGCTGGTCCAGTGGGTGGGTAGCACACCGCGGCGGTGGCTCGACGACATCGCCTACCTGACCGGGCGGATGATCACCGACGCGCCGATGGATGATCTGCAGTGGGATGCGGAGGCCTACGACGCGGCCCGGCTGCGGGAGCGGGACGCCAGCTGCCTGGCCTGCGGTCTGCACATGGTCACCACCGCGGCAGTGGACGGCGCCGGACGGCTGGTCGCCTTCACCCAGATCGTCGGCTACGCCACGTCGCACTGGTACGCCGATCAGTGGGACACGATCGTCGCGCCGGAGCACCGCGGCCACCGGCTGGGCATGCTGATCAAGGTGGCCAACCTGAACTACGCTCGCGCGCAGCGCCCCGAGCTGCGTGTCATCGACACGGTCAACGCTGATTCCAACCCTTACATGGTCGGTATCAACGAGGCGATGGGGTTCCGGCCGTACCGCCGGTCAGCCGAGTGGCAGCTCGACTTGTAGCCACGCCGGGTGATCGGGCGACGTCTTCCGCCTCAACGCCAACATCACCCCGCGTTGCAGCCGATCTGATGAACGTGTCGTAGTGGCTTCGGCACCGAAAGGTGCTAGCGTGGCGCACGGTTGTGGTCGTGTAGTTCCCCGATCGTTGTGAAGCGTCCGTGGAATGTCTGACTACGGGCTTCGCGCTCCCATCGGGGATACCTCCCATCGGGCGCGCGTGGGCCGCGCAACCACGGGCTGGCACGGTGCCGGCCCAGGCATCAGATTCCACAGGGAGAGCACATGGCACACGGCACGGTGAAGTGGTTCAACGCGGAGAAGGGGTTCGGCTTTATCCAGGTCGATGGAGGCGGCCCCGACGTGTTCGTCCACTTCTCTGCCATCCAGGGTGACGGCTACCGCAGCCTGGAAGAGAACCAGAAAGTGGAGTTCGAGTCGAGTCAGGGCCCCAAGGGCCCGCAGGCCGACAAGGTCGTCCCCCTTCGCTGAGCATTTCCTCGCGGCCCCGCACCGGTTCCGGTGCGGGGCCGCGCTGCATCTGCCGGCTGTCGGTGGCCGAAGCTAGTCTCGCGGGCGTGACTACGAAGACCTGTTTGCAGGGTCGAGCATCGTGACCGCCGAAGACCTTGTGCACGGCACCACCGGGCCGCCTGCCGAGGTGCGAGCCGAGCACGGCGAGCTTGCCGACACCGTACGCGGGCACCAGTTCCGCTACTACGTGCTGGATGCCCCCACCGTCTCCGATGCCGAGTTCGACGAACTGTTCCGCCGGCTGCAAGAACTGGAGCAGCGCTGGCCGGCGCTGGTAGCGCCGGACTCCCCGACGCAGCTGGTCGGCGGTGGCTTCAGCACCGAGTTCGCCGCGCACGACCACCTCGAGCGGATGCTCAGCCTGGATAACGCCTTCGAGACTGACGCGCTGCGCGCCTGGGCCGACCGGGTCGCCCGTGAGGTGGGCACCGAGGTGCACTACCTCGCCGAGCTGAAGATCGACGGCTTGGCGGTGAATCTGCTGTACGAGAACGGGCGCCTGGTCCGCGGCCTCACCCGCGGCGACGGGCGTACCGGCGAGGACGTCACGCTCAACTTGCGCACCCTGCGCGACATCCCAGACCGGCTGCACGACTCCGTCGAGTACCCAGTGCCCGAACTGCTTGAGGTGCGCGGGGAGGTGTTCTTCCGGCTCGCCGACTTCGCCGAGCTCAACGCAAGGCTGGTGGAGGCGGGCAAGCCGGCGTTTGCCAACCCCCGTAACTCCGCGGCGGGCTCGTTGCGGCAGAAAGACCCGCGGGTGACCGCGACCCGTCCGCTGCGGATGCTCTGCCATGGGCTGGGTCGCCGGCGCGGGTTCGAGCCGGCGACCCAGTCGCAGTCCTACGAGGCGCTACGGGCCTGGGGGCTGCCGGTGTCCGAGCACACCCGGCTGCTGTCCACGATCGACGAGCTGATCGAGCACATCGCCTCCTGGGGCGAGCGCCGCCACGACGTGCCGCACGAGATCGACGGCGTGGTGGTGAAGATCGACGAGGTGTCGGCGCAGCGCAGGCTGGGCTCGACGTCCCGCGCGCCGCGCTGGGCGATCGCGTTCAAGTACCCGCCCGAGGAGGCCACCACCAAGCTTCTGGATATCCGGGTCAACGTCGGACGCACCGGGCGAGTCACCCCGTTCGCCTTCATGGAGCCGGTGACCGTCGCGGGATCGACGGTGTCGTTGGCGACTCTGCACAACGCCGACGAGGTGCGGCGCAAGGGAGTGCTGATCGGGGACACGGTGACGATCCGCAAGGCCGGCGACGTGATCCCCGAGGTGCTTGGCCCGGTGGTCGACCTGCGCAGCGGTGCCGAGCGCGAGTTCGTCATGCCGACGTACTGCCCGGAGTGCGGCACGGCGCTGCGCCACCAGCGCGACGGCGACGTCGACATCCGGTGCCCCAACGCTCGCTCCTGTCCCGCCCAGCTCCGGGAGCGGATCTTCCACGTCGCTGGGCGCGGCGCCTTCGACATCGAGGTGCTCGGTTACGAGGCCGCGGTGGCGCTGCTGGCCGCTGGTGTCGTGCACGACGAGGGGGATCTGTTCACCCTCGACGAGTCGAAGCTGCTCGCGGTGGATCTGTTCCGCACCAAGGCGGGAGAGCTCTCGGCTAACGCGCGCAAGCTGCTGTCCAACCTGGACTCCGTGAAGAATCGTCCGCTGTGGAGAGTCCTGGTGGCGCTGTCGATCCGGCACGTCGGCCCCACTGCGGCGCAGGCGCTGGCCCGCGAGTTCCGTTCGTTGCAGGCCATCGAAGAGGCGGACGAGCAGGCGCTGGCGGCGGTGGACGGCGTCGGCCCGACGATCGCCGCAGCCGTGCGCGAGTGGTTCGCGGTGGACTGGCACCGAGAAGTGGTAGCCAAGTGGCGTCGCGCGGGCGTACGGATGGCAGACGCTGTTGACAAGTCGGTGCCGCGCCATCTGGAAGGGATGTCCATTGTGGTCACCGGCTCGCTGGAGAGGTTCTCCCGGGACGAGGCGGCCGAGGCGATCGCCGAACGGGGGGGCCGGGCTGCCGGGTCGGTGTCGAAGAAGACCGCGTTCGTGGTGGTCGGCGAGGCGCCTGGCTCAAAGTACGACAAGGCCGTGGCGCTCAAGGTGCCAGTGCTCGACGAGGCCGGGTTCCGGGTACTGCTAGCCGACGGCCCCGAGGCCGCCCGTGCGGTGGCGGTATTACCGGAGGAGGACGGTCCGGGATGAGCATGCTGAGGCTTCACCCGACCCGGGCCGCAGGCGCGGTTGTTGCGGCGCATGGTTCCGGTCGCCGTGGCCGGGCGCGATTAAGCTATTTTGTTGGTATGTACAGTACCGCGGTGTGAGTGGCGCGTCTAACTTAGTAGAGGGAACTCGCCGCCGCGCACTCCAGCGGTGAACGCGGCCCATTCGGCCGGCGTGAAGATCAATGCCGGTTCAGTCGGGTTCTTGCTGTCTCGGATGGCACGGTGCCCGTCATGCAGCCGGGCGACTTCCACGCAGTTGCCGCCGCCGCTGCCACTGTGGCTGCTCTTGGTCCAACGCGCGTCGGCAAGCTCGTCGCGCCCCACCGCGCGATGCGTGCTCATGGTTCCAGCTCCCTAACTGTGGCGGTGATCGCAGTGGCCGTCTCGTCCGGTCCGGCCGCTGCGGATCGTATCTGGTCGAACGCCAGCCGGTAGATGCCGACATCCCTGGTTTTCTCGATGTAGAGCGTAGACGTCAGGGCTTCCACGCACACGATGCGTCCGTCGTCGGGGTCGGGGAACTCCAGCACGCTGAAGGCTCCGTTGATGCCGGGGTGCTCGGCGGCCGTGAAGGGCAGCAGGCGAAGGGTGATGTTCGGCCGGTCCATCATCGCGGCCAGGTGTTCCAGCTGCTCGCGTATCACGGCCGTGCCACCGATGGCCCGACGCAGCACAGTCTCGCTGATCACCGCATCCAAGATCAGCGGGTTGTCATCGGACAGCCGCGCCTGACGGGCCCGGCGAAGATCCACCGCCCGTTCCCTCTCTTCGGGCGTGGTTCCCAGTGGGAACGCGCCGAGCACTCCCGCCGCGTACTGCTCGGTCTGCAGCAGTCCGGGTACGAGATCAGACTCGTATGTGCTGATCTTGGACGCTTCCGCTTCCAGCCCCAGGTAGCCTTCGAACCACTCCGGGAGCACATCGTCGTACTTGTGCCACCAATCCCGCTGTCTTGCCTGCCGGGCGATCGCACCGTACTTCTCGATCTCGTCTTCGCCCACGTCGTAGAGTCCGACCAGCTTTCGGACGTCGTCGGGCGACCCGAGCTGCTTGCCGGTCTCGATCCGGCTCACCTTGGAGCCCGACCACCCGAGACTCTTCGCGGCCTGCTCAGCGGTCAGCTCGGATGCCTCACGCAGCGCGCGCAAGGCGGAGCCCAGCCGCTTGAGCCGGGTAGGGCTGAACTTCGATGGCATCCCGCAAGCCTTCCAGCCCGTGTGCGGGCGAAACCCTTAGCCCACTTCTACGCATCCTGTCCGCAAACTTGCGCCATATCGTGCGGGTGTGCATGCTGCACACGGGTCATCTCAGCGGTGGCCTTCAGCCGCCCGGTCCGTGCCTTCCCAACCGGGCCGGGCGGCGTTCCATGCGACAGAGACGAGCACGCGATGAGCATCGAAGCGCCCAGGCGCCACAGGGAGGGAAGGCGAGTGGTCGGATGGTCGCGCAGCGACGGCGGCAGCATGCCCACGCTGCTGGTGGTGCACGAAAACCACGGCTCATGGTCGTTTCACGGCCTGGACGCACCCGGCGTGAAAGTCTCCAAGACTGATGCAACAGCGTTAGCGCAGGGCATCGTGGAGGCAGCCGAGTGAGCGCGTCCGAGATGCCGTGGGCGCTGCACCTAGGCGAGTACTGCCACGCGGTAGCACCCGGTGATCTCAGCAAAGTCCGAGACTCTCGGTTACGTGGAGACGCTCTGCGGCGCCCACCTAGCAGATGCTGGGCTAGAGAGCGCTGACCGGCCGTGGGGAGCACTCTGCCTGCCCTGCGTGATCGGTGTCACAGCGGATTTAACCGACCCGGCCGGATGAGCACGGCTCTGTCAAGCGCCGGTCGGCCGTTGGTCGAGTCGTCCAGTTCAAACGATCAAGATTGCTGTACGCGAGAGGAACCTATGTCTGGATTGCCGGATCTTGAACTATTCGCCTTGTCGGGCATGCGTGCCGCTCTGGCCAGCCGCGACATCGGCACGGTCTATCGACTCCTGATGCGAGCGGGGGTGGTCCAGCGGGTGATTGCGCAAGCGACGGGCCAGTCCCAGAGCGAGGTCTGCGAGATCCTCAAGGGTCGCCAGGTGATGGCTTATGACGTGCTGGAGCGCATCGCGGCCGGGTTGGACGTGCCGCGTGAGGCGATGGGACTCGGCTACGGCGCATACGCTGAGGGCGCGGTCTTTGAGCCGGGTGAGGAGGCGGACGAGGATTTGCTGCGAAGGCAGTTTCAGCACCTGTTCGCGCTGGCAGGCGTGGCCGCGTTCGGTACCGCCGTGCCTGGGCTGGGCAAGCTGACGCCTGGTTTGTCGGCTGGCGGCTTGCTGGTCGACACACCGTCGCGGATCGGTGCGCGCGATGTCGCGGTGATCGGTGACTACACCGCCTCGCTGAGAGCTGCCGCCCGGACCATCGGTGGCCAAGCCGGGCCTGCCACCGCGCTGGCCGGGTGGGCAGACTCCTGGCTTGGTGCAGATGCCGCGCCGCCGGTTCGCCGGGCTCTGCTGTCGGCGCTGTCGGACCTACACCGTGGCGCTGCGTGGTGTTGTCATGACAGCTGCGCTCCGTCCGCTGCTTATCATCATTTCTCGGTGGCGGTGCAGTTGGCCATTGACGCCGGGGATAGCTACCGAGCGTCGTGTGCGCTCCGGCACGCAGCGATGATGTTGATCGACCGTGCTCAGCCGAACAACGCCTTGAAGCTGGTGCAGCTCGCTGATCTGCACGTGGCTGATGCGCCGCGCGATGATCCGCAGGTCCCTGTGCTGCGCTCGTGGCTGGCCGTGGAGAGCGCACTGGCCCAGGCTCAGCTGAGTGACACCGAGTCGACTGCCCGCCGGGTCAGGTCGGAACTCGCTCGTGCCCGGGACGGTTATGACCCCCCGGACTCCCATGCTCGGGCCGACATGGACCTGGTTACGGCGCTGGTGCAGCTGCACCTGGGCGCACTCGACCTCGCCGAGTCGACGGCCTCAGTCTCGGTACAAACCTTTGCCCACGGCACCGACCGTCGTGAGGGCGTCCTCGCTGACATCACGCTCGCTCGGCTGCACGTGCAGGCCGGTGAGCCAGACGCACCGCGGCTGGCCGCCTCGGCGATCTCCGCCGTGGCCCCACTGCGCTCCGGCGTCGCCCGCGCCGCGCTCGCTCCCCTGGCCGCTGAGCTGGAGACCAGACCCCGCGCAGACCTTCGCGAGCTGGCCCGCCGGGCGCGGCAGGTAGCCACGTCCCCTGCCTGACAGCTCTGTTTACTCCATCACAGGGATTGCGACATTGACCTACGTTCTCGGGCGGTTCTCGGTCATGTTCAGTGCACCCGGGTGATCGTCTCGGTGGCGCCGGTCCGGATTGCGAGGTGACGTCAACCAGAGCTGGCCGACCTTGGCTGAAGGTAGCTTGGCTCGCATGGCGAGCATGCTGGAGCGGGCCGGCGCGATCGCGGACGATGTGCTGTTCCCCGCAGCCCTGGACGTCGACGCCGAGGGGGTGATCCCGCGCAGCCACTTCGATCTGCTTGCCGAGGAGGGTTTCTACGGGCTCGCGGGCCAGCCCGAGCACAGCGGTATCAAGGTCGACTTCCCGTCGTTGGTCAGCATTCTCGAGACGCTGTGCGGCGGGTGCCTCACCACCACGTTCACCTGGATACAGCACCACAGTGTGGTGCGGGGCCTGACCGGCACCAGGAACGTGGACCTGCAGGAGAAGTACCTCAGTGCCGCGATCCGGGGCGAGGTGCGGGGCGGGGTGGCGTTCGCGGGCGCGATCCCACGGCCGCCGCGGTTGTGGGCGACTGCCACCGAAGGCGGCTGGCTGCTCAACGGCGAGGCGCCGTTTGTCAGCGGGTGGGGCATTATCGACGTGCTGCTGATCGCGGCGCGTGACACTGCCGGGGGTCCCCAGGGCGCGATCGTCAGCGGGCTGGTCGACGCCGTAGCCGGCGAGGGCATCACCGTCGAGGAGTTACGGTTGATCGCCGCCCAGGGCAGCAACACTGTCCGGCTGCGCTTTGAGGACTACTTCCTGCCCGCCGAGAAAATCCTTGCCGAGGTCTCGCATACCGATTTCCTGGCCAACCAGCACATCAGCGCGCGGATGAACGGCTGTCTCGCGATGGGGATCGCGGGGCGGTGCATCCGGATGATCGGCGAGGCTGGCCAACCCGAGGTCGCGTCGCGGCTGCACACCGCACAGGACGCGATCCGCGATCGTCTCGACGCAGGGCTGGCCGATCCGCCAGCCTTGCCCGCCGCGCGCGCTGCCGCATCCGAACTCGCCTACCGCGCGGCTGGTGCGCTCGTCGCTGCCGTGGGCAGCTCCGGGATCCTCCAGCGCCGGCACGCTCAGCGGCTGGTCCGGGAAGCCACCTTCACGCTCGTCGCCGCCGGTCGCCCCGAGGTAAAGAACGCCCTCCTGAAGCTCCTCAGTTGATCG